>CANQWH010000021.1 GCA_947627495.1 uncultured Clostridia bacterium
AGCAGCAGGCTGTTTGATTATTTTCTTTCGAAAAAAATATGAAACTCCTGCGTTTGGCTACTTTGTACATATAATTATCTGTGAATTGTAACCCCTACCCACCATCACAATAAAAGATTGTGGGTGGGTACTTAGGGAACCTCTTTGTTTTACAATAAAAGAAGTAGTATAGTTTTATGTCTACTATACCACTTCTAAATATTTTATAAAATTATCTCGACACGATCTAAAAAATGTACACACCAGAGTGCCCAAGATCTATATTTTATTATTATTTTTATATTTATTATCCTTAACTTTTCTTCAATAGGTATTAACTTCCTCACATCTACTTCTTTACTATTCTCTTTATAAACTATTTCAATGTTTATATAGCCTTTATCTTTCAATGAATTTACTAGCTTTGATACTTGTGTTACTGATATATTAAAAAGTTCACTTATAGTTTTATTAGTACAAAAACAGTATTGTTTTTCTTGACTTAAAAATACTATTGGATAATATATTTTCTAATTGTGCAACAGCAGTTGCACAATTAGAATCTTTACCTTTTATTCAATTTTTGCAACAGTGTAGCAAAAATTCCAGACACGTTTGGAATTTTAATTTTTAATTCACCACTTTCCAATAGCCTTTTTTGTTTGAACCAATCCTTTCTATTATTTCTTTTTCTTTTAATGATGCTATTCCTCTTTGTATTGTTTTAGGTGCTTTATCCAATTTTGTTGCTATATTAACCTGTGTAATTTCTGGGCTTTCTAATATAATTTCTAATATCAATTTTTCAATTTTGCTTAATTTTTCATAGTCATTTATTTGGACATTTTTATGGACATTTATTTGGACATTTTTACCCTTCATTTTGTTTAATAGTTCCATATAAGTTTTTGAAGGATTACATTTTATCATTACTCCACTTTGTTTTATCTCTATTTCTGGTATTGGTGTATTATATTGTTCACATTCCTTTTTTATCTTTTCAAAACCTCTTCCCCAAGATTCTATAAATCCTGCCTTAAAAAATGTTTGTGCAATTAATGGATTATATGGTTTCGAATAATGCTTTTCAAATAAATTTTGTGAAGCTAATTCTTCCGGAAACTTTCCATCATTCCATACATAAATTTTATCATCATAAATACTTATTTGTACTGGATTACTTTCTTCATATTGTTTATGATTAATACTATTTAATAGGATTTCTCTAAATCCGTTCACGAGGAAACATATACTCTTCTATTCTTTGTACTCCTTCATAATGTATAAGTGCTTTCAAATATTTAAGATATATTAAATCAATTGACTTATCTATTTGTAAAATTAAAGCTCCTTGTATTTCATCTTGATATCTTAAATCAGCATCATTCTCTTCAAAGAAACCAATTTTTATATATGACCCCACAATCCATTTGTTTGGATCTTTGCCAAATAACAATATCGCAGCCTTATTTAAATAATTCCCATCATATAATCCTAAATTTTTAAGCAATGTTTCATTATCAATTTCAACATCTTCAACCTTTAATCTTCCACTTTTTACAGCCTTCTCTTTAAATACTTTAAAAGCTTCTTCACTTAAATCCTCAAGAGTCGCATTCTTAACTGGCAAATCTTCCCATCTTTTTCCTACTCTATCTAACATAAATTTATCAAGTTCGCTACCTGTAACTTCATGATTATTACTTCCACTTCTTAAATAAAACTTTCCTTGACAACTTATAGGCATTGGATAGCTGTCTACTTTTATAACCAAATATAGTAAATCATTTTCTTCTTCTACTTTTACTTCTGGTATAATTCCCATTGTATCTTTTATTTTATTTGGAATTTCTTTTACAAGTTTAACAGCATTATTTATACCTACAACTTTTCCTTTATCATCTTTACCAATATATATAATTCCCCCATTTGCATTTATTTTTTCCTTGAACATATATTCCAAATCTCTTTTATTAACTAAAGCTGTTGAACTTCCTTTTCTTATATAAATTTCATTTTCTTTTAAATATTTAATTTGTGTTTTTACCATAAATGGTCTATTTGAATTATTTGTTGCTGGAATTTTTATAATAAGTAAATCTTTTCCCTCAATATTTATTATCTTATATTCAACCATCAAGTCCTCTTTTATATAAGTTTTTATTATTTGTTGAAATTTTGCTTCATCCCTTGCATATTCATTATCTATTTCTAATATCTCTTCACATATATTGTTTTCTTCCTTTATTCCTATGATTATATATTTATTTCTTGTACTATGCGAATTTGCTAGTGCAATTAAATCTTTTACCAACTCAGTCTTGTTATCTTTATGATAATTTTCTTCTTTAAAATCTAAATAATCACATTCAGCATGACAATCTATTAACTCTTTTTGCTTCTTCAATGTTCATATAATATATATATCCTATTGTGTGTAAATTTTTAATTTATTATAACATTTTTTTCCATTTTTTTCATTATAAAATCAAAAAAAGATGAAATTGTGTAAGAGAATCCACAAAGATTATTTCAGGAAAAGCTATTTTAGCAGTTCTTTTCATATTTTTGTTATCATCTACAGATAGAAATAATATATTTTTTAATCCTCTACTTTTTAAGCTTTCAAAGCAGTCTAGCCAAAAACGATTATTATTTATTCTGTCTTGATATATATTAATAAATTGTCTATAGCCCTCAATATCAATACCAATTAAAGTATAAACGTCACTTTTTTCTATGTAATCACCTTTTTTTATATTTATTTCATTCTTTATTGCATATACTACAAGATATGTTTGATCAAGTTTCCTTTTTGAACACTCTGTTAGTGTTAATTGATTCATTTTTTCCTCCTTTTTTGCACTTAAAAATAGTGCATACATTATTTTTTGTAAATGTCAAGATTTTTTTTATTTTTTGGGCAAAAAAATATGTAGGAAAAACGACATTTTTCTTTGCCATTTTCCTACATATTATTTTACTATTTACAATTTATACATTTATCTTGACACGATATGTAAAAACTAGAAGTTTTTGATATAAAGTGCCACACGGAACCCGAGGTTGTAGCCGCAACCGTTCACTCGGACGACGCCACGGTATGATGCTGGAAAGCGAGAACCTCCGTAGCCGCAACTCCCACCCCTATCCACGCGGTTGGTTGTAGAGTAACCCTCGTTAGTCCCTTCGAATACATTTCCAGCAATATCGAACAAGTTTTTTGCTTTAAATGAATCGCTAGCCCCCGTTGTTAGCAGAACTGAGGAAGAACTAGATTTAGTGTAGGTACCGTTTTGTCCAACTAGCTCCATAATCCGTTGAATAGCTTGAAGTTTCGGTTGTGGTGTATGTGTTATCCTCATAATTTCCCCAGCTTGTACTACCTGTTACATTGTGGCTGTTATCTTTTATGAAATACAATACCGCATCCCATTGTACTCCGTATGTTAATGTTGGTTCAACTCCTACTTTCTTTCCGTCATAGAAATGTTTGCTTAAATATACTGCCCCATGTCCTTGATTATTTCCAGCATCTTTTACTTCTTTTTCTACTTCATTCATTGCACTTCCCCAGCCTACATAATTATATGGGTACTGGTCTTTTTTTACTACTACTTTCCCTGAATCTCCATTTGCTGTATTCGTTCTTGGCTTTGGATTTCCGCTACTATCTTGGCTTCCTGCTTCATATCTTCCTATATAAAATCCTTTATTAGTTTGTACACTTTGTTTCATTGCATCATAATCATCTTTTTCTGTTGGATATCCACTTGCATATGGTTCGGTATAATCACTGCTTGAAGTTAAATCTGTACTTCTTGCATTATTTTTCCATTCTGTCCTCTTAAAACTATCCATATTATCTACTGGTATCCACACGAATTCGTTTCCTTCTTCATCTTGTATTACTAATCCATCATCTATTGTTTGTTCATCCGGATTTGTTGATACCTTAAATCCTGATGGTATTATTGCCGTATTTTCTTCTTTATCTTTATATTCCGTTGTTACCTCTGTATATGTGCCGATTGATGCCATTGTTATCCCTTTTATACTATCCGTTGCTGATTTTCCTCCCTTGTTTGTTACTTCCACTTTTAATGTGTATTCTTTTCCTCCTTGTAAATCTGTATATTCATGACTACTTTCTTCTGTTTCTTCTCCATTTTCTTCTTCATTTAAATAATATTTATATGTTGCTTCTTGTGTATCTGTTGTTTCTACTTCTATTGTTATACTTTCACTTGTTTTGTCTGTTATTTTTATTTCGTCTATTACTGGTTCTTTTTCATCTGGTATAGCCTCTGCTGGTGGTGTGTCTTTCCAGTTTCCTAGTTTTTCCATTTCTGCTAATAATTCATTTATTCCATCTTGTTCGTTTTTCATGCTATCTCTTGTTTTACTTACTGCTTCTCCTGCTTTTTTAAATATTCCTCCATTTACTGCTGATGTTACTGTTACGGTTATTAATATTAACATTACTATTATTGTAATTATTAACGCAATCAATGTTATGCCTCTTTCTTGTTTTCCTCTCATATTATCTCCTTCTTTCTCTCTTTATTTTTTTGTTTTATAACCTATCTTTTATTTCTCTAATAGATTATTTTTTATTTTGTGCTACTTCTTTTTCTTGTTACAATTCAATTAATTCTCCAAAGTAGCCAAACGCAGGAGTTATATATTTATTACAAATTGAAGACCCCCGAAAAACATCGAAGGCAATCGCCCTCGTGGGTTCAATTTGTAATAAATATATAACTCCGACGAGATTTGGCGGACTTTTTAGTACTTAATCTGAACAATATTAAATTTTATATGCAACAAAAAGTTGACATACTAATAACTTACGAAGTATCATTACAGTTTTCATATTCTAACTGCAATGCTTTTCTTCGTACTTTTAGTACATCAACTTTTATTTGCTTGTATAATATATATAATTTATTTGTTCTTTTACATGACTCGTATTTTGAACATAACAAAATACGAGCTACATTCTTTAAATTATAGCCTTGTTCTTGTATTTTTCCATTAAATTTATCTTTTGAACCTAATTCATGTGTGTAATCAAGTAAGCAAATTCTATTGTTTTGTAAAGATATGCTCTCTCTCTCTCTCTCTCTCTACAGCCACAAGGGTTTTAGCCATTTTTTCCTCCTTATTTTCCCCATTTGCAGCATAAAACAACGTTTATATTTTAAAATATTATTTATTGCTACAAACTTTTTTTCTTAACTTTTCCTTTATTTTAACATTTTTTTATTTGGCTGTAAATGAATTTTGGCATTTGTAACATAAATTTAATATATTTGTAATATTTGTAACATTTTGCGTTACAATTCACAGCTAATTATATGTACAAAGTAGCCAAACGCAGGAGTTTCATATTTTTTTCGAAAGAAAATAATCAAACAGCCTGCTGCTCACGGATTACCCTCGTAGCCATTTTGATTTTTTCTTAAGAAAAAAATATGAAAGCTCCGACGAGATTTGGCGGATTTTTTAATAATAGTTGTGAATTGTAACCCCTACCCACCATCACAATAAAAGATTGTGGGTGGGTACTTAGGGAACCTCTTTGTTTTACATAATTAACCCACTTCACATAGCAGGGGATTTTCTCTAAAGTTAACAAATAGTGAATGTATAAATACACTCACTATTATTATTTCTATTAAAATTTATATATTATTCTGGCAACTTACTTCGTGATATAAATCCTGCATCTTCTAATAACCTTTCAACACCTGCTTTTATTAACTTTTCAGAACCATCTTTTATTAATTTATAATTTCCATTCAAAATTTTATTGTCTCTGTTACTAACATAATCAGCTAATTTTTCATCTATTTCTTTTTTATTTCCTTTATAGTATTTTATTGCATCATCCAATGTATCAAATATTAAGTATTCTATATCATCTTTTCCACTTGAATTTTGAACTTTTTTACTTTGTAAATTTAATGTTTCTAATCTTTTCCAATTAATAATATAATATTTGTTGCTACCACTTATCATATCTGTAAATTCTGCTATAAAAGGGTATTGACTATTTCTTCTACTATTAAAATTTCTAGTAAGAATACTGTTTTCACCTTTTTGTTTATAAATATTAATTAGACTTTCCATTTCAATTCCATTACTATTATATATAGTTGTTTTATTTCCATCTAAATTTTCTTGTTTGCTTCTAAGATTAATATTACTATTTTCTGTTGTTCTTGTTATATTACCATCTCCATTAGAAGATATACTTATTTGCATAAATCTAGCAGACCCTATTGGAGCATCTCTATAACTCATATCAATATGTTGTATTATTACATTACCTGTTTCTCTATCAACACTTAATCTTATATAATCTTTTGGCTCATATAAAGAATCACTCGAATATTCAGTTTGTCTTTCTTCATTGCTTAATATACCACTTGTATTAATTGTCTCTATAACTTCAGCAATCTGTTCTGGTGTAGGATTTTCATAGAAATCTAATATATCAATTCCCCTTTTTTGCTCAAGTATGTCAATCATTGATTCTTTTAGTATTTCTATTGCATCAGGATTTTTTACAATATCTTTACTTACTCCTAATTCTATTAAAATATTAGTAAAAAAGTTTTCTCCATTACATACTGATGGATTTAATAAACCATTAGGATCAAATTTTATCTTTTCCAAAAATTTACCCTTCTCCATTTTACCTCCTATTTTAATTAAATAATTTTTAACATAGTCATCGTACTTGCTATAATGTGCAAACCATAAGTTATTATAATATAACTAAAGCATACCATTAATATTTTACCATTATTTTCAAACATTTTCAACTTTTTTGGAAATTTTTTCCTCTTCATTTTCTTGTTTTATTATTTGTTCTCTGTTTTCTTTTGCTCTTATATTATCTTTTGCTATTGTTATTAAAAGTTTTATTCTGTTTATCTGGTTGCTTTCACTTGCACCTGGATCATAATCTATTGGAGCTATATTTGCTTCTGGATATTTATTTCTTATTGTTTTTATTACACCTTTTCCAACTACATGGTTAGGTAAGCATGCAAATGGTTGCAAACAAACTATATTTGATATTCCATTTTGCATAAATTCAAGCATTTCAGCTGTTAATATCCAGCCTTCTCCTGTTTGGTTCCCTGGAGATAATATATCTTCTACTTTTTCTACTAATTCCTCTATATTACATGGTGGTAAATATCCCTTTTTAGAATTTTCTAATGCTTTTTTATAATCTTTTTCAATGTTATTTACAACTTTTAATGCCCATCCATATGCTTTGGCAGAGAATTTTGCTCCTCCTAATAATCTTTGTTTTACTACACCATTCATTATAACGTATTTTACAAACCCCATTAGGTCTGGCATTACAACTTCTGCTCCCTCTTTATCTAGCAAGTCGTTTACATAATTGTTTCCAAATGGATGATACTTAATTAAAATTTCACCTACTATTCCTACTTTTGGTTTTTCTTTTGATGTATCTAATTCTATTTTTTCAAAATCTTCTACCATCTCATATAAACTTTTATTAAATTCTTTAATATTGGCATTAACAGATAATTCTTTACATTTTAATAACCATTTTTCAAATAGTTTTTCTGTTTCTCCTTTATTTATTTCATATGCTTTATTTTTATATAATAATTTTTGTAATAAGTCTCCGTAAATTACTGCTTTTATAAGTTTTCTAACTAGACTTAATGTAATCTTAAATCCTTCATTTTTTTCTAATCCTACAAAGTTAAATGAAATTACTGGTATGTTTGGATAACCTGCATCTCTTAGAGCCTTCCTTATGAATCCTATGTAATTTGTTGCTCTACATCCTCCACCTGTTTGAGACATCATTAGAGCTAGTTTATTTGTATCATACTCTCCTGATTCAACTTCTTCCATTAATTGACCTATTGTTAATATTGAAGGATAACATGCATCATTATTTACATATTTTAAACCTGTTTCTACTGTATGTGGCGTACATTCTCTTAAAAGTTTTACTTTATATCCTTCTGATTGTAAAACACTTTCAAAAATTTCAAAATGTATTGGTGCCATTTGTGGAACAAGTATTGTATAATCCTTTTTCATTTCTTTTGTAAATTCAACTTTTTGTATTTCATATTTACCCACACATTGTGGTGTAATCTTAGACCTTTTATTCATACTTGCAATTAGTGAACGAATACGTATTCTTATAGCTCCTAAATTATTTACTTCATCTATTTTTATTAAGGTATACATTTTTCCAAAGCTTGCAAGTATTTCTTCTACTTGGTCTGTTGTTACTGCATCTACTCCACAACCAAATGAGTTTAACTGTACCAACTCTAAGTCTTTTTGATTTCCCACTACATCAGCTGCTCTATATAATCTTGAATGAAATACCCATTGGTCAACTACTCTTATAGGTCTTTTAACTGTTGATAGATGTGCTATACTATCTTCAGATAATACACATAAACCTAATGAAGTTATCATTGTATCTATTCCATGATTAATTTCTGGGTCTACATGATAAGGTCTTCCTGCTAAAACTATTCCTTTTATATGATTATTCTTTATATACGCTAGCGTTTCTTCACCTTTTTTTCTAACATCTGCTTTGTAAGCTTGATATTCTTGTTCTGCTTTCTCTATTGCTTCTTTTATTTCTTTTTTTGTAAAGTTATATTCTTTAAATTCATCTAATTCATGTAATCTTTTAGCTAAAGCGTTTTTTTCAAATGGTAAGAATGGATTTATGAATTTTACTCCTTCTGTGTTTAATTCCTCAACATTATTCTTTAGAACCTCTGAATATGATACTACTATTGGGCAGTTATATTTGTTATTTGCTTCTACATCTTCTTGTCTTGAATACATCATACAAGGATAAAAAATTGTTTTTATTCCTGCATTTATTAAACTTATTATATGTCCGTGACTTAATTTCGCAGGATAACATACAGATTCAGATGGCATTGATTCCATTCCTTTTTCATAAGTTTTTCTATCACTTTTTTCTGATAAGATAACTCTGAAGCCTAAGTTTGTAAATAATGTAAACCAGAATGGATAATCTTCATACATATTTAATACTCTTGGAATTCCAATTGTTCCTCTTTTTGCCTTTTCTTCTTCTAATGGTTTATATTGAAATAATCTTTGATACTTGTATTTATATAAATTAGGAATTTGTGTTTTGCTTTTTTCTATTCCTGCTCCTCTTTCACATCTATTTCCAGATATGAATTTCTTTCCATTAGAGAATTCATTTATTGTAAGTAGGCAATTATTTTCACATCCATGGCATCTTGTATGTACTACTGTTACATTTAGACTATCTAGGTCTTCACTTTTACATATTCTTGAAACATATTTTTTATCATTATTCAAATCAAATTCTTCTTTTGCCAAGCAAGCAATTCCATAAGCTCCCATAAGTCCTGCAATATCTGGTCTTATTACATTTTTTCCAACTATTAGTTCAAATGCTCTTAAAACAGCATCATTATAAAAAGTTCCACCTTGAACTACTATATAATCTCCTAAAGTTGCAACATCTCTTATTTTCATAACCTTTTGAATAGCATTTTTTATAACTGAATAAGAAAGTCCTGCTGATATATCTCCTACACTGTATCCTTCTTTTTGAGCTTGTTTAATTTTTGAATTCATAAATACAGTACAACGTGAACCCAAGTCTACTGGTCTATTGGCTTTTATAGCTTCTTCTACAAATTCTTGTAACTTTAAATTTAAACTCTTTGCAAATGTTTCTATAAATGAACCACAGCCTGATGAACATGCTTCATTTAACATTATGTTATCTACTGCTCCATTTTTTATCTTTATGTATTTCATATCCTGTCCGCCAATATCTACAATACTTGTAGCATTTGGCATAAATTTCTTAGCAGCTGTATAATGTGCAATGGTTTCAATTTCTCCAATTTCTAAATTAAATGCTGTTTGCATTAATTTTTCTCCATATCCTGTTGAACCAGCATATCTAATTACTGCTTTTTTGGGTAATACACTATATAATTCCTTTAACATTTCTATTACTGTTTGCAGAGGTTTCCCTTCATTATTTTTATATGAAGAATATAGTAAGTTTGCTTCATTATCTATTAATACTAATTTGCTTGTTGTTGAACCTGCATCTATTCCTAAGAAGCAATCACCAGAAAAACTTTTTAAGTCTTTTTTGGGAACATTATGTTTAGCATGTCTTTCTTTAAATTCCTGATATTCACTCTCTATTGTAAATAATGGTTTTAAAGATTCTGATGATGTATCATGATAATTTTTTAATAATTCTATTTTACTTTTTAATTTTTCTACAGATGTTGGTTTATAATTAATAGAATCTAATGTTGCTCCTTTTGCAACAAGTAAATGTGCATCTTCTGGAATGATAATTTCATCTTTTTGTAAATTTAGAGTTTCTATAAATCTTTTTCTAAGTTCTGATAAATAGCTTAATGGACCTCCTAAGAAAGCGACCTTACCTCTTATTGGTCTTCCACAGGCTAAACCACTTATTGTTTGATTTACAACAGCTTGAAAGATGGAAGCTGCAATATCTTCTTTTGCTGCTCCTTCATTTAATAATGGTTGTATATCTGTTTTTGCAAAAACTCCACATCTTGAAGCAATAGGATAAATTGTATTATAGTCTTTTGCGAGTTCATTTAATCCTGGGGTTGTTGTATTTAATAGTGTCGCCATTTGGTCTAAAAATGCACCAGTTCCTCCTGCACATGTTCCATTCATTCTTTGTTCTATTGATTTTCCAAAGTATATTATTTTTGCATCTTCTCCACCTAACTCTATTACAACATCAGTTTGTGGAATATATTTTTCAACTGTTCTTTTGCATGCAACTACTTCCTGTATGAAAGGAAGTCCCAAAAATTCAGAAACTGAAAGTGCACCTGAACCAGTTAATGCTATTGTCATATCATATTCTGAAAATTTTTGTGTTAGTTCTTCTAAACAATTACATACAGTATTTTTTGTATCTGAAAAATGTCTTTTATATGTTGTATATAAAACTTCTAATTTATCATTCATAACTACTATTTTTACAGTAGTTGAACCAACGTCTATACCTACATGAATAATGTCTCTCATCTTTATTCTCATTCCTTTCCATGATGTAAACAATTTGTATATTTTAATTTTTTCGTTTATGCTTATATATCTAATAGTATATATGCTATTAGATATAACTAAATTCTTATTTTATTGTGTGTTATTCTTAGCACTAGTATATTATAACATACTTTTGTCGGATTTTGTAGATTTATTTTACTTTTTCATACTGAAAAAAATGTCAATAAAGGTTTAAGATTATTAGTATTTGTATTGTCATAAAATAGTTATGTTCATAATCTTAAATCTCCATTGACAACAATTTTAAATTTACATTTACATTAAAATTAATGTGCTTTTCCTATTATTTCTTTTAAGCTATCTATTTTATATTTTTCCATTTCACTTGGCAATGCTTCTATTATTTCTTTACAAACATAAGGATTTTTTAGGTTTGCACTTCCTACTTCCACCGCTGTTGCTCCTGCAAGCATCATTTCTATTACATCTTTTGCAGTAGATATTCCACCCATTCCTATGATTGGTATTTTTACTGCTTCATACACTTGATAAACCATTCTTAACGCTACTGGGAATATTGCTGGTCCTGAAAATCCTCCCATTTTATTTGCTATTATTGGCTTTCTTGTTTTTAAATCTATTCTCATTCCTAATAAAGTATTTATCATACTTATTCCGTCTGCTCCTCCATCTTCACATGCTTTTGCTATGTCTACTATATTTGTAACATTTGGAGTTAATTTCATATATACTGGCTTTGTGGTTACAGATTTTACTGCTTTTGTTACTTCCATTGCTGATTTTGCCTCTGTTCCAAAACTCATTCCACCATTATGTACATTAGGGCAACTTATGTTTATTTCTATTATTCCCACTTGTTCCTCTTTATCTACTTTTTCAGCACAATATTTATATTCATCTATTGAAAAACCACTTATATTTGCTATAATAGGTTTATTAAAATATTTTTTCATCAAAGGAAATTGCTTTTCTACTACAAAATCTATTCCAGGATTTTGCAATCCGACCGAATTTATTAATCCTGCTGTACACTCTGCTATTCTTGGAGTTGGATTTCCAAATCTCTCTTCTTTTGTTGTTCCTTTCATAGAAAAAGAGCCTAATATATTTATATCATAAAAATCTTTAAATTCCATCCCATATCCAAAAGTTCCACTAGCTGGAATTATTGGATTATCTAATTTTACATTGCTTAAAGTTACAGATAAATCTACCACACTAATTCCTCCTTTTTAAATACTGGACCATTGTAGCAAACCCTTCTTGGACCATTTTTCGTATTTATTGTGCAACCCATACATGCTCCTATTCCACAACCCATTCTTTCTTCTAAACTTAGTTCTCCGCTAGTTTCAATTAATTCATAAACTGCTTTTAACATATTCATTGGTCCGCAAGTATAGTAAAAATCATAACCATTTAAAGTTCTTATTATATCAGTTACAAATCCTTTTGTACCATAGCTTCCATCCACTGTTGAAATATATACTTCTACTCCTAAATCTTTAAATTCTTTTTCATAAAATACATCGCTTTTAGAGTTGAAACCTAGAACAACAACAGGTTTTTTTCCTTCTTTTATTAAAGCTTTGCATAAACCATACATTGGTGGAGTTCCTACACCTCCGCCTATAAGTAATGGCCTTTCTTTACTCCTTCTAGTATCAAATCCATTCCCTAAACCTGTTAATATATCTAAAATAGTTCCTTCTTTTAAATTACTTAAAACCTCTGTACCTTCACCAACTACTTTATATATTATAGTTATTGTACTTTCATCATAAGTACATATTGAAATTGGTCTTCTTAAATAAAATTTATCAATTTCAATGTTTATAAACTGTCCCGGTTTTGTTATATATGAAGTATCACCCTCCAAAACCATCTCATAAACTAAATTTGCAATTTGCTTATTACTTCTAACTGTATACTTATTTTTCTTATACATTATAATCCTACCTTTCTTTTATTGTTTAATTATATAAAATTAGCCAAACGCAGGAGTTATATATTTATTAAAAATTGAAGACCACCGAAAAGCATCGAAGGCAATCGCCCTCGTGGGTTCAATTTAAAATAAATATATAACTTTGGGCGAGATTTGGCGGACTTTTTTTCCGTTAGAGACTTTTATTGAAAAATTAACGACGCAAGACGTAGCTTATTTTGCGTTCCATACAAGGTTGCCAGAAACAAAAGTCATAATGCACTTACCACAAACTCTTGCCCCATCAAAAGGAGTACTTCTGCCTTTTGAAAGAAAAGTATTTGAATCAATATTATATTCTTCATTTAAGTTAAACACTGATATATCAGCTTTTTCTCCTATCTTTATTTCTGTACCTATACCAAATATCTTTCTGGCATTTGTATTCATTAATTCTATTAATTTTTCTAATGTAATTATTCCTGGTTTTACAAGGTTTGTATATAATACTGGGAAAGAAACTTCTAACCCTACAACACCCATTAAACTTTTTTCTAATCCTTTGCTTTTTTCTTCCTTTGAATGTGGTGCATGGTCTGTTGCAATAACATCTATTGTTCCATCTTTTAAACCCTCTATTAATGCTTGTCTATCTTCTTTAGACCTTATTGGTGGATTCATTTTAAATCTTCCATCTTCTTGTAAACACATATCATCTAATACTAGATAGTGTGGAGCAGTTTCACAAGTTACTGGTAAGCCCTCTTTTTTGGCTTTTCTTATTAATTCTACACTTTCTTTTGTTGATATATGGCATACATGATATCTACACCCAGTTTTTCTTACTAATTCTATATCTCTTTTAATTGGTTTCCATTCACTTTCTGAACATATTCCTCTATGATTATGTAATTTTGCATATTCTCCTTTATGAATATATCCTCCATCTAAAAGTGAATTATCTTCACAATGTGCTGCTATTAATTTTCCTAATTGTTTTACTTTCTTCATTGCTTCAAGCATTATTTCTTCATTTTGCACGCCTTTTCCATCATCAGAAAATCCAACTACTTTTTCTGCCATTTCTTCTAAGTCTGATAATTCTTTTCCTTCTTCTCCTTTTGTAATTGTACCATAAGGATACACATTAATTTTTGCAGTATTTTTTATTGCATCTAATTCTAATTTTAAATTTTGTATTGTATCTGGAGTTGGTTTTAAGTTTGGCATTGCACATATACTTGTATAACCTCCTCTTGCTCCTGCCATACTTCCTGTTTCAATTGTTTCTTTATATAAAAAACCAGGCTCTCTTAGATGAGTATGAACATCTATAAGACCTGGAAAAATATATAAATTATTCAAATCGTAAACAGCATCAAACCCTTGCTCTGAAATAACAGGGGCAATGTTTGCAATTTTTTCATTTTCAATACTAATATCACTTTTTTTAAATTCTTTGTCTATAAAAACTTGAGCATTTTTCAATAATAATTTCATATCAAATATCATTCCTTGCATAATATATTTGAGTTTTTAACTAAGGTTATTACCCATAAACCTTTATAAGATGAAAATAAATTTCACCTTAAGTATTTTATTACATTTTTGCTTTTTTTTCAATATAATATGAAATTATTTTTCAGATAACATATATCCTACTCCTCTAATTGTTTTTATATACTTATCATATCCATATTTTTTTAGAGTTTTTCTAAGTTCACTTGTATATACCTCTACTACATTTGTAGTTGTAAATGAGTTAAAACTCCATACTTTATCAAAGATTTGCTCTTTTGTTAATATCTTATCTTTAGATATCACTAAATATTCTAATATATCAAATTGCTTTCCTTGAAGAAATACTTCTTCTCCATTTATTGTTATATTGTGTTTTTGCGAATTTATTTTTAATTCTTTAAATTCTAATAATTCATCTTGATAATTACCTTTTGCTCTTCTTATTATTGCGTGTAATCTTGCTATTAACTCTTCAACTTCAAATGGTTTTACTAAATAATCATCTGCGCCATATCTAAAACCTTTTACTTTATCTGATACAGAATCTTTAGCAGTTAAAATTAATACGGGAGTATAGACTTTATCCTCTCTTAATTTTAATAACACATCATATCCAGACATTTCTGGTAGCATTAAATCTAAAATTATTGCATCATATATATTTTGTTTTCCATAAGTATATCCTTCATATCCATCATATGCCTGTTCTGTTTGGAATTCTTTACATATACATTGTTTAATTGTATCTGATAAAACTTTTTCATCTTCAATAATTAATACCTTCACAACAATTACCTTCTTTCTGGTAAATAATAGCTTTTTATATTAAAATATTGTTAAATTCTATAATTAAAAACTATAATTTTTATAAATTATAGTTTTATTAGTATGATATTTTTCATTTTGGAGCATATCTATAAGCCGGGTTCTGTCTTGAACAGTCATTTATCTAGAATATATATTACTATATATCTCAAGCCACCACTTCAGAAGATGGCGAGCAGCCTTAGCCTTCTTTTTAGGTGTTGCTCCAGATGGGGTTTACATTGACCTAAGTATGTCACCATACTAGCGGTAAGCTCTTACCTCACCTTTTCACCGTTACCGTACTAAAAGTTAGAAATTAGAGGTTAGAATATAAGAATTTTGAAATAAAGTCTAATCCCTAATTTCTAACTTTTAGCAGGCTGTTATTTTCTGTTGCACTTTCCTTGAGGTCACCCTCACTGGACGTTATCCAGCATCTTTGCTCTATGGAGCCCGGACTTTCCTCATGTAAATCCTTGCGAATTTTACACGCGACTGTTCGATATGCTCTATTTTTATTTTAATTGTTTTTAATGGCGTTGTCAATACTAAAAACCAAAAGAGTAAGTTTTGTGTATTAGATTAATGTAACATTTTTTTACACCTTTTATTTTTATTCTAATTTTAAATTCTGTTTTTAATTTAACTATTACTCTTGTACTTGAACTTCGTATAATGTGTTTTTATAGTTTTCATATGCATTTTTTAAATCTTCGTCTAAGATATTTAACTTTTTCTCATCTCTTAATTCTACAAGTGCCTTATCTGTTAAATTTGTGTCTGCTTCTAATAATTCTTGTGATAGAGTTTCTATTATACTATTTTTTAAATCTTCAAATGTTGCTGTTGCTAGTCTATGAACTATATGATAACCATAAGACGTTTTTACTGGTGTTTGACTATACGCACCATCTTCCAAAGCAACTAATTCATCTATATATGGTTGTTCTAAACTTGCTGTTTTCCCTTGATATCCCAATTCTTCGTGTACAATTCTATCACCATATTCTTCTACTATATCATTAAACGTTTTGCCTTCATTTAATTTTCCAATTATTTCATTTGCAAGGGCTAATGCTTGTTCATCTGTTACTGTATCTGAAGTTCTTACTAAAATATGTTCTGAATCATAAGTTTCAATTGTATCCTTATTTTCATTATAGTATTTTTCTACGGCACCTTCTTCTAATTTTCCTTCTAGAAAGTTATAAATATATTTATTTGTTAATAAAGTTAATTTTATGTCTTCTAAAAAATCATCATAGTCTGCAAACCCATAATTACTAAAAAAAATTTCTTGTGTATATCCCATACTTTCATAAGACTGGATATAATAGTCTGCTTGCTCCTTGGCTTGCTCAATTTCCTTTTCTGTTAGTTGATACATATCATTAAATATTATTTTATCTACTTCGTTTATTAAATAATTTAATCCATTTGATAATTTTGCTCTATTATAAATTGTTTCTGTTGAAATTGATTTCCCAGCAATTGAAGCTATTGCCTCATCTCCGTATTTCAATTTTGCAATTCCTGTTGATTTTGCAAAATAATCCATAAAGAATCCCACTAAGCAGGTTAATATTATACCTATAACTAGTCCAATAACTGCTGGTATAATCCTTTCTTTTGTAATAATTTGATTTTTGTTTTCTTGTTTTTCTCCCATAATAACAATCCTTTCTTTTTTTGACATATTGTATAAAACATATATTAAATTAACATTAAAAACAAATTAAATTTTATATTCTATAAACTGATGTGCTTTTAAACTATTTTTTACATCTAATATTCTCTGATTTGATGAACCTCTAAATTTCAATGTTGGATCTTTTTTATCTTGTATAAATTCTCCATCAACTAATATATCTATATCTTTAAGACATTTATTTGTAGCCTCATCATTTCTTGATAATAATTCATCTAAAGTATATCCAGAATAACACCATACATTAAAGTTTGGTCTTATTGCTTTTACATCTTGTATAAATTTATGTACTTCGTTTATATTTTCTTTACATAATGGTTCTCCACCACTTATTGTTATTCCTTTTAGAATTGAATTTTCCTTTATTTTATCTAGTATCTCCTGCTCATTAAATTCTTTTCCATAATTAAAATCTTGTGCTTCTTGATTATGACAACCAGGGCAATGATGCGGGCATCCACTTACAAATAATACTGCTCTCCAGCCCTCACCATTTGAAATACTTTCATCATAAAATCCAGCTATCTTCATTTATCTTCAGTCCCCTCGTTTTAATTTATTATATATAATAGTGTAAAGAATAGTTTGTTCTATTCTTTACACTTCTTTTGTTAGGTATGTGTGACCCTATCATGTAATTCTGCTAATTTTCCTTTGTTCCAACGAGATGTTGTTCCTACTAAGTATCCTGTTATTCTCTGAATTGTATCTATATTATCGCTATGGCATATTGGACATTCTTTTAAATTTGCATCTGCATTTTCAAATCCACAATCTAAACATCTTGATCTTGTGTGGTTTATTGAACCATACCCCATATCGTATTTATCCATTAAATCAACTACTGCCTCAACTGTTTCTGGATTATGTGTTGCATCTCCATCTAATTCTATGTAGAAAATGTGTCCACCAAGTGTTAATTTATGATATGGTGCTTCAATTTTTGCTTTTTGCTCTGCTGTGCATTTATACCATACTGGAACGTGATTACTATTTGTATAATAATCTCTATCCGTTACTCCTATTATTGTTCCAAATTCTTTTCTGTCCATTTTTGTAAATCTTCCAGATAGTCCTTCTGCTGGTGTAGCAAGTAATGAATAGTTTAAGTCATATCTTTCAGAATATCTATCACATGCTTCTTTCATCTGTGTTATTATTTCTAATCCTAATTTTTGAGATTTTTCAGATTCTGCATGATGTTTTCCTGTAAGTGCAATTAAACATTCTGCTAACCCTATAAATCCTATACCTAAAGTTCCATGTTTTAAAACATCTTCTACTTTATCTGTTGGATGTAATTTTTCACTATCTTGCCATAATCCAGACATTAATAGTGGGAATTGTTTTGCTACCGCAGTACATTGGAATTTATATCTATCATATAACTGTCTTGCCGCAATATCTGTGTATGTTTCTAGTTTATTTAAGAATATTTTCTTTACTTCTTTATTGTATTTTTCTGTCATATATTTTTCACTATCTTTTCCAAGTTCAAATGACATTCTTAAATTTGCTTGGGCTTCCTTTGCTGATTCTATTGCTAATTTTACCAAATTTACCGTTGTAAATGATAGATTTCCTCTTCCTACTGATGTGTTTTCTCCATGTCTATTACTAAATACTCTTGTTCTACATCCCATTGTAGCAACTTCATAATAATATCTCTTTGGATCATCTGCTTTCCATTTTTCATGTTTATTAAATGACGCATCCAAATTTAAGAAGTTAGGGAAAAATCTCTTTGCAGATACTCTACATGCTATTTTATATAAATCATAATTTCTATCTTCTGGTAAATAGTTTATTCCTCTTTTTTTCTTCCAAATTTGTATTGGGAATATTGGAGTTTCACCATTTCCTACTCCTCTTTCTGTTGATAATAACATTTCTCTTATTATACATCTTCCTTCAGGAGAATCATCTGTTCCATAGTTTATTGAACTAAATACTACTTGGTTTCCACCTCTTGAGTGTATTGTGTTCATATTATGTATAAATGCTTCCATAGCTTGATGTACTCTGTCTACCGTACCATTTACTGCCAATTGCACATACTTCTCATCGCCTTTTAAGTCTTTTGTTTCAGCTTTTATATAATCTTTAACTTTATAATCATATAAATGTGATAAGTCTTTATCTACTACTTTTTCTATTTTTTTAACTTCTTCTTTGTATGTTAATTTAACATATGGTGCTAGGTAATAGTCAAACGCTGGAATTGCTTGTCCACCATGCATTTCATTTTGTACTGTTTCTAATGATATACAACCAATTATGCTTGCTGTTTCGATTCTTTTTGCTGGTCTTGAACTTCCATGTCCTGCTCTAAATCCATTTTCTAAAATTTTGTCTAATGGATGTTGCAAGCATGTTAAACTTTTTGTTGGATAGTAATCTTTATCATGTATATGAATATAACCATCTTTTACAGCTTGTCTTGCTTCTTTTGATAATAGAAAATCATCAACAAATGGTTTTGTTGTTTCACTAGCAAATTTCATCATCATTCCTGCTGGTGTATCTGCATTCATATTAGCATTTTCACGTGTAACATCATTAGATTTTGTTTCTATAATTTCTAGGAACATATCTTTTGATTTTGCTTTTCTTGCTACATCTCTATTGTATCTGTATGTAATGTATTCTTGTGCAACTTCTTTTCTTGATGACCCCATTAATTTTTTTTCTACTAAGTCCTGTATTTCATAAACAGATACTTGTATCTTATCCTTTAGTTGATTTTGTACACTATCTGCTATTTTTGTAGCTAAATCAATGTCTACACCTCCTGATGTATGAGACATCGCTAATGTAATTGCCTTAATAATTCTTTCTTCATTAAATTCTGTTATTCTTCCATCTCTTTTAATAATTTGCATAACACATCTCTCCCCCTATGTTTTACTTCAATTTTATTTCTTTTGTTCCACTATTATATTGCAACTTTTGTTCTTAATATAATACCTATTATTTGTTTCGGGAAATTGTAGAAACGCCACATAACTACAACCAAGAGACTTTGATAGGTCTTGAATAAAAAATCTTTAGTGCTATTTAATGTCCTTCTTAAATTGTATTCCTATTTTATATTATTAATAAATTAAAGTCAATATAAAATAGGAATTTGTAATATTACATTTATGTTACAATTTGATTACATTATTATTACATTTTACCTTCTTCTGAATCTACTACATCCGCAACTCCAATAATTGTTATTGTTGCTTCCATTATTGTTATTATTATTGCTGTTATTATTATTGCTTCCGTTATTGTTGTTATTATTACTATTGTTGTTATTGCTTCCATTATTGTTGTTATTATTGCTATTGTTGTTATTGCTTCCATTATTGTTGTTATTATTGCTATTGTTGTTATTGCTTCCATTATTGTTGTT
>CANQWH010000022.1 GCA_947627495.1 uncultured Clostridia bacterium
ATTTGTGTTTTAGATTTATGTATGTTAAGATAAGAAAAGTGATAATACTTCATACAAATATTAAAGGAGGAAAATAATTATGAATAAATATATGAAAAAAGCCAAGGAAAATGCTGAAATAGGGATATTTAATAATGAAGGAGGTCCATTTGGAGCAGTAATAGTGGATGATAAAGGAAATATTATTGCAAATGGCAATAATAAAGTTCTAAAGGATAAAGATCCAACTGCACATGCTGAAATAGTTGCAATTCGTGAAGCATGCAAGATTTTAAATACATATGATTTATTTAATTGTACTTTATACACTTCATGTGAGCCTTGTCCAATGTGTTTATCTGCTATAATATGGGCTAATATAAAAAATGTATATTATGCTTGTACTAGAGAAGATGCAGAAAATGTAGGATTTAGAGACAATGATATTTACGAATTTATAAAAGGAAATAATAGTATGATTGAAATGAAACAGATTGATAGGGAAAGTTGCATAGAAGTTATGAAACAGTATAAAGGAAATTTATATTAGAAATGATGTAAATAATGTTTTTAGGAAACTATAATAAAACAAATTTTATAGGATATGAAAAAAAGTATAAAATAAATCAAAAAAAGATAACTGGATATTTTCTAGTTATCTTTTAATATGGTGTAAGCAAAGAGTAGTATCAAACATATTTACCTTAACAATGTAAACCAACTTTCAACTACATGTGCAAGCATATTACCAAAGTTTAATTTTTTAACAGTATTATTTGCAACTAAATTAACAGTTCCAATTGTTTCATCATTTAGAGAAAATACAACTTCTCCAACTTTATCGCCACTATTTATAGGAGCTTCTATAATTTCAGGAAGAACAACAGTAGTTGTTATATTAGCAGATTGACCTTTTGGAATTAAGCTACCAGCATCTTTTTCAAAAACAATTTCTACACTTTCAGTTGTACCTTTATTAACTAAAATATTTTTGGCAATATCACCTTTATTGCTGTATTTATAATATTCAAAATTACTAAAACCATAATCTAGTAATTTCTTAGCTTCAGCAAAACGAATTGCAGAGGTTTCTCCTCTCATAATAACTGCAATTAAAGAAAGATTATCTCTTGTAGCTGTTGCTGAAAGGTTAAATAGAGCAGTAGAAGTTGACCCTGTTTTTAAACCTGTGCAACCTTCATAATTTCTAAGCAATTTATTAGTATTAACTAACTCGGATTCTCCATTTCTTAAACTATCCATCCAAATAGTAGTATAATTTGTAATAGTAGGGTGATTTACAATAAGTTCACGAGACATAAGTGAAATATCATAGCTTGAAGTTACATGCCCATCTTCATCTAAACCATGACAATTTTTAAATGTTGTATCATTCATGCCAAGTTCTTTTGCACGTTTATTCATTTGTTCAACAAATAATTCCTGACTACCAGCAATATGTTCTGCCATGGCAACACAGCAGTCATTTGCAGAAACTACACAAATTGCTTTTAACATTTCATTTACAGTTAAAGTTTCATTAGGTTCTAACCAAATTTGAGAACCTCCCATAGATGCTGCCGCTTCTGAACAAGTTACATTATCTTCAAGTGAAATAATACCATTGTCTACCGCTTCCATAATAAGTAAAATTGTCATAACCTTAGTAACACTTGCAGGTCTAAGTTTTTCGTGGCTGTTATGTTCATAAAGAACAGTACCAGTAGATTGCTCTATTAAAATAGCACTTCCACAAGTTAAATTCAAAAAATTTCCCTCTCTATCTCCGTAATAAGGCAGATGTAGTAATCGCCTCTGGTGCAGACATATCAGACCAAACATATACGCTATCTGTTGCAAGAACAGGAGTAAAACAAGAACATATTATAACAAAAACTAAAAGCAATTTTAAAAAAATATGATTGCTATTTAACTTCTTTAATAATGTTAAGTGATTTTTCTTATCAAACATAAAATCCTCCATTCGATAAATAATATCCATATAAAATTTGGATTATTACTAATCTTATGAAGGAATTTAAAAAATTATGAAGGATTTTTAACAATTTTTACATCAATATTATCTGGTGTATTTGAAAAATATAACTTTATATCAAAATCATTATCATTGCGAAATTGAAAATCACAAGAGCCATAACTTACACAAGCATCCATACCTTCTGGAACATAATATACAGGGCCACTATGTTCGTGCCTTTCAACAACAGTCAAAGTTGGAACCATAAGAACTGCATTATATAAAGTTGTACTTACTTGGCATTTTCCACCGCCATATGCTTGAATTGTATCACCATCTGAATCAAAAGTATCTGCTTTTTCATATCCATCTTCTGGTTTAGCAGGTCCTAAAGTATTACAAAAAGAAAATGTTTCTCCAGATTTGACGATAATTCCATTTAAAGAATTACAAGCAAGTGTTATATTGTTTTGCCTATCAGGATCTTTTTGAGATACTTTAGTGGAAAAAGTAGCTAAAACTTCTTCTTTAGGCTCATCATTAGATGTATTTGAACTTTTATTAGAACTAGATAGACGTTCTGTATTATAACTTTCATTTTGGTTATTATAATTATCATCAGACTTATCACCACAACCTGTTAAAAACAAAAGGGATGTAATAAAAATAACTAAAATTTTTTTCACAAGATAACCTCCATTTTTTAAAAACTAATAACATTAGTATAGCTCAAAAAATTACAAAAATTCATAACATATATACCCAAATGCAAAAATATATGATATAATTCATAAGGTAGAAATTATTGGAAAAGGAAATGTTAATAATGGAAATTGTAGCAATAATTGGAACAATAATATTAATGATTGGAATAATATGTATATATGATGCAAGACAAATAACAAAAAAAATATTTAGTTTTGGTGACCAAAATGAAGGAACATTAGCTTTAAAAGTAGGAGGTTTTGTTTTAAGTATTATAGGTGGCTTGTTAATTATGCTATAGTAAAATATAGAGAGGATTGGTGTATTTATGGAAAAAGAGAAATTGTTAGACATAGCAAAAAAATTTAATATTGAAGGAAATCCAGTTAAAGTAAAATTAATAGAGAGTGGACATATTAATAAAACATATTTAGTAGAATATAATACCTCTAGAAAGTACATATTACAATATGTAAATACCAATGTATTTCCAAATATTACAGAACTTATGAAAAACATAGAGGAAGTAACAGAATTTATTAAGAAAAAAGGACATAGTACAACTTTAAGCTTTATAAAAACAAAAGGAGAAAATCCAAGTTATATATATAATAATAACTGGAGAATGCAAGAATTTATAGAAAACACAAAAACATACATATCAACAGAAAGTTTAGAAATATTAGAAGAAGCTGGAAAAGCAGTTGGTGATTTCCAAAAAGAATTAGATGGATTTGATGCATCAACACTATATGAAATAATAGAAAAATTCCATTATACACCTAATAGAGTTAACCAATTAATGAATGCAATAAATAGTAAAGAGAATAATGAATTAAGAAAAGAGCGTTTTGAAAAAGCAAAACCATATATAGATTTCTTAACAGATTCAAAAAGAACTTCTAGAGCAAATTGCATAACAAGTAAACTAGAAGATGGAACAATACCACTAAGAGTAACACATAATGATACAAAGCTTAGCAATATATTATTTGATAAAGATACAAATAGATATAAATGCTTAATAGATTTAGACACAATAATGCCAGGTTCAATTGTATACGACTTTGGAGAAGGAATTAGAACAGGAATTACTATGGCAGCAGAGGACGAGCAAGATTTATCAAAAATATATGTAGATATGAAAAGATTTGAAGCATTTACAAGAGGCTTTTTAGGAATTATGAAAAATACTATAACAAAAGAAGAATTAGATTTATTGGTTATAGGTGGATGGATGATGACATATGAAAATACAACAAGATTTTTGGCAGATTACTTAAATGGAGATATTTATTATGCAGTAAATAAAGATATACCAGACCATAATTTAGTAAGAGTAAAGGCTCAAGTTGAAATTATAAAGCAACTTGAAGAAAATGAAGAAAAAATGAAAGGAATGATTAATCAATATGGACTATAATGAGTTAGCAGATTTAATATTTCCCAATGCAAAGGAAATAGAGTATTATGAAACAAGATATCCAGAAAGAAATTTAGTAGAAGGAGCAATGGTAACGCGTTTTGCACCAAGTCCAACAGGTTTTGTACATATAGGTGGACTTTTTGGGGGAATAATAGATAAAAAGTTAGCAGAACAATCAAATGGTGTATTTATATTAAGAATAGAAGATACAGACCAAAAAAGAGAAATTGAAAATGGAACAGCCCAAATAGTAAATAGTTTAAAAGATTTCGGGATTGAACCAGATGAAGGTATGATTTCTGAAACTGAGGAAAAAGGAAACTATGGTCCATACAAACAAAGTCAAAGAAAAGATATATACCAGGCTTATGCAAAATCATTAATAAAAAGAGGACTAGCTTATCCATGTTTTTGTACACCAGAAGAATTAGAGAAGATAAGAGAAAAACAAGAAGCAGCCAAAATAAGACCAGGTTATTATGGAATATGGGCAAAAGATAGAACACTTCCAATAGACGAAGCTGTTAATAAGATAAAAAATGGTGAAAAATATATAATAAGATTTAAATCGCAAGGAAGAGAAGATAGAAAAATAAAGCACAAAGATATTATAAAAGGAAATATTGAATTTCCAGAAAATGACCAAGATATAGTTATAATAAAAGCTGATGGACTTCCAACATATCATTTTGCTCATGCAGTAGATGACCATCTAATGAGAGTTACACATGTAATTCGTGGAGATGAATGGGTATCTTCAATCCCATTACATTTAGAATTATTTAAAGCTTTAGGCTTTAGACCTCCAAAATATGCACATACTGCAACAATAATGAAAGATGAAAATGGAAGTAAAAGAAAAATTAGTAAAAGAAAAGACCCAGAAGCAGCAGTAAGTTATTATCATGAGGAAGGTATACCACAAGAAGCAGTTGTGGAGTATTTGCTAAATATTGCTAATTCAAACTTTGAACCTTGGAGAAGAGCAAATAAAGATGCAGATATAAGTGAATTTGAATTACAACTAAATAAAATGAGCGTAAGTGGTGCAGTATTTGATATGGTAAAATTACTAGATGTTTCAAAAAATGTAATTTCAAAATTTACAGCTGAAAAGATATATAATGAATCATTAAAATGGGGCCAAAGATATGATAAAGAGCTTGAAAAAATGCTTACAGAAGACAAAGAATATGCTATGAGAATTTTAAATATAGAAAGAGGAAATGAGAAGCCAAGAAAAGACATATCAAAATGGTCTGAGATAAAACATTCAATAGAATATATGTATAATGATGTATTTGAGAAAAACACTAACTATGAATTTCAAAAAATATCAGATATGAATGAAATAAAAACAATACTTAAAAAATATATAGAAAAGTATTTTGATATTAACGATGATAAACAAACATGGTTTGATAAAATTAAGGACTTAAGTGAAGAAATGGGATATGCAAGAGAAGTAAAACAGTATAAGCAAGAGCCAGATAAATATAAAGGACATGTAGGAGATATAAGTACAGTTATAAGAGTAGCTTTAACAGGGAGATGCAACACACCAGACCTTTACGAAATTATGCAAATTTTAGGTAAAGAAACAATTGTAGCTAGAATAAATAAAATATGTGGAGGATAACTAATGAATAGAGAAAGAGGTTTTATTAAATTAGGAACTCTAATTACAACTGTAATTCTTATAATAGTTTTAGTAATTTGTTTTTATATTTATAAATTAAATTATTTTAATGGATTTGAAAAGGCTACAGTAAAACAAGCAAATACCACTTTTATTAGAGATTTTAAAGTAAAATATTCAGAAAGTGGAAGCTATAGAATAGATAATGTAGAATATAATGATTCCACTTTTTATAAAGAAGTAGAAGTAGAACCAAATACACCATATAGAATTTCTTGTATGGTTAAAACAAAAGATGTACAATGTGAAATAGAGGGAGAAAATGGAGGAGCAGTAATAGGTTTATTAGATACTACTGAATATTCTGCTCCTATAAAAGGTACTAATGATTGGCAACCACTTGAATTTATGTTTAATTCTAGGAATAGAGAAAAAGTAAAAATAAGTTTTAGACTAGGAGGAAATGAGAATAACTGTTCCGGGACAGTTTGGTTCTCAGATTTAAAATTAGAGAAGGGAATAAATGATACTAGCACAGAGTGGAATGTGGGTTGTTTTATAATAAAAGAATTAAATGTAAATATAGATGGAGAACAATTCGATTTAAAAACAAATTCAGATGATATAACAAATGTAAGGTTAAACATGAAAAGATATCAAGAAGATTGTTATTCATATTCAAATGGAGCAATGAAAGTAAAATATGAAATATTAGAGGTGAATACTCCTATAACAACTATAACATATGCAGATGACCATGGATATTATGTTTCATATAAAGATGTACAAGATGAAATATATGATATAGTAAAACAAAATAAATATGATCATATTTTTATAGTATGTAGAATGGAAGATGAACTTGGAGAAAAAACAATACCAATATATGAAAATTGGATAGGGCTAGGAGGTATGGATATGTATGGTATTGGATATTCTTTAATAAGAATTAATAAAAATGGAAATACTTATACATATAAATATGGGATAACAAATCAGACACCAGAAGAGGTATATATGCATGAATTTCTACACACTCTTGAGAGAAATATGCAAGATAACGGATATACCATACCAGCATTACACGATTATGAGAAATATGGATATACGGAAACATCAAGAGAAGGATTAAAAAAATGGTATATAGACTATATGAGAGGAGAAATATATGATAAAGAGACTGGTGAATATATTGGCCTTAGCGATTTTGCTTATACAACACAGCCAATAAATAATGAAGATTTCAATTATGTAATAAGAGAAGAATTAGATGTAGAACCTCAAAATATAATTGAAGAAATAAAAACAATTTTTAATGTGTTAACAAAAAGATAATTGGGCATTATAGAAAGGAATTTTAAGTAAATGAAAGTAACAGAATTTAATTATTATTTACCAAAAGAACTAATAGCTCAGCATCCTCTTGAAAAAAGAGATGAATCAAGACTAATGGTTTTAAAAAAGGATACAAAACAGATAGAACATAAAACATTTAAAGATGTAATAGATTATTTAGAAGCAGGAGATTGTTTAGTAATTAACAACACAAAAGTAATTCCAGCAAGATTATATGGTAATATAATAGGAAAAGAAACATCAAAACCAGTAGAATTTTTATTATTAAAACAATTAGGAAATAATAATTGGGAAGTAATGGTAAGACCAGGCAAAAAATTAAAGGTAGGTACAAAAGTAGAATTTGGAGATGGTTTGTTAAAAGCAGAAATTTTAGAAATACTTGAAAATGGAGATAGAAAAGTACACTTTGAATATCAAGGAATTTTTAATGAAATATTAGATAAAATTGGACTTATGCCATTACCGCCATACATAACAGAGAAGTTAAAAGAAAAAGATAGATACCAAACAGTATATGCTAGATATGATGGCTCAGCTGCTGCTCCTACAGCAGGTTTACATTTTACAACTGAATTATTAGATAAAATTAAACAAAAAGGAGTTCAAATAGCAAATGTAACATTACATGTTGGTATAGGAACATTTAGACCTGTAAAAGTTGAGAATATAGAAGAACACAAAATGCACACAGAACATTTTTATATAAAACAAGAAGATGCAGAGAAGATAAATAAAGCCAAAAAAGAAGGACACAAAATAATAGCTGTTGGAACAACATCATGTAGAGTGCTAGAAACAATAGCAAAAGATGATGGTACAGTAGAAGAAACAGAAGGTGATACCAGTATATTCATATATCCAGGTTATAAATTCAAATGTATAGATAGATTAATAACAAATTTTCATTTGCCAGAATCAACATTAATAATGCTTGTATCTAGCTTAGCAGGCAAGGATTTTATAATGCAAGCATATGAAAAAGCTGTTGAAGAAAAATATAGATTTTTTAGTTTTGGAGATGCAATGCTAATATTATAATTAAAATAGTAATAAAAATATGCAAGTCATTAAACGACATTGCATATTTTTTGCATAAAGAAAGCTCCCCCCAGCTGTTGCCGAGGGGAGAAAGGAGTTCGTTCACTTACTTACTTATTTGATACAATCACGTTGACTGTGTCAAATGTGATTTCGTGTTCGAATGACGGTTGGGTCAAGTCGTGGATTTTTACATCCACTTTGTCGCAGAAGAGATACTCTTCGCAAGTAATCTCTTCTGGCATGCCCTCATCCTTTTGGAAAAAGAAGATGAGGGCACATGGCCTCTTGTTTTTCTTTACCTTTTTTCTTGCATTATTTACAGCTTCTGCAAACTTTTCAGGAAAGTAGCTCACGAAGCTGTCAAACATCTTCTGTTGCCGTGTTTGACAACAGATGCTAGGGTTAGCACCTGTAAGAGGTGCATATCCCCTAGGGATGACGACTATGGTGTTATCCATAGTTTTTCCTCCTTTAAAATATAATACGTATTCAGTAAAACCGAATATCTACATATATATTACCATAATTAACATAAAAATGCAAGTATTTAAATAAATTATAAGAAAATAGAAGTGAATTGTTTTATAAAAAGTCTTGATTTTTCCAATTTTTTGTATTATAATTAATTAGCAATTAAATAATAAGACTTAGAGAGTGGGGAAATCCCACTCTTAACTTTTGAAAATAAGGAGAGAGCATATTGGCAAAGATAGAAGAAAAGGTTGAAGAACTAATATCTAGTGTAATAGAGAATTTAGGCTATGAACTTTATGATGTAGAATATGTTAAAGAGTCAAAAGATTATTTTTTACGTATATACATTGATAATGAAAAGGGTATAACATTAGATGATTGTGAATTAGTTAGCAATAATATTACAGAACTTTTGGATAAAGAAGATTATATAAAAGAGCAATACTTCCTAGAAGTTTCTTCACCAGGAGTAGAAAGAATATTAAGAAAAGATAAACATTTAGAAGCTAATATAGGTAAAGACGTTCAAATTAAATTATTTAAACCATTAAATGGTAAAAAACAATATATAGGTACTTTACAGCAATATGATGCAAATAACATAATTATTAAACAAAATGATGAAAGTATAAGCATTTCAAGGCAAGATATTGCACAAATAAAAACAATATTTGAATGGTAATAGGGGGAGGAATTTGAAAAATGAAAAGCAATGAAAATAAAGAATTAATAATGGCAATAGAAGAATTAGAAAAGGAAAGAGGTATAAATAAAGAGTATTTATTAGAATCATTAGAAGTTGCACTTGTATCAGCATACAAAAAGAACTTCGATTCAGCTGAAAATGTAAAAATTGAAATGGATAATGTAACAGGTGAAATTCATATCTATGCACAAAAAGAGGTTGTAGAAGAAGTTGAAGATGATAAATTGCAAATTTCTTTATCAGATGCAAAACAAATAGAAAAGAATGCTATAATTGGTGATATTATAAATATTGAAACAAAACCAAAGGATTTTGGAAGAATAGCTGCTCAAGCTGCAAAGCAACATATAGTACAAAAGGTTAGGGAAGCAGAAAGAAATATGGTTTTTAATGAATACAATGAAAGAAAAGGTGAAATTGTAACAGGAATAGTGCAAAAAGCAGATAAAGGAGTAGTTGTATTAGATTTAGGAAAATTAGAAGGAATAATGCCATTAAAAGAACAAATTCCAACAGAACATTATAAAGTAAATGACAAAATAAAAGCTTATGTATTAAGTGTAGAAAAAGGAATAAAAGGAGCACCTCAAGTATTAGTAACAAGAAGTCATCCAGATGTTATAAAAAAATTATTTGAATTGGAGATACCAGAAATATATGAAGGATTAATAGAAGTAAAAGCAGTTTCAAGAGATCCAGGTAATAGAAGTAAAGTTGCTGTTTATTCTAAAAATCCAGATATTGATCCTGTAGGCTCTTGCGTTGGTTCAAAAGGTATAAGAATCCAAAATATAATAAACGAAATGAATGGAGAAAAAATAGATGTAATTGAATGGAATGAAGATCCATCAATATTTATATGTTCAGCATTATTACCAGCACATGTAATGGCAATAGATATAAAGCAAGAAGAAAGATTTGCACAAGTTATAGTCCCAGATGAAGAATTGTCATTAGCGATTGGTAAAGGTGGTCAAAATGCTAGATTGGCTGTTAAACTTACAAATTGGAAAATAGATATAAAAAGTGAAACGCAGTATAGGGAATTAATGAAATATGAAGAAAATCAAAAAAGTTATTCAAAAGATGCAGTTGAAGAAGAGGGAACTGATGAACAATGAAAAAAACATTTCAGAGAACATGTATGGGATGTAATACAAAGAAAGATAAATATGAATTAATTAGGATTGTGAGAACAAAGGATAACAAGGCTATTGTTGATAGTACAGGAAAGATGGAAGGACGAGGAGCATATATATGTAGCAGACAAGAATGTCTAGATAAAGTAATAAAAACAAATAGAATATTCAAGGTTCTAAAAATAAATACAGATAAAAAAATTTATGAAAATATAAGGGGTGTAATTATTGATAAAGCAAGCACAAATTAATGTTATTAATAAAATTCAAATAGGAGGTGATATTATTGGGTAATAAAATAAAAATTCATGAAATTGCAAAAAATATAGGTGTATCTAGTAAAGAAGTTTTGGAAAGAGCAAAATCTCTTGGGATAGAAGCAACATCTCATTTAAGTGGAGTTGAGGAAAAAGAAGCTAAAAGGATAGAAGACAGTTATTCAAAGGCTACTACTATGCCAAAGAGTGAAGAAAAAACTAAAAAAGTAAAAGAAAATAAACCTAAAAAAGAAGTAAAAGAAGAACCAGTAATAATTAGAAGACAGGTGATAGTAGAAGAAAACGAAGACAGAATTAAAAAAGAAAAAAAACAACAAAATAATGAAAATAAAGATGTTGGCATAGTAGAGCGTGGACGAAATAAAGATTATAATATTGTATATAGAAATAAACCAACAAAACCTCTTACTGTTAGTGAATTATTTGGAAAAAAAGAAGAACCAAAAGTAGAAAAAAGCCCAGAAAAAGTAGTTTCAACTGCAAATGAAACTAATAATATTAGTAAAGATGTAAAAAAAGAAGAAACAAATATAGATATAAATAAGAATGAAAATGTAAAAGCGGTACAAAATAATTATAATACAACTGTAAACAACAATCAAAGTAAAAATTATAATAATAACCAAAATAGAAACTATAATAATAATCAAAATCATAACAATAACCAAAACTATAATAACCAGAATAACTATAACAATCAAAATTATAACAATAATGGACAAAGAAAATCATTTAATAATGGCAACAGAAATTTTAATTCAAATAATAATAATAATAGAGATTATAACAATAAAAATAATTACAACAATCGAAATAACAACAATTTTAATAGACAACAAGGAAACAATAGACAGTTTAATAATAGAAATAATGGTGGAAATTATAATAATTATAACAGACAAAATAGAAGTTTAGATGAAAGAGGAATAGAGAAAAATATTAAGAATATAATGTCTGCTGATATTGGCGAAAAAGAGAATGTAAGAGAATATGCAAATAAAGCAATAGATAAACAAAAAAGTAATAGTAAGTTTGATGAAAACAGAACAAATAAAAAGAATAGAAATAGAAGAAATAATTATGAAGAAATTAGTAGCCATAAATTAAAAGACTTAAAGCAAGAAAAAGGACTTTCAGGAATGTTTGACGAAGGTTCTATGCTAGATTATTATGATTTAACAACAGCTAGAGGAAAGAAAAGTAAAAAGAAAAATAATAATCAAGAAGAAAGAAATAAACAAAAAATATTTCAATTAACAGAAATAACAATACCAGAGACAATTACAGTAAAAGACTTAAGTACAGAATTAAAGAAAACAAGTAGTGAAATTATTAAAAAGTTATTTGGTTATGGTATAATGGCAACAATAAATAATGAAATAGATTTTGATACAGCTTTCTTAATAGCACAGGAATTTGGAATTACAGCACATAAGAAAGAAGTTATAACAGATGAAGATATATTATTTGATGATAGCGAAGATAAGGCAGAAGATTTATTACCACGACCACCAGTAATAGTAGTTATGGGTCACGTTGACCATGGTAAAACATCACTTTTAGATGCCGTAAGGTCAACAAATGTAATAGAAGGAGAAGCTGGAGGAATTACACAACATATTGGTGCATATAAAGTAAAAGTAAATGATAGAGAAATAACTTTTTTAGATACACCAGGTCATGAAGCGTTTACATCAATGCGTGCAAGAGGAGCACAAATTACCGATATAGCAATCCTTGTAGTAGCAGCAAATGATGGAGTAATGCCACAAACAGTAGAGGCAATAAATCATGCTAAAGCAGCAGGAATACCAATTATAGTTGCTATAAACAAAATAGATGTTGAAGGTGCAAATATAGATAGAGTAAAACAAGAATTAATGGAATATGAGCTAGTACCAGAAGAATGGGGCGGAGATACAATATTTGTTCCAATTTCTGCAAAGAAAAAACAAAATATTGATACACTTTTAGAAATGGTTTTATTAGTTGCAGACATGAAGGAATTAAAAGCAAATCCAAACAAACAAGCTAAAGGTGTTGTAATAGAAGCAAAACTAGATAAAACAAAAGGTGCAGTTGCAACAATGTTAGTACAGCGTGGTACTTTAGATGTAGGTGATACAATACTTGTAGGTTCTACAATAGGTAGAATAAGAACAATGACAGATGAGAAAGGTAAAAAATTAAAGAAAGCTGGACCATCTACACCAGTTGAAATAACAGGATTTACAGAAGTACCAGAAGCAGGAGAAACATTCTATGAAGTAAAAGATGAAAAGACTGCAAAACACTTAATGGAAAAGAGAAAACGTCAAGCAAGAGATAAAGCTCTAAATGCTACAAACAGAGTAACATTAGATGATTTGTTTAATCAAATTGCAAAAGGAAACCTAAAACAATTAAATATAATAGTAAAAGCAGACGTTCAAGGTTCTGTAGAAGCTGTAAAACAATCATTAGAAAAGTTATCTAATGATGAAGTAAAAGTAAAAGTAATACATGCAAACGTTGGTGCAGTAACGGAAACAGACGTTACACTTGCAAAAGTTTCAAATGCTATAATAATTGCATTTAATGTAAGACCTGAACCAATAGCAAAAGACATGGCAGAAAAAGAACAAGTAGAGATAAAAATATATTCAGTAATTTATAATGCAATAGAAGATGTTGAAGCTGCAATGAAGGGAATGCTAGACCCAGTATATAAAGAAGTAATTATTGGAAATGCAGAAATAAGACAAACATTTAAGATATCAAATGTAGGAACTATTGCTGGATGTTATGTAACAAATGGAAAAGTTGCAAGAAATGCAGGTGTAAGAGTATTAAGAAATAATGTAGTAATACATGATGGTAAATTAATTTCATTAAAGAGAATGAAAGATGATGCAAAAGAAGTTGCAGCAGGATATGAGTGTGGAATTCAAATTGAAAACTTTAATGATATACAAGAGGGCGACATTATTGAAGCTTTTATTATGGAACAGATTAAATAAAACGAATGAGATTAGGCATCTTGCTGTGTCAAATTTTATAAAAATTTTTTCGATGTACCTTTGTACTATATCAAAAATTTTTATTCGTTTTCCTTGCAATATACCTAATTTGCTTCGCTTTATAAATCTAAGATGTAAGTTAGGATAAAAAAGAAAATAATTCAAGTGCTTTTAGATAAAAAATAAGAATTTGGAGAGTGAAGAATGCAAAGAAATAGTAATTCTAACCGTATGGCTAGAGTAAATGAGGAATTAAAAAGAGAGTTAAGCAATATAATTAATTATGAAGTAAAAAACTCAAATGTCACAGGAATGATAAGTGTTACAAAGGTAAAAACGTCACCTGATTTAAAGTATGCTAGAATTAGTGTTAGCATAATCAATTCAAAAAATGTAAAACAAACACTTGCAGGTTTAAAAGCTGCTTCTCGGATTTATGAGAAGTAGAATAGCTGAAAAAATGAACTTAAGAGTAACACCAGAGCTTGTATTTGAGTTAGATGAAAGTTTAGTATATGGAGAGAGGATTGACTCAATATTAGAAAAAATCATGAAGGATATTAAAAAAGAAGATTAAGGAAGAAGAAAAGAAGCCAATTTTGGCGGAAAAGAGAGGTAATAATGACATTAGATAATATTAAAGAGGAAATATATAATGCTAAAAATATTGTTATATTAACACATGATATTCCTGATGGAGATGCAATTGGAAGCAGTTTAGCAATGTATATAGGATTAAAGCAGATAGGAAAAGATGTTGATGTTGTAATACCAAAGTATTCAAAAACATTTACTTTTTTACCTTCTGCTGAAGAAATAAAAGAAAAAGGCAGAATGGAAAATTATGATTTAGCAATTGCACTAGACTGTGGAGATATAAAAAGATTAAATGGATTTGCAAATTATTTTGAAAATGCAAATTGCAAAATTTCAATTGATCATCATGAAGCAAACACAATGTTTGCAGATTATAACTTTGTAAATCCAACAGCTCCAGCATGTTGCCAGATATTAATAATAGTTTTAAAAGAATTAGGTATAGAAATTACAAAAGATATAGGAACATGTTTACTTACTGGAATAATTACAGATACAGGAGGTTTCAGATATCAAAGTGTAAAAGCAGAGACATTTGAATTTGCAGCAGAGCTTTTAAATAAAGGAGTTAATGTTTCAAACATATATAAAAAAGTTTTACAAACAGTACCAATTGAAAAGTTTGAATTAAGAAAAATAGCCATGAACAGAATAGAATTATTAGAAAATGGAAAAATAGCATTTACATATATAACACGTGAAGATGAAGAAGAAACAAAAAGCGAAGACCATGATGGTATTGTAGAAATGGGAAGAGACATAGAGGGAGTAGAAGTATCTATATTCTTAAGAGAAGTAGGAGAAAATGAGTATAAAATATCATTAAGATCAAATGACTATGTAAATGTATCAGATATATGTTTATTATTCAATGGAGGAGGACATATAAGAGCAGCAGGAGGAACTATTTCCTTACCATTTGAAAAGGCAAAGGAAAAAATTATAATGGAGTGTAAAAATAATTTAAAATAATATGTTATTGTGGACTTAAGATTATTAACATAAAATTGAATAACAAGAGGAAAGTTTGAATGAATGGAATTTTAATAATAAATAAACCAAAGGGTTATACTTCACATGATATAGTAAATGTTTTAAGGAAAAAATTGAATATAAAAAAAATAGGACACACAGGAACGTTAGATCCTAATGCTACTGGTGTCCTTCCAATTTTAATTGGACAAGCTACAAAAGTTTCAAAATATTTAATTGAACATAATAAAACATATATTGCAGAGTTAAAACTGGGAGAAAAGACTACTACAGGGGATATAGAAGGAGACATAATAGAAAATAAATTTGTACCAAGTTTGACTAAAGAAAAGTTGGAAAAAGTATTAAAAGAGTTTTTAGGTGAGCAAATGCAAATACCTCCAATATATTCTGCAATTAAAATAAATGGAAAAAAAGCATATGAATATGCAAGAGAAGGTAAGACTGTAAATATTGAACCTAGAGAGATAGAGATAACTAACATAGATTTAATTAAATTTGAAACAAATATAGTAACATTTGAAGTAGGGTGTTCAAAAGGAACATACATTAGAGTTTTATGTGAGGATATTGCTACAAAGCTTGGTACAGTAGGAACAATGCAAAACTTATGTAGAGTAAAAGTAGATGATTTTAATATAGAACAGTCTTTAACAATTGAAGATATAGAAGAAAAAGGAATTGAAGTAGTAAAAGAAAAATTAATATCAATAGAAAGTGCATTTAACAAAATAAATGAAATCATTTTAAGTGATAAAAAGACAGAGTTATTCTTAAATGGTGTAAAAATATCAGTTGATAATGAAGACAATATTTATCGTATATACAACCAAAAGCAATTTTTAGGCATAGGAGTTGTGAAAGAAGGCAAACTAAAAAGGGATGTAATAATTATTTAATGTTGTTAAATTAATCAACAAAATATTGACATTTTATTAAATAACATTTAAAATAAAAGTAAATAAGTAAAAAAAGGAGGAACAAAAGATGTTTGGTTATCTTGTTACAGCATTTGCTGGAGTTTTCTGGTTTTTTAGGGTATTGATTATGTTATTGTATTCTACAGATACAGTTTTTCCAATTGTTCCAATGAATGCAACATTTGAAGTGATATTATTATTTGTAACATTTGTTTGTGTAATTTTAGTTGCAAAAAGAAAGATGTTAGGAGCTTTAATTTATTTGATTGCTCAATGTTCATATTTTGGTGTAGATGCATATAAATCAATAGAAGCAATAATAAATGGAACATCACAAACATCAAATTATTTAACTTTATTCATATCATTAATAGCTGTTGTAATACCTTTGTTAGCAATTATGGATATTGGCTTAAGTAGTGGAAAAAAGGGAAGTAGAAGAAATAAAAAAACGGATTGGTTTTATGGGACAACAGATTATGAAAGAAATTTTGATGAAAGAGCAGACAAAAATCAATATAAATTCTAATAAAAATAGGTAACTAAGTAATAGTTACCTATGTTTTAAGTTTAGAAAGTGAGTTATGTTTATGTTAAATGCAGTAAAAAGAGTTTTAATTGTTGCACTAGGAGTAATTTTACAATTTGGGTTTGCTATTGTTATAAGATTATTCTTTTTTCAATATCTTGGAATAATTACATTAATTTATAGGATTGCAAGTATTTTAATTATTTTAGGGATACTAAAAGAAAGTACAAGACTTTCAAATGATATACCATGGATAATATTAATTTTAATATTCCCAATATTTGGAACCATTTTACTAATTACTTTAGGTAAAAGTTACTCTAGAAATAAATTATTAAAAGGCATATTTAAATATGAAAAAGAATATAGCAAATACTTAGTTCAAGACGAAAAGTTAAAAGAAGAAGTAGATAATAAAAAATTAGATAATATTAAGTATTTAATAAATAGAACAAATTATTTTGTAAGTACTAATAATGATATTACTTATTATAATTTTGGTGAGAAATTTTATCCTGAATTATTGAATGAGTTGAAGAAAGCAGAAAAATTCGTATTTATGGAATATTTTATTATTAATGAAGGTAATATGTGGAATGGTATTTTGGATATATTAAAAGAGAAGGCAGCTAAAGGTGTGGATGTTAGAATAATGTATGACGACATGGGAAGTATTGCAATGCTTTCAACGGATTATTCAAATGAGCTTGCAAAATATAATATAAAATGTATTCCATTTAATAAACTAAGTCCTTTTAGAGGAATATTCATGAATAACAGAGACCATAGAAAAATGACTATTATAGATGGAAAAGTAGCTTTTTCTGGTGGAGTTAATTTAAGTGATGAATATATAAATGTTAATAGTAGACTAGGTATATGGAAGGATAATGGAATAAAAATTGTAGGTGATGCTATTTGGAATTTAACAGTTATGTTTTTAACTTTATGGAATGCTAATAGAAATGAAGATAAAGATATTACTAAGTTTAAATATAATTTTAACGATAGTGATAAAAATAAAGGTTATGTTATTCCTTATGGAGTTGCACCACTTCACAAAGATTTAATTGGAGAAGATGTTTATATTAATATTATTAATTGTGCAAAAAATTATTTATATATAATGACACCATATTTAATAATAGATACTGATATGGTTAACTCACTTTGTAGAGCTGCTAAAAGAGGCGTTGATGTAAGAATTATTGTACCAGGCATTCCAGATAAAAAAATAGTTTATACTCAAACAACTTCATTCTTTAGAGTGCTACATAATAATGGTGTGAAGATTTATAAATTTACAAATGGATTTGTTCATTCAAAGGTATTTTTATCAGATGATATTAGGGCAGTAGTTGGAACAATAAACCTTGATTATAGAAGTTTATATCTTCATTTTGAAAATGGAATTTATATGGAAAATGTTGGTGAAATAAAGAAAATATTAAGTGATTTTGAATGTACTTTTAAAGATTGTAAAGAATTAGATGATAAAGATGTTAAGGCTGGATTTATAAAATCTATATGGCAAGCCATATTAAGATTATTTGCACCAATGTTTTGAGTTAAAAAATAATTTTTATTGAAAGGATAATTAAAAGTGAAAGAAAATATGACAATAAAAAAATTTGTATCCTACATAATTTAATAAAAAATTTGAAACATGAAAATTTATATCCCAAAAAAATAAAAAAAATTGGGATATAAAATTTTAAATCACAAAAAAATTAAAAAATTTGACATATAAAAATTTATAAGCAGAAAAAACAAAAGAATATAGATATATAAATAATAAAAAGTAGGTGAGTAAAATTGCAAAAAAAAGATAAGAAAAAAAATAATAGCATAGATGATACAAAGGTGTTTTCATCTGTTGCCATTAACTGGTTGATTACTATTTAATTAAGAACATTTGTAACTTCTTATAAATAAAGGAAATTATCTGATTTTGATCTTTCATCTTTTTATTAAATAAGGGTCAAAATATTAAAAAATTATTAAGACTATAGTATTTTTAGTATAATTTGTATTAGGAATTAGAAAGGTGATTACGACATTTAAGAACATATTCAAAGGAGATGATAAAATGACAAAAGATTTAATGATTAGAAGTAGTGCTGAAGAGTTTATTACTTTTAAAGTAAAAGAAAAAGATAAAGGTATTCAAGTAAGATATGAAAGTGAAACTCTTTGGATGACTCAAAAGGCAATTGCAGAACTTTTTGATGTTCAAAGACCAGCTATTACAAAACATTTAAATAATATTTTTAATGAAAATGAATTGGATAG
>CANQWH010000023.1 GCA_947627495.1 uncultured Clostridia bacterium
TATTTTTACTTACTTTTATTAAGTTCATATCATATTTCTCCAACTGTTTCATCTTTTATAAAGTATTTTGTGCCAACCATTTTGTCTGGCAAGTATTGCTGTTCTACTTGATGATTTGGAAAATCATGTGGATATTTGTACCCTACTCCATAGCCAAATTCACTCATTCCAGATGCTGGAGCATTTCTTATATGCATTGGTATTTCACCAGTGTCCATTGTGCTTACATCATGTAAAGCTTTATCTACTGCTAAATATGCGCAGTTTGATTTTTTTGATAATGCTACATATATTGCTGCTTCTGCAAGTATTATTCTTGCTTCTGGCATTCCAATTGCTGCAACTGCTTGCATTGCAGATGTTGCAACAACTAATGCATTTGGATTTGCTAAGCCAACGTCTTCTGCTGCTGCAATTGTAATTCTTCTTGCTAAAAATACTGGGTCTTCCCCTCCATCTAATGCTCGTGCTAAATAAAATACTGCTGCATCTGGGTCGCTTCCTCTCATAGATTTTATGAATGCACTTATATTATCATAATGTGAATCTCCTGATTTATCAAACATTGTTTTTTTCTTGCCCATGCTCTCTGCTGCAATTTCTTTTGTGATATTTATAACTCCATTTTCATCCATTGTGGTTGTAAGTACTGCAAGTTCTAATGTATTTAATGCTGTTCTTACATCTCCTCCAGAAAGTTTCGCAATTGCCTCTATTGTTTCTTGCTCTATGTTTATTTTATATGTTCCAAGTCCTTCTGGATTTTCTAAAGCACTATTTAATATTTTTACTATATCTTTAAACCCCAGTGGCTTTAATTTTACTACCATTGACCTTGATATCAAAGCTTTGTTTACTGAAAAATATGGATTTTCAGTTGTTGCTCCAATTAATATTATTGTTCCATTTTCTACAAATGGTAAAAGAGCATCTTGCTGTAATTTGTTAAATCTATGAATTTCATCTATAAATAAAATACATTTACCTGATGGATTTAATAGCATATTTTTTGATTCTTCTACTGCTGCTTTTATATCTGCTACTCCTGATGTTACTGCATTTATTTGTATAAATTTGTATTTGGTAGTATTGCTTATTACTTTTGCAATTGATGTTTTTCCACAACCTGTAGGTCCCCAAAGTATTACACTTGTAAGTCTATCCGCTTTTATTGTTCTATATAAAATTTTGTCTTTTCCTAATACTTCTTCTTGTCCTACAAATTCTTCTAATTTTGTTGGTCTAACTCTATGAGCTAATGGTTTGCTTAAATCCATTTGTTATTACCTCTCTTAAATTTTATATTTTTATCATAGATGTTGTTAGCTAATTAATTAATTTAAAATAGCTACGGACTTTATAGTATAAACTGTAAACAGTAACTAGATTTTTACTTTCCTAGAATTGCTAATGCTTTTCTTATTATTTCTTCAACGCTTAATCCTTGAATATCTATACTTTCTAATGCTTTGTTTATCTCTTTTGTTGTATATCCTAATACTTGAAGTGCTATTACAGCTTCGTTATGACTATTATCTTTATTTATTGCATGTTCTATTTTTTCATCTTTTATCATAGCTTGTTCTGTTTTTAATTTATCTTTTAATTCAAGTATTATCCTTGCAGCTGTTTTGTTTCCTATTCCTGGAATTTTTACCATTTTAGATATATCATTTGATATTACAGCTAAAGCAAATGCAGATGGTGTTATACTATCTAATATTTGCACAGCTGATTTTGCCCCTATTCCACTAACTGAAAGTAGTAACTCAAACATTCTTAGTTCTTCATTACTTAAGAAACCATAAAGACTTATGTTATCTTCTCTAACATAGTAATATGTGTGAACTTTTTGCACTTCTCCTACATCTTTCAATTTTTCTATGTTTGTTGGAGACATATAAATTTTATATCCAACTCCTCCTGCATCTATTACTACATAATTATTTGCTTTATCTGCTATTTTTCCATTTATATATGCGTACATAAATTTTCTCCTTTTTCTATTATTTTACTCAACTGTTACTGATTTTGCTAAGTTACGTGGTTTATCAACATCTAATCCTTTCTCTTTAGAAATGTAATAAGCTAATATTTGTAATGGTATTATTGAAAGTATTGGTGATATTTCTGTTGATATTTTTGGTATTTTTATTAATGTATCAAATCCTTTATTTTCTATTTCTTGATTTGTTATTATAAGAATTTTAGCACCCCTTGTTATTACTTCCTGAATATTACTTATAGATTTTTCAACTAAATTTTTATCTGTAATTGTTGCTACAACTGTTACTCCTGTGTCTATTAGAGCAATTGGTCCATGTTTTAATTCCCCTGAAGCATATCCTTCTGAATGTATATATGATATTTCTTTTAATTTTAAAGAACCCTCTAAGCTTACTGCATAATCTACTCCTCTACCCAAAAAGAACATATCTTTTTCTTTATATACTTTTTTAGCAAATTTCTTAATTTCTGAAATATCTTTTAAAATTTCATCTACTTTGGTAGGTAATTTTAATAAGTCTGCTTTTAATGTCTCTATTTTATTTTTATCTGCTTTCTCTAAAATTTCTGCACAATATATGGCAATTAGAGCTAATATTGTAACTTGTGATGTATACGCTTTAGTTGATGCAACTGCAATTTCTGGTCCTGCATGTGTATATATTGAATAGTCCGCTTCTCTTGTTATAGAACTTCCTATAACATTTGTAACTGAAAGTGTCCTTGCACCTTTTTTCTTTGCCAGTTTTAATGCAGCAATTGTATCTGCTGTTTCTCCAGATTGACTAATAAATATTGTTAATGTTCTTTCATCTATTAGTGGATCTCTATATCTAAATTCTGAAGCAATATCTACCTCTACTGGTATTTTACAAAGTTTTTCAAATAAATTTTTTGATGCAATTCCTGCATGCATTGCTGTTCCACATGCTATAATATATATTCTATTTATACTTTCTAAATATTCCTTTGAAAAATTTAATTCATCAAAGTTTACTCTTAAATTACTTAATCTTGTTCCTATTGTTTCTCTTATTGCTCTAGGTTGCTCATATATTTCTTTTAGCATAAAATGTTCAAATCCACCTTTTTCAGCACCTTGACTATCCCATTCTATACTCTTTGTAACCTTTCTTATCTTGTTTAGGTCTTTATCATAAAATTTTACTTCATCTCTAGTTAAATATGCAAATTCATAGTCATCTAAGAAATAAAAATCTTTAGTATATGAAAGTATTGCTGGTATATCTGATGCAATATAATTTTCTCCATTTCCTTTTCCTATTACTAATGGACTATCTTTTCTTACAACTATCATATTATCTGGTTCTTTACTAGAAATAATTTCTAAAGCAAAACTTCCTTTTAGCTTCATACATGCATTTTTTACCGCTCTTAATAACTTTAACTCATCATTTTCTTTGTCTTGTTTATAATAATAATTTATTAAATTGGGTACTACTTCAGTATCTGTTTGTGATATAAAATGATATCCTTTCTTTGTTAAGTCATCTCTTAATTCATTATAATTTTCTATAATGCCATTATGCACAACTGCGAAAATATTATCATTATCCATATGTGGATGTGAATTTTCTTTAGATGGTTTTCCATGTGTTGCCCATCTTGTATGTGCAATTCCTATTGTTCCTTTTAAATCTTCTACTCCTTCTATATTATATAAATTATTTACTCTACCTTTATCTTTTTTTACTTCTATATTACCATTTTCTATTACAGCTATCCCTGCTGAATCATATCCTCTATATTCTAATCTTGTTAATCCTTGCATTAAAATAGGGCTAGCCTTCTTATACCCTATATAGCCTACTATTCCACACATTCTCTAAATCATTCCTTTCTGCCATTTTTTTAATAGATGTATTATATTACATAAAATAAATTTATGCAAGAGAAAAGATAAATATCTCCTTTAAAAAAGGAAAACCAGATTAATCCAGTTTTCCTTTAAATTTTAATCAATATAATGAATATTTAAAATTTTTATCTTATTTTACTTTGAAGCCTTGTTCTTCCAATTCTTCCTTTATTTCTTCCTTGTTCTCTCCCCACTCTGATGTCATTTGTTTAGCAGATTCGCCTTCTAATTCCATTGTAACCTTTTTTCCGTTTCTTTTAATTTCATAATCATTTAATTCTTCACCTGAAAATGCAGCTGCCATAGTAAAGACTGAATGTAAGCTACTTTCTATTTTCTTTGCATCATCTTCGCTGTCCATTTTGCAAGTTATCTTCATTTTACTTACTTCGTCCTTCTTGAACTTTATTTCTGCTCTTACTTTATACTCAATGCCTTCTTCTTCAACATCTCTTGTTGCTACTAACTTGTTTCCACATCCTGTTAATGCTATTAACATTATTAACATAAGACCAACAAGCAATAATCCTTTTAGAAATTTTTTCATTATATTCACCCCCCTAAATTTTATATTTTTATTATATCAAACATAAAAAAAATAGTAAACACATTTTTTGAACTTTTTCGACTTTTTATTTAATACTTTTATCTTAACTTTAAATATTTCATTGCTTCATAAATATTTTTCACACCAACTATATTTGAAGTATATGTACCTTTTATTTGTTTTTTATTGCTTTGTGGTATTATGCAGGTTTTAAACCCTAGTTTTTCAGCTTCTTTTATTCTTTTTTCTATCATGTTTACACTTCTTACTTCCCCTGTTAAACCTACTTCTCCTATTGCTATTGTATCTATTGGTATGCTTATGTTTTTATAACTTGAAGCAGATGCAAGTATTATTCCTAAATCTAATGCTGGTTCATTTATTTTAATTCCACCTACTATGTTTAAATATACATCCTGATTTCCAAGTGGCATTCCCACCACTTTTTCTAATACTGCCACAAGCAATGTTAATCTATTATAATCTATTCCATTTGCTGTTCTTCTTGGAAAGCCAAATACACTTTGAGCAGTTAAAGCTTGTAATTCTACTAAGATTGGTCGTGTTCCTTCCATACTTGCTACAACTATTGAACCTGCCGGATTTTCTTCTCTTTCTCCAAGTAGTACTGATGATGGATTTTGTATTTCACACATGCCTACTTCTTGCATTTCAAACATTCCTATTTCATTTGTTGAACCAAATCTATTTTTTACACCTCTTAGTATTCTATATGTAAAATATCTTTCTCCTTCTAAGTATAAAACCGTATCTACCATATGTTCTAATACTCTTGGTCCTGCAATATTTCCGGTCTTTTGTAACATGACCTATTATTATTGTTGTTATTGCTTCTTGCTTACATGTTCTCATTATTCTTGAGGTTATTTCTCTTACTTGACTAACACTTCCTGGACCTGAAGTTATTTCATTTGAGTACATTGTTTGTATTGAATCTATTATAACTAATTTTGGTTTTACTTTTTGTATTGCATTTTCTATAACTTCAATATCTGTTTCACCTAAAAATAATATATCTTCATTATTTATTCCTAACCTATCTGCTCTTATCTTTATTTGTTCTGCAGATTCCTCGCCTGAAACATATAGGACTTTCCCTTCTCCTTTTACCTTATCACATATTTGCAGAATTAATGTTGATTTACCAATTCCAGGCTCTCCTCCAAGCAAAGTAAGAGACCCTTTTACAAGGCCTCCTCCTAAAACTCTATCTAATTCTTCAAATCCTGTAGAACTACGTGCAATATCTTGCTTTCTTATATTATTTAAAAGTGTTGGTTCTGGTATTTCCCTATTTTGAACTTTTCCATTTGATTTTATTGCTGTTTGCTTTTCTTCATAACATGTGTTCCATTCATTACAAGCTGGGCATTTACCAAACCATTTTGGTGATTCATTTCCACAATTACTACAAACAAAAACTGTACTTACTTTAGACATAAACATTCTCCATCTATTTTTTAGTTATTCTTAAATATTTCTTCAAATTCTGCTGCTGTAATAGTCTCTTTTTCTAATAATTTTCCAGCAACAGCATGTAACTTATCCATATGTTCCATAATTAAATCTTGTGCTTTCTTATATGCTGTATCTATTAATTCTTTTACTTCAACCCCAATTATATCTTCTATGTTATTTCCAAATACTTGTAACTCATATTGTTCTTTTGCTTCTAAGTTAATTGGTCCTACTCTATCACTCATACCATATTTTTTTACCATATCTTTTGCAAGGTCTGTTGCAACTTCTATATCGTTACTTGCTCCTGTTGAAATATCATTTAATGCTATTTTTTCTGCTGCTCTTCCCCCTAGTAAAGCTATCAATTTTTCTTCCATCTCTGTTTTTGAAATATAGTATTTGTCTTCATTTGTTTTGTACATTGTGTATCCACCTGCTAGTCCTCTTGGGATTATTGATACTTCTTTAACATCTTGTTGTGTTTCTAAGTATTTACTTACTATTGCATGACCTGCTTCATGATATGCTGTAAGTTTCTTATCTTTATCTGATATTACTCTGCTATTTTTTTGTAATCCTACTGTTACTTTCTTTACAGCTTCTTCTAGATCATCCATAACAATTTTCTTATGTCCTCTTGTTGTTGCAATTATTGCAGATTCATTTAAAACGTTTGCAAGTTCTGCTCCTGTAAAGCCTGCTGTGTCTGTTGCTATCTCTTTTAGGCTTATATCATCTCCTAATGGTTTATTCGTTGAATGTATTTTTAAAATTTCTTCTCTTCCTTTTGCATCTGGTACTGCTATTGTTATTTGTCTATCAAATCTTCCAGGTCTTAATAATGCTTTATCTAGCATTTCCGGTCTATTTGTTGCAGCAAGTACTATTACTGTTTCATTAGTATTAAATCCATCCATTTCTACTAATAATTGGTTTAATGTTTGGTTGTTCTCAGATTCTGCTCCGCTTCCTCCTGTACGTCTTGCACCTATTGCATCTATCTCATCTATAAATACTATACATGGTGATATTTTTTTTGCTTTTTCAAATAACTTTCTTACTCTTGATGCTCCAAGTCCTGCAAACATTTCTATAAATTCAGAACCACTCATTGATATAAATGGAACTCCTGCTTCTCCTGCAATAGCTTTTGCAATTAATGTTTTTCCTGTTCCAGGCTTTCCATATAGTAATATTCCTCTTGGAATTTTTGCTCCCATTTCTTGAAATTTCTTAGGTTCTTTTAGAAAGTTAACTATTTCTATCAATTCAGTTTTTTCTTCATCTAATCCTGCAACATCTTTAAATGTGATATTTGTTTTTTCTGTTTCTGCATCATATACTTTTCCTTTATCACCTAGTCCTTGCATCTTGAATATTAAAACAAATAATATAACTATCATTATTGTTGGTAATAAACTTAATAACGTATCTGATATTTTTAATAACGCATTAACTGGTTTTTGTTTTAAATTTATACTATTACCTGCCAGTTTCTTTTCCTGTATTAACTCTATAAAGGCTTGTGTACTAGGCACTATTGAATTTTTTTCTTCTTCCTCACCTTTTAGTTTTACTTTTATTGATGTACTTCCTACTGTCATTTCCACTTCTTCTACTTCATCTTTATCAATTTTTGTTATAAGGTCTGTATAAGCCATCTCTTTATCATCGCTTTTACTATTTTTATTAAATAGCATAAATGCAATTATTATTGTTGCTACAATTACTACTATCGCAAATATTATATAATATATCTTATCCTTTTTATTATCTTTTTTATCATTCATTATTATCACATTCCTTTCTAATATGTTGTGTATCAAAATAACTTTAGTTTTTATATTTTCTTTCTATTTCTTTATTTATATATACGGGATTTATCTCTAGTTCTGCTATGTCACCACTTTCTATGTGGCTACCTGTTACATCTACTATTACATGGTACATACCAATTGTTCCTATTATATCATATTTTTTTTCATTTATCACTACAATTAGCTTTTCTTTTTTAAATAAACTTTTTACTGCCACAATAATTTTTCTTATCTTATTTATTATTCTATACATATCGTTTTTTTGAGATACATTATATCCATCTTTATATCCTACTGGAAGAATTGCTATTTTGCTTTGTCTCTTTGTTTTATATACATTTAAATAACTTATATTGAAATTTGCAGGCACTTGTTTTACCTCTGCAACATCTACTATTAATTTACCTATCTTTTTTAGTCCAATATTTTTTTGTGCTGCAACTCTCCCAACAAATGCAGAACCTATTCTTACAGCTGTTAAATGCATTTCTGGATAGTTTAGTATTCCTGGTGAATTGCAAATATGTTTTAACTTTATGTCTATATTATTCTCCTTAATTATATCTAAAACCTTTTTAAATCTATTAAATTGATTAATAGTATGTTTATTATTCTTATAATATGCAAGTGAGAAATGTGAAAAAATTCCTTCTACTTCTACTGCATTTTCTTGTAAACTTTTTATACAATTTATAATATTTTCATAATCATTATATATAAATCCATATCTTCCAAATCCTGTATCTACTTTTATATGTGTTTTTATTTTATATCCTTTATTTGCTAAATTATTTATTATTTGAACATTTTCTTTTGAATCTGTTGTAATTGTTATATTATTTTTTACTGCTTCTTCTAACTCTTTTTGATTATTAATTACTGATAGCATTAATATATTTTTAGTTATTTTTTCCTTTCTTAAAATTAATGCTTCGTCTAGTGTTGCTACTGCTAAATATTCAATTCCATTTTGTACTAAAAATTTTGAATACTTTATTAAATCTAATCCATAACCATTTCCTTTTACTATGGCTATTATTGTACATTTTGTATCTGGAGAAATGCTACTTACGTAGTTTTTTATCTGGTTTATATTATGCTTTAAATCTTCAATACTAACTACTAGTTGTTTCAAATTAAATTCCCCTCTTACTTAAAACTTACTTTAAGAAATTTTTCTTCCTTTTATTTTATTTTTAACTCCTGCCATTTTCTTATACAGTTTTTCAGTAATTTTATACATTTTATATGTTATTGGTTTGTAGTTAATATATAATTCTCCTATAAATTCTGTAAATTCTGCATTAAAACCTTTTTTAAATCTATATAATCCATATTGTGGATGTGTTTCATCTACTATTCCTACTACTCCTCTAAAGTCATAAATATCTTTTTTTTGCTCAATTGAGTATTTTATCATTTCCCATTGTAAAAGATAATTGGGCATTAGATTTCTATGTTTATTACTGCTTGCTCCATATAAATACCAAACTTTATTTCCATATATTATATCTATTATTCCTGCAATAGGCTTGTCCTCATAATATGCCATCATTAGTTTTAAATGATTTGGAAATAATTTATCATACATTTTTTCAAAATATGATAATGGTCTTATCATAAAGTTGTCCCTTTTACCTGTTACTTCCATTATCTTATGAAAATCTTTTAAATCTGCTCTTGTGCCTTCTTTTATGACTACTCCTTTTTTGATTGCTAAACGTATGTTATACCTTGTTTTTTGATGAAATTCTGCAAACACCTCATCTTCTGTCTTATTTTTTAAATCCAATCTAAACACATATCTTGGCTGTATTCCTTCACTAAAATCTTTTGCATCATCTTTTATTTTAAAGCCTAAATTTTCTGCTATTTTTCTAAATTCTTTATCACTACTTTTTATATCTGGTTCCCATTTTAATGCAAATGCTTTATATTCTTTTGCTAATTTATTTAATCCTTTTATTAAATCTTTTAATACATTTTCATCATATATATCGCATATTGGTCCTCTTGATATATACATAAAATTTCCAAATATAGGCATTTTTCTAATTAATACACTTATTGCACCTACTATTTTTCCATTTTTATCTTTTGATAATATTACTTCATTCTTCCAAGCTTGTTTTACTTCCCCCCATTCTAATGATTGCTGAAAATTACACCTTTCGTTATTTGTAAGAAATTCTTCATATGCCTTTTTATCTTTTTCAGTTAAAATTTGCATAATGTTTTTCCTTTCATAATTCTAATGTTATTCTCCTTGATGTTGGCGTATATTTTCTGTACTTCACATTGCTCATACAAAATAATTTTTTTGAAACTTTTACGCTATCTGTATCAGCATATTTATCTTCTTTATATATTACTTCTTTTATACCTGATTGTATTATGGCTTTAGCACATTCATTGCATGGAAATAATGCTACATATATTCTACTATTTTTTAAAGTTGAGCCTGTATAGTTAAGTATTGCATTTAATTCTCCATGGCACACATATGGATATTTTGTTTCTGCAAATTTTCCTTCTCTTTCCCATGATATTTCGTCATCTGAACAACCTTTTGGAAATCCGTTATATCCTATTGATAATATTTTGTTATCTTCACTTACTATGCATGCTCCTACTTGTGAGTTTGGGTCTTTGCTTCTTTCTCCTGATAATAATGCTACTCCCATAAAATATTCGTCCCATCCTATATAGTTTTCCCTTTTTGGCATTTTTTTACTCCTTTTTTATAATTTTTTTATCACTTTATTTTTATACTATAACATCGACTTCTTCTTAGCTTTCTTATATCTTTTCTATTGTCATACCATCTTTACTATCTTTTACTGCATATCCTTTTTCTTTTATTTGGTCTCTTAATTTATCTGATAATGCCCAATCTTTATTTTGTCTTGCTGTTTTTCTTTGTTCTATTAATTCTAAAACATCCTGAGGTATCTCTTCTTGTTTTTGCATAACAGGTTCTTCAATTTTTATTCCTAATACTTTATCAAAATCTAATAATAAATCTGCTAGTTTTTTCGATTTTTTTGGATTTTTTACAACTTCCCAAACAACACTCATTGCTACTGGCATGTTTATGTCATCGTTTATTGCTTCTAAAAACTTTGTTCTGTAGTCTTCTATTTCACTATTTTCTATATCTTCAAAGCCAGATTTATGTTTTGCATATCCTTCTTTTAGTTTTATTAAAGAATTTTGTGCATTTGCTAATCCTTCCCATGTGAAGTTTAGTTTGTTTCTATAATGAGATGTAAAACATAACATTTTATAGCTAAGTGGGTCAAATCCTTTGTCTATTAAATCTTGAACTAAGTAGGTGTTACCTAAACTCTTAGACATTTTTCCACCATCAATTAATAGAAATTCACAATGCATCCAAAATCTTGCAGGTATTTTTCCTGTGCAACCTTTACTTTGTGCTATTTCGTTTTCGTGATGTGTTGGTACTAAATCTATTCCACCTGTGTGTATATCAAATACTTCTCCTAAGTATTTATTACTCATTGTTGAACATTCTATATGCCAACCTGGATAGCATAATCCCCAAGGGCTTTCCCATTTCATTATGTGGTTTTCTGGAGCCTTTATCCAAAGTGCAAAATCATATGGATTTCTTTTTTCTTCATCTATTTCAACTCTTGCTCCTGCTTTTTGATTTCTTAAATCTATTCCTGATAGTATTCCATATCTATCTAATTTAGAAACATCAAAATATATTGCTGTTGATGTTTCATACGCATAGCCATTATCTAATAATTTTTGCACATATTTCATCATATCTTCAATATGATCTGTTGCCTTGCATATTATTTCCGGTCTATCTATATTTAACCTATCAAAGTCTTCAAAAAACTTTTTAGTATAATATTCTGCTATTTCTAAAGGACTTTTCTTTTCTTCTCTTGCGGCTTTTATCATTTTGTCCTCACCTTCATCTGCATCTGATACTAAATGTCCCACATCTGTTATATTCATTGCATGTTTTAACTCATAGCCATTATATTTTAACATTCTTCTTAATGTATCCATAAATATATATGATTTCATATTTCCAATACTTGCATCTTTATATACTGTAGGTCCACAACTGTATATTCTAACTGTATTTTCTTCTAGTGGTTCAAACTTTTCCTTTGTTTTTGTTAAAGTATTATAAAAATTTATATCCAATTATTATCATCCTTTCAAAATTTTTAGTTGATATGTAATGCCTGGAGATTCTTTTACTATAAATTTCACTAAATTTTATCACATTTATATTCATATATTTATTACATTGACTATTTTTCATTTTTCCTTAAAATACTAAATTGGCAAGGTTATATTCTTGCCATATTTAGTATTTTATAATCTATGTTCTTCCGTACTGTTTCCTCCAGTATTATTTCCTCCTGCACTATTTTCTTCAGTATTATTTCCTCCAGTACTATTTCCTCCAGTATTATTTCCACCTGCGCTATTTCCTCCAGTATTATTTCCACCTGCACTATTTCCTCCAGATGTGTTATTGCCTCCTCCAGTTGTATTTCCTGGCTGTTCTGGTTCTTCCGGTTTTTCTGGTTCTTCTGGCTCTTCTGTGTTGTTTGTTTCACCATTATTTCCTGGCTCCGTTGTTGTTGGTGGTTCTGGTGCTACAGTTGGAGTAGTATGAATAGTACAAGTTTCACTTGGTAGCATATACTTAGCATCAGATGCCCATTGCCAGTTGCCAGTTTCACTTGATGGTCTTGTAATAAATGATTTTGAAACCTTATTTGGACAATGTTCATTTGCTACTAATCCTGTATCCTCACATATATCTACCATTACATGTGTTGTACAACTTTCTGTTGGAACTGTTCCTTTAATAAAATACTCAGTATATACTTGATTTCCTCTTGGGTCATTTCTACAGGCATCTGTTGCTAATTTACCCGATGACCTACATATTGTTGCAGTTGTTACATTACTTGGTCTTGTATCTGAAAATTTAGCTGCTGGTAATCCTTGATGGATAGGCTCCATTACACCATCCCATATATATCCTGCTGGATTCCAACTTTGTGATAAAACTGTTTCATTTATATCATATCCAAACCATGTTGCAGCTGTGTAATATGGTGTGAATCCGCAAAACCATCTATCAATATTATCATTTGAAGTTCCTGTTTTTACTCCTACGCTAATTCCTGATAATCCAGCATAACTACCATTTCCTGACCTTACAACTTCAGATAATATTTCCTTTACTATATAAGCTGTTGCTGTTGATAAGACAGTTTTTGTTTCTTGTTCTGCCTCTAAGACTACATTTCCGTTTGAATCTACAACCTTAGTGTAAAATGTTGGTTCTATATATACACCATCATTTGCAATTGTTGCATAAGCTGCTGTCATTTGTAATGGCGTCATTTCAGCAACTCCTAAAGCAAGTGATAGGTTTCTATGTATTTCTATTACAGGCATATTAATACTACTTAAGTATTCTACTGACCTATCTATTCCTATTTCATCAAGTGCTTTAACCATTGGAATATTTTGTGAAGTAGCTATTGCATATCTTACTGTTACTAGTCCTTTATATTGTCCAGCATAATCTCCATATTTGCTAAATTTTCCCTGCGAATAATTAATATCATCAAATACTGAAGCTGCGGTAATTATCCCTGCATTTATACCAGGACACAAAACCGCAATTGGTTTTATTGATGAACCTGGCTGTCTTGGACTTTGTGTTGCTCTATTTAAGCCAAATGTTGTAGTTTTTTCTCCTATTCCACCAACACATGCCAAAACATATCCTGTTTTATGATCCATAAGAACCATTGCTGTTTGTGCTGTTACATAATTTCCATTTTCATCTTTTGTTTTTCGTGAATACTCTATATATTTATCCTTTTTTACTTCTTCTTGCATTATATTCTGTATATTTGTATTTTGTGTTGTATATATTGTAAGTCCACCACTTTTTACATAGTAATCAACATATTCATCTGTCCACCCATTTTTTTCTTTTAAATCATTTTTTACTTGTGTAATTGCTGCTTCTGTATGATATGTATAAGAACCTTGGAAAATTGTTCCTTTATTAAATGCTAATCCATTATCTATTTCTGCTATTGCTGTTTTATATTCTTCTTCTGTTATTGCTGCTTTATGTGAAGGTTTTTCTTGCCCAAGTTGATGCATTTTATCAACTACTATTTTTGTTCTTCTTTTTATTTGATCAATATCGTCTTGTTCCGTAGAAAATGGATCATATGCATTTGGTGAATTATTTATACCTGCTAAGAATGCTGATTCTGCTATGCTTAACTCACTAGCACTTTTATTGAAGTAATAATTTGATGCAACTTCTACTCCATAAGCTCTATCACCTAAGAATATTAGGTTTAAATATAATTCTAGTATTTGTGATTTTGACATTTCTTGTTCCAAATAATATGCTCTTGCCATTTCTTTTACTTTTCTTTGCCAAGTTCTATCATCTTCATCTGTTATATTCTTTATTAGCTGTTGAGTTATTGTACTTCCTCCAAATGAAGAATTACCACGATTTAATACATATGTTAGAGTTGCAGCACCTGTTCTTTTTAAATCAACACCATTATGATCATAAAATCTTTCATCTTCTATTGCAACAAATGCTTTTGGTATGTACTTAGACATTTCTGAGATTGTTATGTTTTCTCTATTTTCATCTCCGCTAAGTTCTGCAATTACATCTCCATTTATATCTAATACTACAGAATTTTCATTACTAATTACTAATTCCTTCATATCTAATTTTGCATCTTTACAAATTCCATATAATATTCCTACTGCTACACCTGCTCCAATTATCATTGAAATTAATAGTATTAGGAAAATAATTAATATAACTTTTTTTACTTTTGGATGTTTTTTTCTCTTTATTTGATATTTTTTTGTTTTATCCATTTCATTATTATCTTCGGGTATTTTTTTGGTTTGTTTTTTTGTATTCTTTTTTCTTCTATCTTTTTCTTCCATATTAAAACACATTCCTTTCTTTTTTCTTTTTGGAAGGCACACATATACTTAAAATATTTTAGCTATTAATTTTTAATTACCCTCATTTCAAAATTTTATTTATTTATTATATTACATATAACTATAAAATTCAAGAAAAATCTTCTAAAATATCACTTTCTGTAGTTACCATTTTTGCTCCTTGCTTTATTAGTTCATTTGTACCCAAAGACATACTACTATTTATATTTCCAGGAATTGCATATACATTCTTTCCGTGTTCTAAAGCAAAGTCTACAGTTATAAATGTACCACTTTTTTTGGTAGCTTCTACTACAAGAACTCCATCAGAAATAGCACTTATAATTCTATTTCTTGCAGGGAAATTTGTTTTTTCTGGTTTTGTACCAACTACATATTCTGATATTACTGCACCTTGTTCTATTATCTTTTGAAAAATATTTTTATTTTCTTCGGGATATACTGTATCTAACCCACCACCTACAACTGCAATTGTTTTTTCCCCTGCTTCAATTGCACCAATATGAGCATATGTATCTATTCCTCTTGCTAGTCCAGATACTATATTTATATTTTGTTTTGATAAATTATATGCAAATTTTCTAGCAATGTTTTTTCCATAATTGCTACAATTTCTAGTTCCTATAATGGCTATAGATTTACTTTTTAAAATTTGGGTATTTCCAATTACATATAATACTACTGGTGGGTCAAATATGTTTTTTAAATTTTCTGGATATTTTTTATCTTGAATTGTTATCATTTTTATATTGTTTTTGCACATATACTCAATGTATTTTTCTAAGTTTTGTCTATTATTTATGTCTTGTATAATCTCTATCTCTTTGCTACTTAAAATATCTGTTTCTTGTAAATCCTTCTTTGTTAAATTCCATATTTTTTCTGGTGTTTTGTATATTTTTAGTAATTCGTTTTTTATTTTTACACTTATTGTGTTTAACTTTGAGAACCAAATCCAATATTTATCCATACTTTATCTACTTCCTTTTACTTGAATTTGTTCTCCCCCATATTTTTATCTACTTTTTTAGTTTTTAGCAAAATGTCGCCCTATTTTGCCGCTTTTATAATATTTGTCATTAGCATTGCTATTGTCATTGGACCTACTCCTCCTGGAACAGGTGTTATATAGCTTGCTACTTCTTTAACTTGTTCAAAGTCTACATCTCCGCATACTTTTCCTTGTTCATTTCTATTTATTCCAACATCTATAACTATGGCATTTTCCTTTACCATATCTTTTGTTACAAATTTTGGTTTTCCTATTGCTGAAACTAATATATCAGCTTTTTTTGTTATCTCTTTTAAATGTTCTGTTTTTGAATGGCATATTGTTACTGTTGCGTGTTTATTTAATAAGCATTGTAGCATTGGTTTTCCAACTATATTACTTCTTCCTAAAACTACTGCATTTTTTCCTTCAATTTTTATATTATATTCTTCTAGCAGTTTTATTACACCAAATGGAGTGCAAGATATAAATGTTTCTTGACCTAGAACTAATTTTCCAACACTTACTGGATTAAAGCCATCTACATCTTTTTCTGGTGAAATTGTTTTAAATGCTTCATCTATGTTTAAATGCTTTGGAATAGGACTTTGTAATAAAATTCCATGTATGTCTTTTCTATTGTTTAATGTGTTTATTAAGTCTAATAATTGCTTTTGGGTTATATCATCACCTAATAGAAATTCTTCGTATTGTATTCCTAATTCTTCACATGCTTTGCTTTTGTTTTTTACATATATTTTTGATGCTCCATCTTCTCCTACCATTATTACTGCAAGTTTTGGAAATATATTGTTTTTCTTTAGTTCTTCTACTTTACTTTTTAAGTTTTCTCTTGTTTTTCTTGCTACTTCTTTTCCATCTAAAATTACTGCCATATTTTTTAAACATTCCTTTCCTCTATTTTTTCGTATTATATCATTAAAGTAGATTTTTTTAAAGATAATTGTTGTATTTTATAAAAATAGTTCGTTTTTATTTAATCCATAAGAAAAGAGGAGCAGAAATTTTCATTCCACTCCTCCAAAGAGGTTACTGCAAGCTAGCTACGAAGGCTGCTTGGGCTTCGGCCGACATTCTTCCGAATGCCAGCCAATCACATTCACTATAAAACGTGTGGTCTCCGACCACAACTTCCTTTTCAACCCCCGCCTTTATTTTGGCGTAGGTATAAGGATCCCACCGTTTGGTGGTCTCCTCGTTGTAAAAATACTTGGTAGGGGCACCTAAGGGCTCTGCCGCAGGGTCTTCACCCTTAAGAGCCCTTTGCACTGCTTCCTCTATGGTTCCTACTTCTAAGACTTGCTCATGGGTAACTGAATACCAGTCGCCCATATATTCCAAAAGAATTTCATAGAAATCATTTGAAAATCTGGAATCCTCATAGCGGTTTACAACAGTAGTTGCTACAAGAATCTGCCCTTCAATAGATTGGTTCCCAGCCTCTGAGAACACTAGACGTTCAAGAACGTCTATAACTTCTTCGGCTGGATAACCAAAAATCGTATTTTCTTCCAGATTGTAATAATCTGGAATTGGTTCAGGCTGTTGAGTTTCAAAAACCATAGTTTCTTCTACATCAGGTTTTGATTCCTCTGTCTCTTCTGATAAGCAGTTAATCAGAACAGGTATTTTTTTCTCCCGTTCTTCCATCGCCTTAACAGACGAAATGGAGCCGCCAATGGCTTCTACTCCTGTAACTGCAATTACCGTACCAATAATAAGTGTAGCAATTTTCCTGTTTTTCATGTTTTTTTCCTCTTTTTTTAATTAAATTTACCATTCTTAACGAACAGTATTCGATTATATTCGGAAGTTTGACAGTTAAAAATAGTAAAAATCTATGTAAGCATTAAAAATGCTTAATTTTTTTGTCAAATTTTTGA
>CANQWH010000024.1 GCA_947627495.1 uncultured Clostridia bacterium
ACGTCCCCAATGTGCACATTAATTCTATATTATTTCTTTTATTTTTCCACTTCTATATGCATCTAATAGCATTTTCAAACCATCAATTTCCTTTTGTATAGTTTTACCAATGTCAGTATCTGCAACACTTTTTCTTTCTGTAACTTTTTCATTTACCATTATATCATATTTAATATCATTTTCTTCTCTTATTGCTTTCATCTTTGAATCAAATGGTTCATTTGCTGCTAATATTAATCCATATGAATTATATGTTAAAGTATATCCTGCTCTTCCTGTTTCTTGCCTATAACTTTTTGCAAATCCTCCATCTATTACTAATAATTTGCCATTTGCTTTTATTGGACTTTCTCCATCTTTCTCTTTTACTGGTATATGTCCATTTATAATATGAGAATTATCTACATCTAATCCAAACTCTCTAAATATTTTATCGCAAATTTCTTCCTTTTGTACTAATGTGTAATATGGATTCTTTGCTTCTTTTTTTATATCAGCATCATCTAAAAGATATCTTTCAAATGTTGCAGCCTTTTCCTTTCCAAATAATGGAGATTTAGCTCCACACCATAAGTACCACATTATGTCTAAAGCATTCCTATCTTTTTTATGAATTTCCCTTTGCATATATGCTTTATTTATTAAACTTTCTATATAATCTAAATATGCTTTTCCAGATAATTTATTTCCATATATTTCTATTTCTGAAAATTCACCATTTTCATCCATTGGAATACATCCATGAAATAGTAAATTAGAGTTAAAGCATTTATACAAGCTTCCTTTAGAATATAAGAAACTCAAATGTCTTTGCAAAGCTTCACTGTTTTTAAATGATTCTTTTAGCCTATACATGATTTCTCTTTCTTCTTCTGTTAATTTATATGGGTCTTTTGGATTTATTGTTGGAAAATTTTTATCATTTAATACATAATTCTTGCCATTTATTTCAACAGTTCCATTTTTATAATCAATATGCTCTAGTAATAATCTATCTTGCATATTATATTCTGGATGTCTTTTTATAAATTCACCTTCTACTTTAAATTGAATTATTGAAATTGCCTTATGTATTTTTGATATTGTTTCTTCGTCTCTTTTTAAATAACGTTTGTAATCAAATACTTTTGGTTTGAAAGTGGTACAAGGGTCATCTTTATATGTTTCTAAAGCAAATGTTGCAAGTGGTCTTATATTTATTCCATAACCATCTTCTAACGTATCTGTATTATCATATCTACTACATATCCTTACAACATTAGCAATACATGCCTCGTTTCCGCATGCAGCTCCCATCCATAAAATATCATGGTTGCCCCATTGTATATCTACACTATGAAAATTCATTAATGTATTTAGCACTTTTTTGGCTTCTGAACCTCTATCAAATATATCTCCTACAACATGTAAATGGTCTATTGCCATTCTTTTTATTAAATTGGAAATTGCAACTATAAATTCATCTGCTCTATCTAAATCTATTATTGAATTTATTATTTGTTTATAGTATCTTTCCTTGTCTGGACCTGAACCTTGCAAATGTAATAATTCATCAATAATGTAATCAAACCCTTTAGGCATTGCCTTTCTAACTTTGGATCTTGTATATTTTGAACTTACTTCAACTGCTACTTCTGTAAGTCTATATAAAGATATACTGTACCATTCTTTTAAATCTGTAACTTGAGATTTTACAATATTTAATTTTTCTTCTGGATAGTATATTAATGTGGCTAATGCTCTTCTTTCCTGTTCTGTAATTTGATTTTTAAATATTTGCTCAATTTTACTTCTTATAATTCCTGAACCATTATTTAATATGTGTGAAAAAGAGCCATATTCTCCATGAATATCACTTAAAAATAGTTCTGTTCCTTTTGGTAGATTAAGTATAGCTTGTAAATTGATTATCTCCTCTGAAACTTTTTCAATATTAGGATATTGTTTGTTTAAAACTTTTAAAAATTGTTCTTTATTTATTTCCATACAAACTTCATTCCCTTCTTTATCTTATTAAAAGTACACATATAGTTAAAATTCATATTTATATATTATTAACTAAACTTAGTTTATGAACTATAACATCATAAATTATATCATTACTATACATTGATTGTAAAGTTGTTATTACTTTACATAAAAAAATAAAACAAGCACCTTTTTTATATGCTTGTTTTAACTATTTTTTATTTAAATCTTTTTCCTTTACTTTTCTTTGAATTTACTTCATCTTGTGGTATATCTAAAAATTCATTCCATCTCTCAGCCATATTAGATTTAGGAGCATTCTCTATTGGGCTTTCTTTTTTATATGAATTTTCTGTTTCTACTTCACTTTCTTGCTCCATCGTGCCTACATTTTGATTTTCTACTCCTAATGCTCCATTTGCTCTTTCCATTAAATTAGCTTTATTGTATTCTGCTAATTTAGATAGTAAAATTTTGTAATTTTTATAATCGTATAAAAAATATACTGTTAAACCAACATATGCTGTTGTTGCCACTGCTAATATTCCCGCTATTATCTTAGTAAAATTTGCTGCTCCCCATGTTTTTAATGATGAACTTATTCCAGCAAACCAATTTGTAAACTTTTGTATTGGAGTTAATGGAACTACAACTTTTTTTTCTTCTTTATTTACTATTACTTTATATGTTTTTTGTTCTTCTAATCCTTCTTCATTTGTTAAGGTTACTTTTATCGTTATTTCATTTTTCCCGGATTTTAATTCTTCATTTCCAGTTATCTCTATATTTGCATTTTCTCTATTAGCTAATGCTTCTATTTCTAATGTTTTTACAAAATTCGGAATACTTTTTTCTACATTATATTCATATATATTTGCAATAAACTCTGGTGTTAATTCTAATACAACTTTTTTTCCATTTTCATCTATATAAGATAAAGTTAATGTTTGTAAACCTAATTCTTCTTGATTTCTTGTTGCTAATATTTTATATACGGATTTACTTCCATCTTCTGCTGTTACTGTTATTTCTATATTGTTTTCTCCTAATTGAAGTTCTTCATTCCCTGTTATACTTACTGTTGCTTTTGAATCCTCTGGTACAGCAGATATATTTAATTTGGTAATCTCATTTGGCACACTTATTATATACTCTTTAATGCTTGCATTAAATTCTGGTGTTAACACTCCCTCTGTAACTGCTAAACTTGCAAGATTTGAATTACTTGATTTTGTTGTTTCGTTTGTATTAGTTGTTGGTTTCTGTATGTTAGTACTTGGATTCGTTGCAGGTTTGCTATTACCACTTCCATTACTACTTCCGCTGTTAGAATTTCCATTACCATTCGTTGTACCTGAACTTGATGGAGGTGTAACTGGTGTTGGTACTTCAATTGTAACACTTTTTGAAGCACTTAAATTTTCATCTGCTTCAGTTGTATAATCTGCTGCTACTCCTGATGCAGAAATTGTAACTGTCCCTGAACTTCCTGCTGTACAACTAAAACTGAAAGAACTGTTATCTAGCCATTCTGCTCCTGAACCTGAACCATTTGAAGTTGAAGCACTTATTTGTCCTGCTCCTCCATTTAATGTAACTGTAACAATAAATACTTCTCCTGGTGAAACCGAAGATTTTGATGTACTTATACTTAGCAAAGATGCATGTGAAACTGTTGTTAACAATATCATTGTTACTATTATTATAGTAATAATTACAAAACCTTTTAAAATATTTTTATTCATTTTTCTCTTGTCCTCCCTATTTGTAATAGTCAATAATTATTCTATGTAAAATTTAAAGAGAAATTTTACTTACATTCGTTATATGATTTTTTACTTTTACGTAATCTGCTGGAGTTATGTTTCCATCTCCATTTACATCAGCAGCTTTCTTAAATTCTCCTTCTAATAGAGTAGTACCCACTATGTTGTTTTTGATTTTTACATAATCAGATGGTGTTATAGCCCCATCTCCACTTATATCTCCTAATATAACTACTGTGCAACTTGCTCCATTTAATGTTACTTTTGCTCCTGTTGCAAGTAATTCTCCTTCTAAAACTGCTCCATCTATTTGGCTTATTTGAGTGCCTGGTACTATTTTTAAAAATTCTCCATCTATTTTATATTGTTCAACTACAACTGGTTCTGATGTTAAATATGCTGAAGATATATATCCTTGTGTTCCGTCTGATAATTTAACTCTATACCAAGTATGATTATTTACTGGAAACAATATTTTATCTATTACCGTTACTTGTGTTCCTTGTTGTAAAACTTGTTTTATTTTTGTATTTGTTGTTGAAGGTCCATTTCTTAAGTTACACATTGTTGATACCGTATATACTTCATTTACAACTTCTGTTGTAGGCATCTCTCCTAAATAATCTCTTGCTGCATATCCTATTAATATTTGGCTACCTGTATTATAGACTACTCTATCCCAATAATATCCATCTGTAACTTCATTTGCTCTTTCAATTCTTACTAATGTTGTTCCCTTTGGAAGCTTAGCTTTTATAGAATATGAAGTAGATGGTCCACTACGTATACTTAAATCAGTAGTTTGAGTATCAACAAATACATTTTCTGTAACAGATGTAACTGTTCTTCCTGGTCTATCTTGTGGAATTGATGGCATATTTTCGTAGATTGGAATTATAAAATTAAAGCTACTATCTAAAATTCCTAATTCTTCATATGCATCATAAACATCTAGGCTTTCTGTATATGGTGCTGATACATTTTGTTGATATTGATGTCCATATACAGAATATTTACTTGCATTATCTACATGATATTTTTGCAAATATAATGTATCTTGATAATTTCCTATATATCCACCTTTTAAAAATTCTGCACCACCATTTATAGAAAGTTCTGGGTTTGTCCAACCACTATTTTTTGCTTTTGATAAACCATTTGTTATTATCTCACCCTCTGAATTTCCACTTGCTCCAATATTAAAATAATTATAATATCCCTGATATGAACCATATGTTCCTGATATTAAACTGCTTGTTCCATTTCCTTGTTCTTGTCTTATTCTTGCTGCTAAGTGATATGGACTTACGTTATTGTTTTTTCCTGCTTCATAAATTACTTGTGCATATGATTTATTTATTACTTGAGTATTACCGTTTGTATCTACGTAAGTGATTGATGATTTATCCATAAATGTTCCTGAAAGTATTGCTTGTACGCCTTCTACTGTATGTACATTGCTATTAAAAGATAATGTTTCAAATGCAAATATGTAAGTTTCATTTAGCCAATTTCTTGGATCCATATAGTATGATACTGTTGCATTTGAAGCGCAATACCATGAACCATTATCTCTTGGTGTCCAACCACATACTGAGCAAAGCCAATCTTCTCTATTTCCTTCCAATAAGCTGTTATGTACTAAACTTCTTGTATGCAGAGCTGTTGTTTCATTATATATAACATCTTTCCAATCTAGTCCCGTATATAAAAGTGTAAACGTCCAATTAGGATGAGTTGTTTTTAATTCTTGAATCAATGTATAAATTTCTGGATATTGTGATAATTTTGATAAATCTTCAGTTCTTTCTCTTGCTTGAACTTTATTCTTTATAATTGTAGCTAATAAACAATATGAGATTATAGCGAAAATGAGAATTAAAGCAACAATTTTCTTGACTTTTTTCATTTTTTCAACATTCATCTCCCTATATCCTTTGTAAAATTTTCACTAAATATAGTATATAATATTGAAAAATACAAGTCAAGAAAATTGTAAAAAAAATTCAAGGAAATTTGTAACAAAGTTTTAAATTTTTTATTATATAAAATAAAGAAAAGAAAAAACATATAAAATAAAAATTCTGAAAGCGAAGTGGTTCTAATGTAATGAGCAAGAAGTTCTAAATAGCTTTTTTGGAAATAGTTCAAATTTACTTTGAAAGGGTGCCAAAAAAGATATATAGAACTTCTGCGAAATGAAATTAGACAAACAAGCTAAAGAATTTTTATTTTATATGTTTTCCTAATACATAAATTTTTTCAATTTTTAACACATTCTTTGTTTTACCGCTTCATACATAACTATGCCAGCAGAAACAGAAGCATTTAAAGAAGTTATACTTCCTTTCATTGGAATTTTTAATAATACATCACAATTTTCTTTTACTAATCTTGTCATTCCTTGTCCTTCATTTCCTATAACTATTGCAATTGCTCCTGTTAAATTTTCATCATAATAATATTTAGTTGCAGAAATATCTGTTCCATATACCCATATATCATTTTGTTTTAAAGTATTTATGCTATCTGTTATATTATTTACTCTTGCTATCTTCATATGTTCTACTGCGCCACTTGCAACCTTATATACTGTACTATTAACGTTACATGCTCTTCTTTTTGGTATTATTATACCGTGAACACCTGCTGTTTCTGCTGTTCTTATTATTGAGCCTAAATTATGTGGGTCCTCTATACCATCTAAAATTATTATAAATGGTTTTTCATTTTTTTGTTTTGCTTCATTTATTATATCTTCTACTTCACAATAATTAAATGGTGGTACAATTGCTATTACACCTTGATGATTGTCTGTTTGAGCCATCTGATTTAGTTTTGATTTTTCTACTTCTATTATTACAATTTTTCGATCCTTTGCAATTCCAATTATCTTATTTATAGAACCATGTTTTTCCCCTTTTTCTATAAAAATTTTATTAATGTCTTTGCCTGTTTCTAATAACTCTAATACAGAATTACGTCCTTCAATTTGATCTTGAAAAGAATTCTCTTCATTTTTTTGCATTTTATTTTGAAAGGATCCTTTTTGATTGTATAATTCAACCCTTTCTTCATTTTTATTTTTTTTATTCATTGGTTTTATATTTTTTTTATTACTAAATTTTTTATTATTTTTCATTATATTATCTTTCATCCCCTTCTTTTTGTGTTAATGCATTTCTTTCAGTTTTTTCTGGTGTTGATGATGCATTTTTTTCTGATGTTGATGATGCATTTCTTTCTGGTGTTGATGATGCATTTCTTTCATTTTCTTCAGCATATCTTTTCGCAAATTTAAATGCAATAATGGATTCAGGGAAAATTATGTTATTGCTATTAGCAGGAAATATAAAATCTGTATCTAATATTACTAAGCTTCCTATAGATTGTGGCTTTCCTTTTTGATTATCATAAAATCCAACTGCACTTGGTACTACATCAATATTTTCACCATTCAAATTTGGAATATTTGGACGAATTAACCTACCAACATTACTCATTGTAACATCTGTCCATATAATTCCAGCATCCCTTAATTCAGCATATAATTGATACAATTCTTCTACAATAGATTCGTTAGATTCGTTTATTTTTACAGGTTCCACTCTATCCATAATCTCTATACAAGCAAATCTATTGTTGTAATTATTTTCATCTATTAAATTTATTCTAGTTAGTGGTTGTAATATCCTAGTATGATTTGGTATATTATATTTTGCTCTTAATGACCCTATTTTCAATATTTTGTCTTTAATTTGATACACCTTACTATAACCACCACTAGTAATATAATCTATGTCTATCCATCTACAATTTTCACTTTTTAATAATTCTTGAATCATTATTGAAAGCGTAAGAGCATAATCTTCCGCTAATTTAGTCTTATTGGGCACATCTTCATCTATAGCTTTCCTTAGTATTGATTTTGCAACTTCTAAATGATTTCCTGCTAATTGTTGCTCTAATAAAGCATCAATTTCCTCTGATATGCCTTTCATTATTTGTGCTAGTTCGAATAGATTATTTTTATTTGCGGTATTAATAATAGTTTTATAATTATTTTTTATTATCTCTTTTCCTCCAGGTTTTCGTTTAAGTTGTTCTAAAAAAGAATTAATACAAGCATTTGCATTTTGAGATTCATTAGCAAATCTTTTTAATATAATATCAAATCTTTTATTAATTATACTTCTTGTATTATCTTCATTTAATAAATCAACAAGATAAGTTACTAAAGTGTGAGCATTAAGTTTATACAAATAGTCTTTAAAAAAAAACTTACTTTTTTTTCTTAAGAAAAATAATATACCATCGAATTGGCTATTTTCTGAATTATTTTTCATTGTATGTTTTTTCTCCCTCCAAGTGTTCCATTATATATTTTTTACTTCCTACATCTTATGTTTCATTTCTATCTACATCATGTGTTACATTATTTTGTGTTACATTATTTTGTGTTTTATATTTCTCTGCAATTTTTTTTTGTTGTTCTTGTTGCCATCTTTCTTCAAAATGCTGTGCAAGTGGTGTTTTCCATATTACTTCAGTACAATTTTCATCATATATATAATCAGTATTTGTGATTACCCAATCTCCAGCTTTCAATGGTTTTCCTTTTTGATTATCAGAAAATCCAATGGAACTTGGTACTACATCAATATTTTCACCATTTAAACTTGGAACATTTACTTCAGGTGCAATACCAATATTATCCCATGTAATATTTGTCCAAATTATTCCGTCTTCCCTTAACTCAGCATATAATTTATATAACTTTTCCATATCAGCATCATCTTTTTTTATGCTTTCTACTTTATCTTTAATCTCTATACATGCAAATTCATTGCCATCATTGTCTATTAAATTTATTCTAGTTAATGGCGGTAATATCCTAGTATGATTTGGTATATGATATGTTTGTTTTAATTCTCCTATTCTTAATTCTTTATTCTTAATTTCATAAACATCACTATAAGGACTATTGGAATTCTTATTTATTTCAAGCCAACTGCTATTTTCACTTATCAATAATTCTTGAATCATAGTTGATAATGTATTAGCATAATCCTGTAATAATTTGTCTTTATCTTCTCCCATATCAATTTTATAAGTATTCAACAGTGACTTTGCCACTTCTAAATGATTTTCTTCTAATTGCTTTTCTAACAAATCATCTATTTCTTGTGATATACCTTTAGTTGTTTGGGCTATTTGAAATAAATCACTTTTGTTAATATTTCTTATTATACTTTTAAAATTATTTTTAATTATTTCTATACCTTGTGGTGTATCTGCAAGTAATTTTAAAAAATGGTTTATTGGATTAGTTACACTTTTATTATCTACTTCTGAAAGCCTTTTTAAAATAATATCAAATTTGCTGGAAATAATATTTCTAGTAGTGTGTTCAGCAAATAAATCCATAAGTATAGTTAATAAACTATTATCATTGCACCTATATATAATTTGTTCAAAATTATCTGATATAATTTGTTCTGCAGGTTTCGTTTCAAGATGAAATAATCTACTTAATATTTCAGATATTCCACTTTGTTCATTATCTTTTGCTAATAATTCATGTACAGTTGTTTTTCCACTATTCAATTCTTTTAAAATATCATGTGCATTCATATATATTTATAACACTCCTTCGTTTTATTCATCATCTAACTTTAGTACAGCTAAAAAAGCTTCTTGTGGGACTTCTACATTCCCTATTTGTCTCATTTTCTTTTTACCTTTTTTCTGTTTTTCTAGCAATTTCTTTTTTCTCGTTATATCTCCCCCATAGCATTTTGCTAAAACATCTTTTCTCATTGCTGATATTGTTTCCCTTGCAATTATTTTTCCACCTACTATTGCTTGTATTGGTATTTCAAATAATTGTCTTGGGATTACTGTCTTTAGTTTTTCTGCCATTTTTCTACCTCGAGTATATGCAGTATCTTTATGAACTATAAAAGACAATGCATCTACTTGTTCATTATTTATGTGTATGTCTAGTTTCACCAATTCTGATTTTCTATATTCACTAAATTCATAATCAACTGAGGCATATCCTTTTGTTTTAGATTTTAATGTATCGAAAAAATCATATATTATTTCATTTAATGGTAATTCATATTCTAATGTTACTCTTGTACTATCTAAATATTTCATATCTATATATATGCCACGTCTATCTTGACATATTTCCATTACATTTCCTACATAATCTTTTGGTAGCATTATTTCTGCTTTCACCATTGGTTCTTCTATGTATTCTATATCTTGCATTGGTGGTAATTCAATTGGATTGTATAATTCTATAATTTGTCCATCTCGTTTATGTACCTTATATATAACAGATGGTGCTGTTGTAATTAAACTTAAATCGAATTCTCTTTCTAGTCTTTCTTGTATTATTTCTAAATGCAGTAGACCTAAAAAACCACACCTAAATCCAAATCCTAATGCAACTGAAGTCTCTGGTTCATAACTTAGGGCTGCATCATTTAATTTTAATTTTTCTAAAGCCACCTTTAAATTCTCGTAATCTCCACCATCTAACGGATAAACTCCACAATATACCATTGAATTTGCTTTTTTATATCCTGGAAGTGGTTCTGTAGCTGGATTTTCTGTTGTTGTTATTGTATCTCCCACACTCAAGTCTGAAACTGTTTTTATACTAGCTGCTATATACCCTACTTCTCCTGCTTCTAGTTTATCACATGGTTTATAACTTCCTGGCTCTAAATATCCGTAATTCTGTAACTACAAATTTTTTATTTGTAGCCATAAATAATATTTCATCTCCCGTTTTTATTGTGCCTTCTACTACTTTTACATAGCTTACTGCTCCTTTATAGTTATCATAAAGAGAGTCGAAAATTAAACATCTTAGTGGTTTATTAACATCTCCAATAGGAGGTTTAAAATCTGTTACAATTCTTTCTAAAACTTCCTCTATATTTAATCCTGACTTTGCAGATATACATGGTGCATCCATTGCTGGTATTCCAATTATATCTTCTATTTCTTTTTTTACTTCTTCTGGTCTTGCACTAGGTAAATCTACTTTATTTATAACTGGAAGTATTTCAAGATTATTATCTAGTGCTAAATAAACATTTGCTAGTGTTTGTGCTTCAACTCCTTGGCTACTATCTACAACTAATATAGCCCCTTCACATGCAGCTAAACTTTTTGATACTTCATAGTTAAAATCAACATGTCCAGGAGTATCTATTAAGTTTAATATGTAAGTTTCTCCATCTTTTGCCTTATATTCCATTCTAACTGCTTGTGCTTTTATGGTAATTCCTCTTTCTCTCTCTAAATCCATATTATCTAGCACTTGACTTTCCATTTCTCTTTCGGAAAGTAATCCTGTTTTTTCAATTAATCTATCTGCTAATGTAGATTTTCCATGGTCTATGTGAGCAATTATGCTAAAATTTCTAATTCTTTTTTGTTTATCCATTATATTTAAAATACTCCCTTCAAATTTAGAATAAATATAAAACCCACGACGAGATTTGGCGGACTTTTATATGTGGCTGAGAACATTAATACTTATCTCAAATGCTATTAAAATATTCTTCCAATGTTTTTATTACTTCCTCCTTGATTTCTAATTGGTTTACAATTTGCCTTACTTTACTTGAGTCTTTTAGATTTTTTAAATACCAACAAATATGTTTTCTCATTTCTCTTATACCCACATATTCGCCCTTCTCTTTTATTTCTAATTCCAAATGTTCTTTTATTATTTCAAATTTTTCCATTGGAGTTTTGTCTTTTATATCAGTATTTCCCTGCAATTCAGATATTATATCTCCTATTTTCCAAGGCTCTCCTAAAATTCCTCTACCTATCATTATTCCGTCTACACCTGTATATTCAAACATCTTTATTGCATCACTTGCACTCTTTATATCTCCATTTCCTATTACAGGTATCTTTACTGTTTCTTTTACTTTTTTTATTAAATCTAAATTTACTTGTCCAGAATAATATTGCTCTCTTGTTCTACCATGAACCGTTATGGCTTTTGCACCAGCATCTTCTATAGCTTTTGCTGCTTCAACAGCTACTATGTTCTCAGCATCCCAGCCAGTTCTAATCTTTACTGTTACCGGTTTGTCCGTACTTTTTACTGTTTGCTTTACTATTTTATATATCAGTTCTAAGTTTAATAATAACTTACTTCCATCACCATTTTTTACAACTTTAGGTGCTGGGCATCCCATATTTATATCTATTATATCAGCATATGATTCTACTTTTTTTGTTGCCTCACCCATTACCTCTGAATCACTTCCAAATATCTGTATTGCGATAGGTCTTTTTTCTTCGTTTAGCTCTAAAAATTGCTCTGTTTTTTTATCGTTATAATATAAGCCTTTACTACTTATCATTTCTGTACATACAAGACCTGGATTTCCGTATTTTTTGCAAATTTTTCTAAAACTTAAATCTGTTACACCTGCCATTGGAGCTAGTAATATGTTATTCTCTAATTCTACATTTCCTATATTTAACTTTTTTATATACATTTTATCTTTCCTTAATAATTTGTTAATTGTTACTCACTTTCTAAATTTAATTGTTAGTCTAATCTATTTCTTTTTAATCAAACATAGATTTTTCACGTCTTGCACTAATATTTAATAAAAGTCCTATACCAATTATGTTAGTAAGCATTGAGCTTCCACCATAACTTATAAATGGAAGTGGAACTCCTGTTATTGGAAGTAATCCCATTGTCATTCCTATATTTTCTAAAACATGGAATATTAGTATTCCTACTATTCCTGCTGCAATATATGAGCCTAAATCATCTCTTGCTGTCTTTGCAACATTAATAGCTCTTGTTATTAGTGTTATAAATACAATTATTATTGCTGCACATACTACAAAGCCCATTTCTTCTCCAATAACTGCAAAAATAAAATCAGTTGTTTTAGGATATAAAAATCCTAAATGTGTTTGTGTTCCATTTAACCATCCTTGTCCTATTAATCTTCCCGCTCCTATTGCAAGTTTTGATTGTATAATATTATATCCAGCTCCTCTAGGATCCAAATACGGATTCAAATATACATCTATCCTTAATTTTGCATGTTCAGGTAGTACAAAAAAATATAACAATGGAATTCCTATACACACCAATAAAAAAGAAGCTATTATATATCTCTTATTTATTCCTGCTACATACAGCATAACAATTGCTGCTATTATATATGCCATCGCTGTTCCATAGTCTGGCTGAAGTATTATTAATATAACTGGTACCAAAACTATTCCAATTATCATAGCTAATTTTAGCGGTTTATTTATTTCCTTTTTAGACATTTTAGACATAATATTCGCTAAAAATAAAACAACTGCAATTTTGGAAAACTCTGCTGGTTGTATTGAAACTCCTCCAATATTAAACCAGCTGGTTGCTCCATTTATTGCACTTGTTAAAAGTACAGCCACTAGTAAAATTATTGAAATTATATAATATAATATGCTTATTTTGGCAATTGTTCTATAATCTATAATTGCAACTAATATAAGTACTGGTATAGACACCACTACCCATACTAATTGTTTTTTTAAATCTTCTAAATCTGATGATAAAGTTGCACTATAAAGTGCAAAACTGCCTATTGTTATTAAAATTACTGTACAAATTAATATACTCCATTCAACACTCTTTAATTGTTTTCTATTCATATTTTTCCTTTCGAAAATATACATTAACTATTTTTATGGAATATTACTAATCCTAATTATCTTTTTCGACTTCTACTGTTTCATTTGTTTTTTCTTCAATATTATTTTGCTCTTCTTGAACATCTTGAGTGTCATCTTCTTTTACTTTATCTTCTACATTTTCATGTTTTGCTTTTTCTTCTATATTCTTATCCTTTTTCTCTTCTTCTATTTCTTTCTTCATATCATTTCTAATATTTATGATTGGAATATTAGCATATAAAGATGGGGCTCCTGTTGTACCATCCTCTTTTACTTCGTTGGTAAGTCTTACATCTATTTCGCTTTCTTCTACTTCTATATATTTTTTTATTACATCTATTATTTCTTGTTTCATTAATTCTAGAAAGTCTGCTGATACATTTGCTCTATCTTGCATTAATACTAAATGTAGTCTTTCTTTTGCTTTATTCTTACTTCCACCATCTTCTTTTACTTCACTCTTTTTAATTTTTTTTAAAAAATTTAGTATGCTTTCAAACATGTTCTTTCCTCCAAATATAAAATTGTTTTTAATCTTTTTTTATTAGATTTTTTATTTTCGAAAAGAAACCTTTTTCTCTTCCTGGTATTGTAACATCTATATTCTCTCCCAAAATTCTTTTAGCTATTTCTATGTATGCTTTCCCTGATGGTGCTCTTTTATTTTTTATTACTGGTTCACCTTTATTAGTTTGAGTAATTATGTTCTCATCATCTGGAACTACTCCTATTAGATCAATAGATAATAGGTCAACAATATCATCTACATCCATCATTTCCCCTTTTTTTACCATTGATGGTCTTAACCTATTAACTATTAATTCTGGATTTTTTATCTCTGCAGATTCTAATAATCCTATTATTCTATCTGCATCTCTTATTGCTGATATTTCTGCGGTAGTTACAACGATTGCTCTATCAGCTCCAGCAACCGCGTTTTTAAAGCCTTGCTCTATTCCAGCAGGACAATCTATTAATACATAATCAAATTCTTCTTTTAGTTTATTTGTTAATTCTTTCATCTGTTCTTCATTTATTGCATTTTTATCTCGTGTTTGGGCAGCAGGTAATAAAAACAATTCTTCAAAACGTTTATCTTTTATAAGAGCTTGTCTTAATTTGCATTTTTCTTCTATTACATCGACTAAATCATATACTATTCTATTCTCTAGTCCCATAACAACATCAAGGTTTCTAAGTCCAATATCTGTATCTACTAAAACAACTTTTTTTCCTGTTTCTGCTAGACTAGAACCAAGGTTTGCAGTAGTTGTAGTTTTCCCTACTCCACCTTTTCCTGATGTTATAACTATTACTTCTCCCATAACATCTTTCCTCCTCGCATTTTTTTACATACAATATTTTATAATTTTTTTTGTCAAAAGTCAATGTTTTATGGGAATAAATAGTAGAAAAATGGAAATAGCTCCCTTATAAAATGGGAGCAATGATAGTTTACTCGTCTTCACTTTCTTCTTCTGTAGTTTTTATATCATTAGTTTTAGGTTCTGTGTAGTCGTACTTATAATCTATATCTACTTTTTTTATCTTTGGTTTTTGTACTTTTATTTCTTCTTTTTCTTGCTTCTTGTTCATCATCTTGTCTAACATCTTTTCTGCTTTTTTACACATATCTGGTATATAGTCTAATATCCTATCTATTGTGCAGTTGTGCTCTACTGGTAATAGTTTTACACTATCTCCTTGTACTATTAAAAATGCGACTGGTTTTATTGATATTCCAGCACCACTTGCACCACCAAATGGGTTTTTATATGAGATTCTCTCTTCATCTTCTTTTTTGTTGTAGTCTTCTATTGATTCTCCCTTAAATTCGCTTCCACCTGCTACAAATCCAAATCCTACTTTTGATATAGGTATTATGGTTATGTCTTCTTGTATTTGCATTGGTTCTCCTATTATTGTGTTTACATCAATCATATCTCTTATACTATCCATTACTGTTAGCATAAGACCTTCTATTGGATGTTCTTCCATATACTTAAGTAACACCTTCCTTGTATAATATATTTAGGTTTTTAAATAAGGATTTACCTATAAACCCTTTGTTATTACTTTTCTTATATTTATAATATGTACCAATTTTATGGAAATTATACAATTTATGGATATAAAACAAATTAAAAGAGTGTCATTTCTGGCACTCATACTATAATATTTTGAATTTGTTCTATAGCTTCATTAACTTTGCATTCCTGTAATTTTGCTTCATTTCTTCTCTTTATTTCTAGAATATTATCAGTTACTTTTTTTCCAATTGTTACTCTAATTGGGATACCAATTAAATCAATATCATTAAATTTTACGCCAGCTCTTTCTGTTCTATCATCAATTAAAGTATCAATATTCATTTCATTAAGTTTATTGTACAATTCATTTCCTACTTTAAGTTGTTGTTCATCTTTTGGATTAATAACAACTATTGCAACTTTATATGGTGCAACATTCATTGGCCATATAATTCCATTTTCATCATTGTTTTGCTCTACTATGGCAGAAAGGATTCTTTCAATGCCTATTCCATAGCATCCCATTACAACAGGATGATTTTTGTTATCTTCTCCTAAATAGTTTAAGTTTAAACTTTCTGAATATTTTGTTCCAAGTTTAAATATATTTCCTACTTCTATTCCTTTTTTAAATACTAATCGTTTACCACATTGAGGACATACATCGCCTTCTTTAACATTTACTATATCCCCTACTATATCATATTTAAAGTCTTTTAAATTAGCATTTATGTAATGATAACCTTCCTTATTCCCTCCACAACAAAAGTTTTTCATATTCAAAATTTCATTATCAATTACTATCTTTGCATTTAAACCAATTGGTCCTGTATAACCTGGTACTGCATTTGAAGTTGCAATTAATTCATCATTTGCGAAATTGATTTCTCTTGCATTTAATAGTTTTTGAATCTTTGATTCATTGAGCTCTCTATCCCCTCTTATGAATAGAACAACAAGTTCTTCATCTATGTTCATTAACAAGGCTTTAACAGACTTATTTGTATCTAATTTTAAATACGCACATACTTCCTCAATAGTATGACTATTTGGAGTTTCTACTAATTGTAACTCTTTTTCTTCTTCTAAACTTTTGTCAGTTGATATACATGGAGTAATTTCCATATTAGATGAAAAATCACAGTTTTCACAAAGAACTAGTGTATCCTCCCCTATTCCAGTAATTGCTTGAAATTCCTCTGAAAGGATTCCTCCCATTGCTCCTGTATCTGCTCTAACTACTGTGTAATTAATTCCTAATTCTGTAAAAATTTTGTTATATGCATCAAACATTTTTTTGTAAGATATATCTAATCCGTCATAGTCTGCATCAAAACTATATGCATCTTTCATAGTAAATTCTCTAGTTCTTATTAACCCTAATCTTGGTCTAACTTCATCTCTATATTTTGTTCCTATTTGATAAATATTAAATGGTAAATCTCTATATGATTTTACTTTGTTCATAGCAGATAAAACAAAAATTTCTTCATGTGTTGGTCCTAAAGCATATTCTCTATCATATCTATCGTTTAAGTGAAACATACTAGCACCGAATGCATTTCTTCTACCTGATTTTTCATATGCTTCCATAGGTAATAAAGCAGGCATCTTTAACTCATTTGCACCAGCATTATCCATATGTTTACGAACAACATTCTCTATATTTTTTAGAGTTTTTTCACCTAATGGCATTTTAGCATATATTCCATTTCCTATCTTTTTTATCATTCCGCTTCTTACTAATAATTTTCCACTTCTTGAATCTTCATCTGTTACATCTTCTTTAATTGTGTAAAAAAAATCTTTGCTTAATCTCATAAATTATCTCCTT
>CANQWH010000025.1 GCA_947627495.1 uncultured Clostridia bacterium
AACAAAACCTTTTAAGATGCCAAAACTGGTGTTTCAGACTCTTGCGAAAGCAAGAGCTGAAATACCTAGTTTTAAATTGGGTGTCGTTGGTTCAAGTCCAACTTGGGGAGCCACTAAAAAGGAAGTAGTAACAAGAAGTTACTGCTTTTTTTATTGAACGACCTATCGGTGTTACAGCCGAGGAGGTGAGGCCGTTAACTGCTTAAAATGAATAAATTAATTGCTGAGACCGTAAAAATAGGTTTAGAAGAAGGTATAATTGAAGTAAAAAATAAAATATTTTTTACAATAAAAATAATATGAAGGCAAATTTCAACATACAATATTTTGAGATATAATTAAAGCAAATTAAAAAATAACAAGAAATTTCTGTAAATTTGCAAAAAATGATGAAATTTTACGAAAAATATATTATAATAGAAAGGTAGTAAAAAAATATTATAGGAGGGAACTTATGAGTTGTAATTGTAATTGTGGGGCAGACCACAAAGATGAAAAGATGGAAAAAATTTTATCAAAATACGAAAAAGACAAAAGTAATTTAATTCAAATATTAAATGAAGTTCAAGAAACCTATGGATATGTACCAAAAGATGCACAACTTGCCATATCAGAATACTTAGGATTAACAATGGCAGAAATTTATGGAGTAATAACATTCTATTCAAGATTTACTTTAAAACCAAAGGGAAAATACAATGTTGCAGTATGCTTAGGTACAGCATGCTTTGTAAAAGGTTCAGAAAAAATACTAGATAGGTTAAAAGAAAGATTGGGAATAGATGTTGGAGAAACAACACCAGATGGAAAATTTTCAATAGAAGCTACAAGATGTATTGGTGCATGTGGTTTAGCTCCTGTATTTACAGTAAATGATGAAGTTTATGGTAAAGCAACACCAGAACTATTAGATAAAGTACTTGATGAATATCAAGCAAAAGACTGAATAAAACCCTATAGAAAGGAATGTGAAATGTATGAAAACTTTACAAGAAATACATAAAATTAGAGAAGAAAAAAGAAAAGAATTAGATCTAAGAGTAAATTTAAAAGCAAATACACACGAAAAACATATTTTAGTATGTCGTGGTACTGGATGTACATCTTCTAAATCACCAAAAATAATAGAAACATTTAGAAAAATATTAGAAGAAAAGCATATTGAAAATGTAAAAGTAATACAAACAGGATGTTTTGGTTTATGTGCTAAAGGACCAATAGTAATAATAAGACCAGAGGATGTTTTTTATGCACATTGTACACCAGAAGACTGTGAAGAAATTATTAACACACATATTATAGATGGAAAAATAGTAGAAAGACTATTATGCCAAGATATTGATGAAACAACAGTAAAAAGACTAGATGAATTAAATTTCTATAAAAAGCAAAAAAGAATAGCTTTAAAAAATTGTGGAATAATAGACCCAGAGAATATTGATGAATACATTGCTTTTGATGGATACAAGGCATTAGAAAAAGTATTATTAGAAATGACACCAGAAGAAGTTATTAAAGAGGTTTCAGATTCAGGACTTCGTGGTAGAGGTGGTGCAGGTTTCCCAACAGGTAAAAAGTGGGAATTTGCAAGAATGGCAAAAGGAGAACAAAAATATGTTGTTTGTAATGCAGATGAAGGAGATCCAGGAGCATTCATGGATAGAAGCATATTAGAGGGAGATCCACACTGTGTTGTAGAAGCAATGATGATTGCAGGATATGCAATTGGAGCAAATAAAGGATATATATATGTAAGAGCAGAATATCCAATAGCAGTTCATAGATTCCAAATAGCCATAAATCAAGCAAAAGAATATGGAATATTAGGAAAGAATATATTTGGAACAGACTTTGAATTTGATTTAGAGGTAAGACTTGGAGCAGGAGCATTTGTATGTGGAGAAGAAACAGCATTATTAGAATCAATAGAAGGAAAAAGTGGTAGACCACGTTTAAAACCACCATTCCCAGCAAATGCAGGATTATTTATGAAACCAACACTTATAAACAATGTTGAAACATATGCAAACATTACAAAAATAATATTAAATGGTGCAAAATGGTATTCAAGCATTGGAACAGAAACTTCAAAAGGAACAAAAGTATTTGCATTAGGTGGAAACGTTGTAAATGTTGGATTAGTAGAAGTTCCAATGGGAACAACACTTAGAGAAATAGTATTTGATATAGGTGGAGGAATTCCAAATGGAAGAGAATTTAAAGCAGCTCAAACAGGAGGACCTTCAGGAGGATGTATTCCAGCTGAACATTTAGATACACCAATAGATTATGAATCACTTGGAAAAATCGGTTCAATGATGGGTTCTGGTGGATTAATAGTAATGGATGATTCAAAATGTATGGTAAACCTAGCAAAATTCTATTTAGGATTTACAGTAGATGAAAGCTGTGGAAAATGTACTCCTTGTAGAATAGGAACAAAGAGAATGCTTGAAATATTAGAAAAAATTACAGAAGGAAAGGGAGAAGAAGGAGACATAGAAAGACTAGAAACATTAGCACAAACAATAAAAAGAACATCAGTATGTGGACTTGGTCAAACAGCTCCAAACCCAGTACTAAGTACATTACATTATTTTAGAGATGAATATGAAGCACACATTAAAGATAAAAATTGTCCAGCAGGTGAATGTAAAGCCCTAAAGCGTATGCAGATAAATTCAGAAAAATGCAAAAGATGTGGACTATGCGCAAGAAACTGTCCAGTAGGAGCAATCGTAGGAAACAGAGAAGAAGGATATAGAATAGATCCAGAAAAATGTATTAAATGTGGATTATGTGCTTCAAAATGTAATTTCAAAGCAATTTAATATAATTTAGGAGAGGAGAAATAAAATGTCAGAAAAAATAAAATTAACCATTGATGGTAAAGAAGTAGAAGTTGAAAAAGGTACAACCGTTTTACAAGCTGCAAGAAAAGCAAATATAGATATTCCAACACTATGTTACTTAAAAGAAATAAATGCAGCAGGAGACTGTAGAATGTGTATAGTAGATATAGAAGGAAGAAGGGGATTTGTTCCTTCATGTATAACACAAGCAGAAGAAGGAATGATTGTAAAAACAGATACTCCAGAATTAAATGAATCAAGAAGAATAATGCTAGATTTAATATTATCAACACACAATAGAGACTGTTTAACATGTGTAAGAAATGGAAACTGCGAATTACAAGAACTTGCAGAAAAATTTGGTGTTACAAATATAGAATATGAAGGACAAAAAGTGGAACCAACAATAGATGAAATATCTCCTTCAATAGTTAGAGATAATAGCAAATGTATTATGTGTAAAAGATGTGTTGCAACATGTAAAAATATACAAAAAGTAGCTGCAATAGATGTAGCAGGACGTGGATTCCAATCAAGAATTGCAGCAGAAAATGACGAAAGCTTAAATAATGTAAATTGTACATTCTGTGGACAATGTATAAATGCATGTCCAGTAGGAGCATTAAAAGAAAAGGATGAAACAGCAGCAGTTTGGAGAAAAATAAGAGATAAAGATACATTTGTAGTTGTTCAAACAGCTCCAGCAGTAAGAGCAGGTTTAGGAGAAGAATTTGGTTATCCAATTGGAACTAATGTAGCAGGAAAAATGGTAACTGCATTAAAAAGAATAGGATTTGATAAAGTATTTGATACAAATACAGGTGCAGATTTAACAATAATGGAAGAAGCAAATGAATTAGTAGAAAGATTACAAAATGGTGGAACACTACCAATGATAACATCATGTAGCCCTGGATGGGTAAGATTTATAGAAATGAATTATCCAGAATTATTACCACATTTATCATCTTGTAAATCACCACACCAAATGTTTGGAGCAATTTTAAAATCATACTATGCTGAAAAAGCAGGTATAGATCCAAAGAAAATGTATGTGGTATCAGTTATGCCTTGTGTAGCAAAGAAATTTGAAAAAACAAGGGAAGAAATGAAAAATGATGAATTAGAAAATGTAGATGCAGTTATAACAACACGTGAACTTGCAAGAATGATAAAACAAGCAAACATAAAATTTACAACATTAGAGGATTCAGAATTTGATGACCCAATGGGAGAAGCAACAGGAGCAGGAGCAATATTTGGAACAACTGGTGGAGTTATGGAAGCAGCATTAAGAACAGCATATGAAACAATAACAGGAAAAGAATTAGAAAAAGTAGATTTTGAAGAAGTTAGAGGTAAAAAAGGAGTAAAGAAAGCTAGTGTAAAGATTGGAGACAAAGAAGTAAAAGTTGCTGTTGCACATGGTTTAGGTAATGCAAGAGAAATACTTGAAGAAATAAAAGCAGGAACAGCAGATTATCAATTTGTAGAAATAATGGCTTGCCCAGGTGGATGCATCATGGGTGGAGGTCAACCAATAGTAAAATCAAAAATAAGAGATGAAGTAGATGTAAGAGCCAAAAGAGCAGAAGCATTATACAAAATTGATAAAGATAGTAAACTTAGAAAATCACATGAAAATCCTGCACTTAAAAAGTTATATAAAGAATTTTTAGGAAAACCAGGAAGCCATAAAGCACACGAATTATTACACACAACATATCATAAACGTGAAAAATATAATTAAATTAAAACCCTAGCAAAAAAAATGCTAGGGTTTTTTCGTTCTTAAACAGTCAATAAAGAATATAATGAATATTATGATAGTTATGAAGAAGAAAAGATTAATAATAATTTCAATAATGTTAATGTTAGCCATAGGTGTTTTTGCATATAACAAGCCAAAAGAAAAGGTATCAATTTTAGCAAATGCAACAACTGCCAAATATGAGATATTAGTAGATGTAGAAGAATCAAAATTGTACTTATTTCAAGATGGCAAACTAACAAAAACATATAGATGTTCAGGAGGAAAATGGTCAACACCTTCACCAATAGGCACATGGAAAATAGTTTCTAAAGCAAAGTGGGGAGAAGGTTTTGGAGGAAGTTGGATGGGATTTAATGTACCATGGGGGCAATTTGGCATACACGGAACACTAGAGCCAGGTTCATTAGGCTGGGCAAGTTCACATGGTTGTATAAGAATGGATAATGATGATGTAGCAGAACTATATAAAATAATACCAATGGGAACAAAAGTAACAATAGTAGATGGTCCATATGGACCATTTGGAAAGGGATTTAGAGATTTAAAATCTGGAATGTATGGTTCAGATGTAATGCAAATACAAAAAAAACTAAAAGAATTAGGCTTTTTTCATGGAAATACAAATGGTAAATTTGGAGCTGAAACAGAAAAAGCAGTAAGAGAATACTGCAAAGCAAACAACTTATATGTAAGAAAAACAATAGATATAGAATTGCAAAAACATATAGGATTTATATTGTTTGAATAAAGTATGCAAAAATAATAATTATTGTACGTAAATGAGTTGAAAAAAAGTTATTGAGTTGTTATAATTGGAAATAATAAAGGAAGTGATAAAAGTGGAAAAAAATTTAACAAATTCGAGATTAGATAGGCAAAATATTTTAAATAATGAATATGCAATACAAGAGATGCAAAAAACTTTTGAAATAAAAGGTGTTATGTTTGAAGGAAGAATTAGATTTATAAAAGAACAAATTGCAAAATTTTATGAAGTAGATATAAGAACTATAGAAAGATATATAGAGCAATATAATAGTGAGCTTACTGAAAATGGATATGAAATTATAAAAGGTAAAAGATTAAAAGATTTTATGAAAGAATATAATTTTAATGTCGCCGACATTGATGTCGGCGACATTCCTAGAACAATTCCAACATTAAGTATATTTGATTTTAGAACATTGTTGAATATTGGTATGTTATTAGTTGAAAGCGAGAGAGCAAAAACTGTAAGAAAAATGATATTAGATATTGTTATAGATACAATAAATATGAAAACCGGAGGAGAAACCAAGTATATAAATCAGAGAGATGAGGATTTTATAAATTCATGGTATGAAGAAGAAAATTACAGGAGAGAGTTTACAGATGCCCTAAAAAATTATGTAGTAGGTGGAAATTTTAAATATGCTACATATACGGATAAAATCTATCAAAGTATTTTTAGAGAAAAAGCAGCGGAGTATAGGAAAGTTTTAAATTTAAAAGCTAAAGATAAAACTAGAGATACATTTTATGCAGAAATTTTAGACTTGATAGCTTCATACGAATGTGGACTTGCAGATGTGATAAAAAATAATAGTGAAAAGGTTGGAAGATGTTTAGAATATTCTGAAGTAGATGATATATTTTTAGAGTTTGAAAATCAAAAGTTATATAAACCATTAATAAATAAAGCCAGAGAAAAAATGGCAAGTAGGGACTTAGCATTTAGAGATGCATTACATTTGAAATTAAAAGATTATATTACACCGCTGCAAGCAAGTGAATATGAAAGGTTTTTAGGGATTAAGAGTCAAGAACTTAAAGAGAGAATGGAAGAAGCAAAAGAAGTATTTAAAAGATTAAAGGAGCGTGAATGAAATGCTCTATATTTCAAAGGAACAAGCTTTAGAAATACATAAAATGACTATAGAAGTAAGTCGGAGGAGGAACAAAAGAGATAATTGATTTTGGAAAATTAGAAGCAGTATTAGAACATATACAAAATGATGAATATTATCCAAACTTTGTTGACAAGATAACTCACTTATTTTTTTGTACTTGTAAATTTCATTGTTTTGCTGACGGAAATAAAAGATTAGCAATTACATTATCGGCTCAATTCTTATTAATAAATGGATATTTAGCAATTACATCAGATTTTATAAAATATATGGAGAACATTAGTTATCATGTTGCAGCAGGAAAAATTAATAAGAAATTGTTACATGAGATAATGGAAGATTTTATTAATGGTGATTTTGAAAATGAAACAATTAAATTTAAGATTTATAAAGCAATTGCTGATAGTAAATAAAATTTCATATGAATGAAGTATAGGTTTACAATATATGCGAATTAAGATAGTTGACAATGTTCCAAATCCATTATATAATATTGAAGACGTTTATATATTAAAAAATATATTTTAAATAACGGATAAGAATCTTTACTTAAGCATACAGATTAGTTAGAATTATGAAAACAAGAGAAAGGAGTAAGTGAAACGAAATAATGATTTCACTGTTAGTACTAGTAGTACTTATACTAATAAATGCATTTTTTGCAGCATCAGAAATAGCATTTATATCATTAAATGATGCAAAAATAGAAAAACAAGCAAAGGATGGAAATAAAAAAGCAAAGAAAATTAGAAAAATGCTAAAAGAACCAAGCAAATTCCTAGCAACAATACAAATAGGAATAACTCTTGCAGGATTTTTATCAAGTGCATTTGCAGCAGACGCATTTGCAAGTGAGTTAGCACCAATACTAAATAATGTAATTACATTAGGGATAGAAACATGGGAAACAATTTCAATTGTTATAATAACACTTATACTTTCATATTTTTCACTTGTATTTGGAGAATTAGTTCCAAAAAGAATAGCAATGAAAAATCCAGAAAAAATTGCATTTGGTTCAGTAGGAGTAATTAGATTTATTCATATAATCACATCACCAATAGTAAATTTCTTAAATTTTTCTACAAATACAATATGTAAGTTGTTTGGAGTAGGTCCACAAGATGAAGAAACAGTAACAGAAGAAGAAATAAGAATGATGGTAGATGTTGGCGAAGAAAAAGGTTCAATTGAAGAAGAAGAAAAGGAACTTATAAACAACGTATTCGAATTTAATGATAAAACTGTATCAGAAGCAATGATTCATAGAACAGAAGTATATGCAATAGATGTAACATCAAAGATAGAGGATATTTTAGCAGAATTAAAAGAATACAAATATAGTAGAATACCAGTATATGAAGAAAATATTGATAATATTGTTGGTGTTTTATTCATAAAAGATTTACTAGCACATGTATATTCTAAAAAAGAAGTAAAAATAAAAAAGATAATGAGAGATGCATATTTTGTATCAGAAAGTAAGCCAATAAATGAGCTTTTCAAAGAAATGCAAAAAAACAAACAACAATTAGCAATTGTTGTAGATGAGTATGGCGGAACAGCTGGTATAATTACAATGGAAGATATGCTAGAAGAATTAGTAGGTAATATTTTTGATGAATATGATGATGTAGAAAAAGATTATGAAAAAATAGATGATAACACCTTTATGATAGATGGTAGTGTAAGCATATACGATTTAAGAAAAATATTAGGTGTTCAAATTCCAGATGGTGATTATGATACATTATCAGGTTATTTAATAGAATTACTAGGAAGGATCCCAGAAGATGATGAAAAACCAGTTATAGAAACAAAAGAAGTAACTTACAAAATAGAAGAATATGAAGAAAAAAGAATACTTTGGGTAAAGGCATGTAAAAATGAAATTATAGAAGAAGATAAAGAAGATAACGATGAAGAAGATGAAGATGATTAAATAAACTAAAGGGCAGGTAGGATATTAACCTGCCCTAATTTAAAGGGAAAGGATGTTAAATAGCATGTATGAAAAATTTGGAATAAGTAAAGAAATAATAGATTTAGCAGAAAATGTTGAGCAAGAAATAAAGCAAGAATTTGAAAAAGTAGATAAAATAAAAGAAGAAAATAGTTTAAAAGTATTGATGGCATTTCAAAAATATAATTTGTCAGATATGCATTTTGGTAGTACAACAGGATATGGCTATGGAGATGTAGGAAGAGATACAATAGAAAAGATATTTGCAGAAGTGCTAGGAGCAGAGGATAGTGTTGTAAGAAATCAGTTTATATCAGGCACACATGCATTAACAGTAGCCTTATTTTCAATGTTAAGACCAGGAGATATAATGCTTAGCATAAATGGAAAACCTTATGATACACTAGATGAGGTAATTGGAATAGTAGATAATAAAAGTTCTTTAAAAAGCTATGGTGTAAATTATGAGCAAATAGATTTGATAGGAAATGAATTTGATATAGAAAAAATAGCAGAAAGAGTAAAGAAAAATGACATTAAACTAATATGTATGCAACGTTCAAGAGGTTATTCTTTAAGAAATAGTTTATCTTTAGCAAGTATAAAAAATGTTATACAAGAAATAAGAAAAGTAAATAAAGAAGCGGTTATAATGATAGACAATTGCTATGGAGAATTTACAGATACAATAGAACCAACGCTATTAGGAGCAGACCTAATAGTTGGTTCATTAATAAAAAACTTAGGAGGAGGACTAGCTCCTAATGGTGCATATATAGCAGGTAGAGCAGATTTAATAGAATTAGCAGCTGAAAGATTAACAGTACCAGGACAAGGAAAAGAGATAGGACCAACATTGGGAATAAATAAACAACTTCTTCAAGGCTTATTCTTCGCTCCACAAGTTGTAGCAAGCAGTTTAAAAACAGCCATATTTGCTAGTAGAATGTTAGAAAAATTAGGATATGAAGTTTCACCAAAATATGATGAAAAAAGAACAGATATAGTTCAAACTATAAACTTTAAAGACCAAGAAAAATTAATAAGATTTTGTCAAGGAATCCAAATGGGTTCACCAGTAGATTCTAATTCAATTCCAGAACCATGGGAAATGCCAGGTTATACAGATAAAGTAATAATGGCTGCAGGAGCATTTGTTCAAGGTTCATCAATAGAATTATCTTGTGATGCGCCAATAAGACCTCCATACACAGCATTTATGCAAGGAGGACTTACATATGAATATGGTAAAATGGGAGTTTTAAAGGCAATAGAACACATGCTTAAATAAATTGAATGCAATAGTTTTAAGTACTTTTAGATAGAATTCTTTAGTTCGCTTGTCTAACGTCCAGTTCGCAGAAGTTCTATATATCTTTTTTGGCACCATTTCAAAGTAAATTTGAACTATTTCCAAAAAATCTACTAAGAACTTCTTGCTCCTTACGTTAGAAACACTTCACTTGCAGAAATTTTATCTAAAAGTACTTAAGACTAATAAATTGAAGTTTGCGATTTATATAATTATTAATTTAAGGTAAAATAGGGGGAATGAATTTTTAATGAAAGTAATAGTAATTGGTGGAGGAGCTGCTGGAATGATGGCTGCAATTACATCAGCCAAGCAGGGTAATTATGTTACTATATTAGAAAAAATGGAGAGTTTAGGAAAAAAATTATTAATAACTGGAAAAGGAAGATGTAATATAACTAATTCGGCAGATATGGAAGAATTTATGAAAAACATTCCAGAAAATTCTAAATTTCTATATAGTGCATTTAACCAGTTTAATAATCAAGACATAGTAAGATTTTTAAATGAACAAGGAGTAGCAACAAAAGTAGAAAGAGGAGAAAGAGTATTCCCAGTTTCAGATAAAGCTCAAGACGTAGTAAATGCTTTAAAAAAGAAACTAAAAGAATTACATGTAAATATAAAAACAAATTGTAAAGTACAAAAAATACTTATTAAAGATGGGCAAGCAATTGGAATAGAAGGTGTAGGTAAAGAAAAAATATTTGCAGATAAAATTATTCTAACTACAGGAGGAAAAAGCTATCCAGTAACAGGTTCAACAGGTGATGGATATAAAATGGTAGAAGAAGTAGGCCACACAGTAACTAAAATAAAGCCATCTTTAGTACCATTAACTTGTAATGGTAATTCGGTAGAATTATGTAGGCAAATGCAAGGATTATCCCTAAGAAATGTTGCAATAAAGGTAAAAAATGATGATAAAGTAATATATGAAGATTTTGGAGAAATGCTATTTACTCATTTTGGAATATCTGGACCAATTGTTTTAAGTGCATCTGCAGTTTTAGTAAGGTATAAAAATATTGAAGAATTGTTAAAACAAAATAAAGTTAAAATATTTATAGACTTAAAACCAGCCCTAGATGAAGAGAAGCTTGATAATAGAATTTTAAGAGACTTTTCAGAGCTTAGTAATAAACAAATAAAAAACAGTTTTGAAAAATTATTACCAAGAAAAATGATAGAACCATTTATTGAAATTTTGAACATAAATCCAGAAAAAAGAGTAAACGAGGTAACAAGAGAAGAAAGAAAAAGAATTGTAAATACATTAAAAAATTTTGAACTAATAATAAATGGATTTAGAGGTATAGAAGAAGCAATAATCACTTCAGGAGGAATAAATATAAAAGAAATAAATCCTAAAACTATGGAATCTAAAATAGTAAAGGGATTGTATTTTGCAGGAGAGATAATAGATGTAGATGCATTTACGGGAGGCTTTAATCTTCAAATAGCATGGTCTACCGGATATGTTGCAGGAATGAGCTAAAAAAGGTAAAAATTTTAGAGAGAAGAGAACTTTATAATTTAAGTCTGTAACTAATAAAATAAGAAATTTTAATAATGTAAAAAATTTATATCAATAAGTGAAGTGTAAATCGTTATTGCTATAGGAAAGGAAAAATATATGCAATCTTTCAAAACAATTAAAGAAAATGTATCAGCAGAGATAACAGAAAAAAAATCAAGATTTATAGCAAATGTATTTTATGTAGAAAGTTTAGAAGAGGCTGAGGAGTATATAAAACAAATAAAGAAAAAATATAATGATGCTAGGCATAATTGTTTTGCATATGCAATAGAAACAAAAGATGGAAATATACTTATAAAATATAATGATGATGGAGAACCACAGGGCACAGCAGGAAGTCCAATGCTTAAAATGATGTTAGAACAAGGCTTATCCAACATTTTAGTAGTAGTAACGAGATATTTTGGAGGAGTACTCTTAGGAACAGGTGGATTAGTAAGAGCATATTCTGGAGCATTATCAGAGGCTTTAAAAAAGGCAGAAATAGTAAAAAAAGCAAGAGGCTATGAAGCAAAAATACAAGTAGAATATAACTATTTTGAACAATTAAAATATTATCTAGAGAAAATGAATATACAAATATCAAATGTAGAATACTTAGAAAAAATAGAAGTGACAATACAAGTTTTAGAAGAAACATCTAAAAAATTTGTAAATAATAATAATAATTTTAATTTTAGAATTGAAAAATATAATATCATAAAAGAAAAATTCGTTGAAATATAGGGCAAAATCAGCTAAACTGGAAAAAATTTCAAAAAAACTATTGCATTATTGGTAAAAACGTATTATAATGCAGATTGTAAATATTTTACAATTATTTTTTAGGGGAGGTATCAAATTGAACGAAAAAATTACTATTTTAGTTGCAGATGATAATGCAGACTTTGTAACAACTTTAGTAGGACATTTAAGCAAAGAAAATGATATGGAGGTTATAGGCATAGCCAGAGATGGAAAAGAAGCATGTGAAAAAGTAGCTACCATGAAGCCAGATGTTCTATTATTAGATGTTATAATGCCATACTTAGATGGGCTAGGAGTATTAGAAAAGTTAAATTCAGATAAAGTAGAAAAGATGCCAACATGTATAATGCTATCAGCAGTAGGTCAAACTAAAATTACTCAAAAAGCTATTAGTCTAGGTGCAGAATACTATGTAGTAAAACCATTTGATATTGAAGTACTAATAAATAGAATAAGAGATATAAAAAATTACAAACCAACACCTACATCAACTACAGATAATTGTTATACAGCAAAAGAAACGAGATCAAAGTACATAGAAATAAATGAAATTGATAAGAAAAACCAAGAGAGTTTAGAAGCATTGGTAACAAATGTAATACACGAGATAGGAGTACCAGCACATATAAAAGGTTACCAATATCTAAGAGAAGCAATAATGATGGTTGTACAGGACATAGACATCATAAACCAAATAACAAAACAGCTTTATCCAGAAATAGCAGAAAAATATCGCACAACACCATCAAGGGTAGAAAGAGCAATACGTCATGCAATAGAAGTTGCATGGGCAAGAGGAAAAAATGATGCAGTAGAAAGCATATTTGGCTATACTGTATCAGCATCAAAGGGAAAACCAACAAACAGTGAATTTATTGCAATGATTGCAGACAAATTAAGACTAGAACTAAAAACAGCATAGAAATAAAAAAATAAACCTCAAAAACAGGGGTTTATTTTTTGTTATGAAACTTTAATAAAAAATTTCATACATTTGCTTGCCTTTTTGTAAAAAATATTGTATATTATTATTCATAGGAAATGAGAATAAGCGGATGTGGTTTCCACTTTACATATCAGAGCCTGCTCTGGGAAAGTGAGGTGGTGTTTATGATAGAATTTCTAATGTTTCTAATTATAGGACTAATCATTTCAACAACCATAAACGTAGCCTTATTAACAGTTATATATATACAGTGGACAAATAAGGAATAAATAAAAAAACACATCTGTGATTTTGACCGTTATAGATGTGTTTTTTCAATAACGTGGCAAACCATGTTTGTGGTTTCTCCATTTCCTATATTATACACACATTTTTGCAATATGTCAAATAATATTGCATGAATTTTTAATAGTTATAGTATTGTAAAGAAAGTTATGAGTATGAAAAAATTATAGCACAATAATGTAGTTAAGATATTACAGTGGCTGCAAAATAATTTTAAAGTATTTACAGAAAGGAAAAAATATGGTAAAATAAAATTATTCTACTTGAAAAGGTAGAAAAATTTACTTATATGGAGAAAAGGATATGTCAATGACAAAATGTGAGAAAGAAAACTTTAAGAAAAGAATCGATTGGTATCGTAAAAAACGGCAGATAGTATTATGGTCGCTCGACGAAGACGAAAGAAAGATGGTTGTATCTCACGGTGGAGAAGTAACACCGTGGGTATATAAGTTTAAAGTTAGAGATGTCCATGGAAAGCATATCCACTGCCAAACTTTGCTCCGAGAAATACGAAATCATAAAAAAAGTGATGTTGTGTATTTGCATCTTAATTCGAAAGAATTGGATGCAATTATCGAGGCAGGGATTGACTTTGAGGTGGCAAAGTATAAAATTATACTTTGACCACGAAACTAGGCAGCCGATGGCTGCCTTTATTTTTTTAATATAATTTAACAATACAATGTAACTTATCATCAGTAGCATTCTTTATAGTAACAAAATGGCTATTATCAACATTAGAATAATATAACTTAAGATTATCGTTAAATTTAGCTTCATGTTTATACATAATTTCAACATTTCTAAAATCAGAATTAAAAAAAATATCATTAGGAATAGCTTCATAAGCAAAAGCTAAATAACTTAAATTATTTACATGATGGTTTGTATCAATATCTCTTTTACCAACATGAATTTGACAACTTAAAGTACTATTTGTTGGCTCTTTTAATTTTTCTGTCATAGACTCATCAAAAACGTTTTTGTGAACCTCTGTATATCTGCTAGTAATTTCATCATTGATTTTAACAACAGAACCTTTATTAAGATCATATAGAACCCACTTTGAAGTAGCAATAGCAACTAAATTATTATTTTCATCTAAAATCTCAAAATCTCTATAAAAAGAAAGAAGAGAATGTTTAGTAGGCCAAGTACTAACTATAAGTTTAGAATTCCAAGTAGGTCTTTCAAAAACCTGTAATTTCCAATTTAAAAGAATCCATGCAAAACCAGAAACAGAGGACTCATTAACACTAAAACCAACAGCATTAGAATGTAAACATGCAACCTCTTGAAGGATGCGTAAAATTCCTCTATTAGTAAGTCTATTATTTTCACCAACATCTGGTACAGTAACTGTAAAAATTTGAGAATAAATATCCATAAAAATCATTCCTTATAGCAAATAATAATATCAAAAAAAATTTTAAAAGTCAAATATTGACATATATTATAAATGAATATAAAATATATATATTATGGGGGAAAGCTATGAGCAATGTGTTAGATAAGGTGAACTCACCTGAAGATTTAAGAAAATTAAGTTTAGAAGAAAAGAAAATATTAGCAAAAGAAATTAGAGAATTGATAATAGATGTAACCTCTAAAAATGGAGGGCACGTAGCATCAAATTTGGGAGTAGTTGAATTAACAATTGCATTACATTCAGTATTTAACACACCTAAAGATAAGATAATATGGGATGTAGGACATCAATGCTATGTTCATAAAATATTAACAGGAAGAAAAGATAAATTTGCAACAATAAGAAAATTTCAAGGAATATCTGGATTTCCAAAAATATGTGAATCAGAATATGATAGTTTCAACACAGGCCATAGTAGTACATCTATTTCAATAGCAACAGGCATGGCAAGAGCAAGGGACGTTCAAAAACAAGATTATGAAGTGGTTGCAGTTATAGGAGATGGTTCTCTTACAGGAGGAATGGCAATAGAAGCACTAAATGATAGTGGAAGTAGCAAAACGAATTTAACTGTTATACTAAATGATAATGAAATGAGTATATCAAAAAATGTAGGTGGAATACCATTATATTTAAGCAAGCTAAGAACAAAAACAGGTTACACTAGGTCAAATAGAAAAATAAAGGAAATAACAAATAAAATACCAGTTATAGGAAAGCCAATAGTAAATTTTGCACACTATACAAAACAAGTAATAAAAAGTGCAATACTACCTAATATGTACTTTGAGGATATTGGATTTACATATCTAGGTCCAGTAGATGGTCATGATATAAAAAAATTAGAAGATATGATGGAAAGAAGCAAAAGAATAAAAGGACCAGTACTAATTCATGTAGTTACAAAAAAAGGAAAAGGTTATGAACCAGCAGAAAAAAATCCAGATAGATTTCATGGAATATCTGCTTATAATAAAGAAACAGGAGAGTTAGTAAAGCCAAAGTCTAAAGACTATTCAAAAGTATTTGGAGATAAATTAGTAGAGCTTGCAAAAAAAGATGAAAAAATAGTAGCAATAACAGCAGCAATGAAAGATGGAACAGGTCTAACAGATTTTGCAAGGGAGTTTCCAACAAGAACTTTTGATGTAGGAATAGCAGAGGAACATGCAATGGGCTTAATAGCAGGGATGGCAAAAGCAGGTTTAAAACCGGTATTTACAGTTTATTCATCATTCCTTCAAAGAGCATATGACCAAATAGTGCATGATGTAGCTTTATCAAGTATACCAGTAACAGTTTGCATAGATAGGGCAGGAATAGTTGGAAATGATGGAGAAACGCACCAAGGATTATTTGATTTATCATTTTTATCATCAATACCAAATATTGTGGTAATGGCACCAAAGAATTTTGAGGAATTAGAAAAAATGCTAGAATTTTCAGTTAATTTAAATAAACCAGCATTCATAAGATATCCAAGAGGAGGAGAAAACTATCAATTTGAAAAAGTGGAAGATATAAGCCTAGGTAAAGCAGAAATATTGCAAGAAGGAACAGATTTAAGTATAATAGCAATAGGAAAAATGGTAGGAACTGCCAAAAAAGTAGCAGAAATGTTACCAGATAAAAAAATTGAAATAATTAATGCAAGATTTTTAAAGCCATTAGATGAGAAAACCATATTAAAATCAATAACAAAAACAAAAAAGGTAATAACAATAGA
>CANQWH010000026.1 GCA_947627495.1 uncultured Clostridia bacterium
TTACCTCTAAAGCATGGGAAGAATATTGCTATTGGCAAACGCAAGACAAAAAAACTTTAAAAAGAATAAATTTATTACTATCAGATATTCGGACGAAATAAATATGAAGGAATTGGAAAACCTGAACCATTAAAAGAAAATCTAAGTGGTTATTGGAGTAGACGAATAGATGATGTTAATAGATTAGTTTATAGAATAAATAATGAACAAATAGAAATTGTTCAATGCAAAGGACATTATATACTACTATAATCTCATGTTATTAATGGAGGGGTTATAGTATATTTTATATATTTAATAAATTACTCACAATATTTAAGTTAAACATTATTTATAAACAAATTTTAGTAAAGGAACATAAGAAGATATGAAAGATAAAAAAGATAAATTTGTAACAATATTATTAAGTATTATATTATTTATTGTTCCAGTATCAATAATACCAAATGCATGGGGACAATACAATATAATAAAAATAATAGTTTTACTATTTTGCGGATTATTTTTGCTAATTAATACATTGCTGAAAATTGATAAATTAAAAGTTGATAAATTGGATATTCTTATTTTCATTTTTGGAGCATTAACTATATTAAGTTTTATAAATTCTAAAAATATATGTAAATCTCTAATTGGAGAAAATAATAGATATGAAGGATTATTCACAATAATCACATATATTTTAATTTATTACAATAGCAAATATTATTTTAAAAATTATAAAAAATTTATTGGCATTTTGTCAGTAATATATATTCTAATATGCATATTTGCCATTATTCAATTTTATGTAAAAAGTAAAGTTAATTTATTACCAATATTTTCTAAAGGGGCAAATGGTACATTTGGAAATACAAATTTTATGGGAAGTTTTGTTAGTATCATTTTACCAGCCTTTATATTAGGAGCAATTTTAAGAAACAGAAAAATTTATTATTTAGGAAGTATAGTTGGTTTTAGTGCCATGATGATGTGCCTTGCAAGAAGTTCATGGGTAGCTTTTGTTATAAGTGCATTAGCAATAACAATATATATAATAACACAAAGAAAAAAGATTTATTGGAAAAGATATTTTATTATAGTTATTGCATTTATTATGTGTTTTAATTTTATAAATCAATCTGATAAAAATAAGAAAATTTCGAATAAAGTTGAAATAGTAAAAGTAGAGACAGAAAAAGTAATACAAGAAAAAACAGTAGACAATAAAATGGGCTCAGGTAGAATTGGAATTTGGAAATTAATAATAAAATTAATTGAAAGGGTACCAATTTTAGGGTGTGGAGTAGATGCATTAAAAGATGGATTAATAAAAGTATGTCCAAATGAATATGTATATTTTGTTACTCATAACCATGTAGCTATTGATAAAGCACATAATGAATATTTACAAATAGCAGCTACTATAGGAATACCAGCATTATTAATTTATGTGGCTTTTATTAGTATGATTGTAATTAAAGGTTTTAAAAAAATGTTTAAACATAAAGTAATAGCGATATATGTAATTGTTATTGTTAGCTATTTATCACAAGCATTTTTCAATATTAGTACAATAGGAGTAGCACCTATATTTTGGTTTATATTAGGAATGGCATCGAGAAATATTAACTATACAACAATAAAAAAATAGCAATACATTTATTTATTAATAAAATAAAATCCATATCGTAATTAGACGCGATATGGATTTATTAAGAAAAATTGTAAATTAGTTAATTTTTGCTATCAAATAATGAACCTATTTATATATGTCTTTAGATTAAAACTAGAAAGGAACGAATTATATTATGCCAAATGTAGAACTATTATCTCCAGTAGGGGAATGGAATTCATTAGTTGCAGCAGTACAAAATGGAGCAAATGCAGTATATTTTGGGGCAAATGAGTTTAATGCAAGAATGAACAGCACAAATTTTAATAAAGAAGAACTAGCAAAAGCAATTGACTATGCAAAACTTAGAGATGTAAAAACTAACTTAACATTGAATATATTAATAAAGAATAATGAATTTAAAGAAGCGTTAGAATTAGTAGAATATGCATACAAATCAGGAATAGATGCGATTATAGTGCAAGATTTAGGACTAGCCATGGAGATAATAAAAAATTTTCCAGATTTAGATGTACATAGTAGTACGCAAATGACCATATATAATCTTCAAGGTGTAAAAGAAGTAGAAAAATTAGGCTTTAAGAGATGTGTTCTAGCAAGAGAATTATCAATTGAAGAAATAAAAAATATCTGCAAAAATACTAGTATGGAGATAGAAGTATTTATACATGGAGCTCTTTGTATATGTTATTCAGGACAATGTTTAATGAGTAGTATAATAGGTGGGAGAAGTGGAAACAGAGGAAAATGTGCAGGTACTTGTAGATTACCTTATTCACTATTGAACCATAATCAAGTACTAGATAAAGGATATCTTTTAAGTTCAAAGGATGTGTGCACATTAGATATTTTACCAGAATTAATAAATACAGGTGTAAAATCATTTAAAATAGAAGGAAGGATGAAATCTCCTAAATATGTTGGATTAGTAACATCAATATATAGAAAATACATAGACTTAGCAAATAGTGGTAAACCATATATAGTAGAGCAAGAAGATAGAGAAAAATTAATGCAGATATTTAATAGAGGGGGATTTAGCACAGGCTATTTAAAAGGAAAACTTGGAAAAGAAATGATGTATAAATTTAAGCCAAATCATATGGGAATATATGTAGGTGAAGTATCAAATTACAATTCAAATAAAGGATATGTAAAATTCAAAACAGAAAAGCAAATTAATTTGCGGAGATAGTATAAGCATAAATAATGAATCTTGCAAAATTTCTGAACTTATGATTAATAACTCAAATATTAAGGCAGCAAATAAAGGGCAAACAATTACAATAGGAAGAATAAATGGAAAAATAAAAGCAGGAGATAAAATATATAAAACTGTATCAATACTTTTAAATAAAGAAATGGAACAAATATCAAGTAAGGAAAATATAAAAAGAGATATTGACTGCAAAATTATAATAAAAGAAAATACTCCTATAACATTATCTATAACAGATAAATTATCAAAAATAGTTGTAGAAAAAACAGGTGCAATACCAGAAAAAGCTGAGAATATAGGTTTAACAGAAGAAAGAATAAAAGAACAACTATCAAAACTTGGAAATACAATATTTAAGATTAATAATATAGAAGTAGAATTAGGAGACAAGCTTATAACATCCATAAGTAATATAAATGAAATAAGAAGAAATGCTATACAGGAACTAGAAGAAAAAATAAAATTAACATTTATACGTAAGGAAAAGAAAGCAAAATACGAGAATATAAATGAGAGTGATTTTTGCATAAAAGAACCTCAAGTAAATTTATGCTTAAATAACATAAATGAGACAATGGATTATGAAAAAATACAAGGAGTAGATAATGTATATATTCCATTAAGATTTTTTGCTATGCAAAAGTTAGAAAGTCAAATACAAAAAATATGTAATAAATTTAATACATATTTACTTATGCCAGCAATTAGCAAAAGCAATTATGAAAAAATAGATATGGAAGATGTCTTAAAAAATAATATAAAAGGCATTGTAGTGTCTAACTTATCACAAATAGAGATGCTCAAAAATTATAAAAAAAGATTACATAAAAAAGAAAGTAACATAGATATTTTAGATAAACGTAGTCTACAAAATCAAGAAGATGTAAGTGGTTTAAATACGCATAGTTTACAAAACATAGTTGCAAATTACACGCTTAACATCAGTAATAATCATACAATTCAAGAACTAAAAAAACTTGGAATAACAAGATATACAATATCTCCAGAGTTTGAAAAAGATACAATAAGAAATTTAAGCAATATAATACCAAAAGAAGTTATAGTATATGGCAGAACTCTTCTTATGACAACAGAATATTGTGCTATAGGTACATATAAAAATTGTGTAGGAACCTGTGCTAATGGAGAATATAAATTAAAAGATAGAATGGGCTTTGAATTTCCAATAAAAACAGATAGGATTAATTGTAATAATTTAATATATAATTCAAAGATAACATCAATTGAATGGAAAGAATTAAATGTAGATTCAATAAGAATAGATATTTTAGATGAAGATATTGAACAAATAAATGAAATTATAAAAACACATAAAAACGGCAAAAGATTAGAAGGAAAAGACTATACAAATGGAAACTTAAATAAAGAAATTTAATTCTATATTATTACATATTACGTTTAAGTGTAACAAATTTACTTAAAAGAAAAGTTTTATAAATAAATAATTGTTCAAAAAAATTTTTTGTGGTATAATATGTCACATAATGTAAAAAAGAAAGGATAATGACATATGGCAGAATTTTCACCTATGATGCAACAGTATTTAAATATAAAGGAACAATATAAGGATTCAATATTATTTTTTAGACTGGGAGATTTTTACGAAATGTTTTTTGAAGATGCCAAAATAGCTTCAAGAGAGTTGGAGATAACACTTACAGGTAAAGAATGTGGACAAGAAGAAAGAGCACCTATGTGTGGAATCCCATATCATGCAGTTGATAATTATGTTTCTAAACTAATAGAAAGAGGGTACAAAGTTGCAATATGTGAACAACTAGAAGACCCAAAATTAACGAAGGGAATGGTAAAACGAGATGTTATAAGAATAGTAACACCAGGAACAGTAATTGAAAGTAACATGCTTGATGAAAAGAAAAATAATTATATAATGTCTGTATTTAAAAAAGGTATTTATTTTGGAATAGCTATATGTGATATATCAACTGGAGATTTCTACTCAACAAAAATAGTAGATAATAATAATTTTGCAACATTATTAGATGAAATTGCAAAATTCCGGACCAGCGGAGATAATCGTAAATAGCTTTTTATATAGTTCAAAAGAAGAAATAGATGAAATAAGAAAAAGGTTTAAGATTTATATAAACAATTTTGATGATGAAAATTTTAAAGAAGATAAAGAAACATTATTACAAAACTATAATTTACTATATGAAGATAAAGTAATTGAAAACTTAGATGATTATGAATTAGAAACAATTGCAATAAATGGATTACTTGCATATTTAAGTCAAACTCAAAAAATGAAACTTGACCATATAAATCATATAAAATTTTATAATCTACAAAAATATATGGCATTAGATATAGCAGCAAGAAGAAATTTAGAGCTATTAGAAAGGCAACATGATAAAGGGAAAAAAGGAACTTTACTTTGGGTATTAGATAAAACTTCAACATCTATGGGTGGTAGAATGATGAGAAAATGGATTGGAGAGCCATTGCTAGATGTTACAGAAATAAATAAGAGATTAGAAGCGGTAGGAGAATTAAAAGATAATGGTATTCTAAGGGGAGAATTACAAGAAAGCTTAAAAAGAGTATATGATATAGAAAGACTTGTAGGAAAATTAGCATATGGAAATAGTAATGGAAGAGAAATGAATGCCTTAAAAAATTCATTAATGCAAATACCAGATATTAAAAAGCTTATAAGTACAAGTAATTCAGAATTATTAAGACAATTAGAAAAGAATTTAGATACTTGTGAAGATATGGCAAAATTAATAGAAAGTAGTATAGTTGATGACCCACCAATAACAATAAAAGAAGGTGGAATTATAAAAACAGGATATAACAGTGAGATAGATGAATATAGAAAAGCTTCAACAGATGGGAAAACATGGCTTTTAGAGTTAGAACAAAGAGAAAAAGAATCAACAGGAATAAAGAACTTAAAAGTAGGTTTTAATAAAGTTTTTGGATATTATATAGAAGTAACTAAATCAAACTTAAGCTTAGTGCCAGATACATATATAAGAAAACAAACGTTAACAAATGGGGAAAGATATATTACAGAAGAATTAAATGAGCTAGAGAGCAAGATTTTGGGCTCAGAAGAAAAACTAATAAACCTAGAATATGAGGTGTTCTTACAAATAAGAGATATTTTAGCTCAAAACATAAAACGTTTGCAAAGCACAGCAAATATAGTAGCAACATTAGATGTACTAGCTTCACTTGCAACAGTTGCAGAAGATATGAATTATGTTTGTCCAATTGTAGATAATAGTGGAGAGATAGATATAAAAGAAGGACGTCATCCAGTAATTGAAAAGATGATAGATTCAGGTACATTTGTAGCAAATGATACATATTTAAATAAAGAAGAAGATAGACTATCCATTATTACTGGTCCAAACATGGCAGGAAAATCTACATATATGAGGCAAGTAGCATTAATTTCCCTAATGGCACAAATAGGAAGCTTTGTACCAGCGTCATATGCAAAACTTGGTGTAGTAGATAAAATATTTACAAGGGTTGGAGCATCTGATGACTTAAGTATGGGACAAAGTACGTTTATGGTTGAAATGATGGAAGTAGCTACAATATTAAAAGAAGCAACACCAAATAGCTTAATAATACTAGATGAAATTGGAAGAGGAACTTCTACCTATGATGGACTTTCAATTGCATGGGCAGTTGTAGAACATATTACAGATAAAACAAAATGTGGAGCAAAAACATTATTTGCAACGCATTACCATGAGCTTACAGAACTAGAAAATAAGATAGAAGGAGTAAAAAATTATTCAATTGCAGTAAAAGAAAAAGGAGAAGACATAATTTTCTTAAGAAAAATAATACCAGGTGGAACAGACGAAAGCTATGGAATACATGTTGCAAAACTTGCTGGTGTACCACAAACAGTTGTAAAAAGGTCTAATGAAATACTAAGAACTTTAGAAAGAAAAAGCATGTTAGGACAAAAGAAAGCAGAAAACAAAAAACAAACAGAAGGACAATTAGATTTTTACAATTATAAATTGGCAGAAATAGCACATGAGATAGATAAAATAAACTTAAATGAAATAACACCAATAGATGCTTTAACAACACTTATGAAAATCAAAGAAAAAATGCAATAAGCATTTTTCCTTTGATTTTTTTGCTTTAGAATGTAGATTTGAAAAGTAAAACATTACTTCGAATAAAAAATGCTAGTTTACAAAATCATTCTGTACAACTTCTAAACCGCAGTTATTGCTTGTATCGGAGAAAATAGTATTATTATTTTCTTTAAGAGTTACAGTAATGTTTGAATTAATACTTTCTATAATATCCTTTTTCATTTTTCCCTTAACAGGTGCAGATAATTTGTGCCCAAGATTACTATGAGCTTGAACATCTAAAAGAAATTTACCTTTTTGTAAAGTAATATTAAGAAAATTTTTATCTAGATTAAAATTTAACAATTTAGAATTATTATAAGTTGTAAATTTAAATTCTTTATCATCAACAACAAGAACAGCAATAAGACCTTTAAAATTAAATAATTTAAATGGAATATCTGCAATTGAAAGCATAAAGCTACTACTTGGATTCTTGAAATTATTACCTTGACACCAAATATAAGAACTTGGGAAAGAAACTCCCCAATCCTTTTCAATATACCCATTATCATTGTTAAATAATATTTCTTGATTATTAAATTTTATTAATCCATCAGCTTTATTTTTCATACTAAGTATTGCATGATTACATTCCATAAATGGCACATAAGAAAAAGGTCCCATTATATTTGGATTTATTAAACTTGTATTAATATTTTTGCTATTTGAATATTTAATATCTCCACTAATATGAAGATTCTGATTAGTATCATCAATTTGTATATGAATATTATCTTTAGAAAAAATATTGTTACCTATTTTTACATAAAAAGGTTTGATATTAAATTCAAATTCACTAATATCATAATCTACAAAGTATGAACTATTATTTGTTATAACTTGAATAAAAGCTTTTTTATTCTCATCTATATTTATTCCTGGAATAAATGAAATAGATTCTTGATTATTTGAATTCTTAAAATACCATCCTTCAAAGTAATTTCTGTTTTTATTTAAATATTTTTCTCCTTGAAACAAATCAGGATTTTTCATTAAAAACAACTTATTCATAGAATATAGTTTTTACAAAATATGGAATAATATACAAGTTAATAAACTCTTGCAATGAAATATTACTTATGTTAAAATAACTGATAGATAATGAAACAAAATTGGACACAAATATATATTAATTACTTTATATTAAATATAAGAGAAATGATAATAAGAAGGTAAAAAAATGGAGGGAACAATATATGAGCTTTTTAAATATAAAAATACCAAAAATAAAATTTAAGAAAATGAAAATAGGAAATAACATACTAGATGAATTACAATAAATAGACTATGAAAAATTAGAGAAAAAAATGTTAAAAGATGACTACTATATAATATTTATCTGTAATATGGAGCAAATATATGAAAATTGAAAAGGAAATATTTAAAAGAAGTAAAGTTGATTTTAGTAAATTAAAAAAATATGGTTTTGAAAAAATAAACAATTCTTATATTTATTCTAAAAACATCATGGATGATACATTTAGAATAGATGTAACAGTAGATAGTGAAGGAACAGTAGAGGCAAGAGTTATTGATTTAGCATTTGGAGATGAATATACAAACTTTCGTATAGAAGATAATACTGGTTCCTTTGTAGGGCAAGTATTATATGAATTTAAAGAATTACTAAATGATATAAGAAAAAAATGTTTCATAGGTGAAGCATTTATATTTGAACAATCTAATAGAATAGCAAACTTAATTAAAGAAAAATATGAAAATGAACCAGAATTTGAATGGGAAAATTCTCCAGGCAGTGCTATTTTCAGAAACTCAAGTAGTAAAAAATGGTATGGCATTATAATGAATGTAGATAGAAGTAAAATAGAAAAAACTTCTAGTGGAGAAGTCGAAATAATGAATGTTAAGCTAGCACCTAATGAAATTTTAGAATTACTAGAAAAACCAGGATTTTACCCAGCATATCACATGAATAAAAAATCATGGATTACAATGGTTTTAGATAATACAATAAAAGATGAAGAAATAATGAATTTGGTTGAAAAAAGTTATTCATATACATCAATAATTAAAAGCAATGAATGGATTGTACCAGCAAATCCAAAATACTTTGATATTGAAAAAGCTCTTAAAGAAAGTAATATAATAAATTGGAAGCAAAGTACAGATATTAAAGCAAATGATATTGTATATTTGTATGTAGCACAACCTTATTCATCTATAATGTATAAATTTAAAGTAATAGAAGCAAATATTCCATACAAGTACAATGATGAAAATCTTAAAATTCAAAAAGTTATGAAAATAAATTTATTAGAAAAATACAATAAAGGAGAATTTTCATTTAACAAATTAAAAGAGTATGGAGTAAATGCAGTAAGAGGACCAAGATATATGCCAGTGAGTTTAAGTGAATCTATTAGTAAAAAAAGTATAAAACAAAAGAATAAGTAATAAACTATAAAGGATAAAAAGTTCCTTAATAAGCGATTATATGGAGGATTAAAAATATGAATTACGAAAAGGACATAGAACTACTAGATGTATATACTGAAGATGATCAAAAACAAATAGGCATAGCAGATAGAAACGTTGTTCATTATTATAATCTATGGCATAAAGAAGTTGCATGTTGGATTATTAACGAAAAAAATGAAGTTCTATTACAACGAAGAAGTGCTAATAAAAAGCAATGCCCAAATATGTTATCAATAACAGCAGGACATTTAGAATTAGGCGAAAAACCATTAGAAGCGGTAATGAGAGAAGTTGCTGAAGAAGTTGGAATAGATGATGTAAAGAAAAAAGATTATATATATTTAGATACATTTAAAGTTCAGAATAACAATAACTATCATTATAAATATGTGTACTTGTTAAAAACAAAAAGAAAGATAGAAGATTTCATAATGCAAAAATCTGAAGTAAGTGAATTATTTTATGTAAGTTTAGATAACTTAAAAGAAATGATTAATGAAAATCCTAACGAGATAACATTTTCAAAACAATTCTATACATCCATTATATTAAACAAAATTGAAGAGATAATAAACAAGTAACTTACATAGTACCTTAAAAATTTTGTAGAACGCATTAAAAGTATGTCTTATACATAAAAGACACTATGTTTCATAATAAAGCAAGTGATTCTATTGAAAATCACTTGCTTTTGTTGTATAATAATTGAGGCAAATAAGAATTAGGAAAAACATCTAATTATAAATAAACGTTACTATTCGCAACTACATGTTAAAAGTCCGCCAAATCTCGTCGGAGCTTCTATATTTTTTCTAAATTGAACCCACGCCGGCGATTGCCTTCGATGTTTTTCGGGGGTCTTCAATTTTTAAAAAATATAGAACTCCTGCGTTTGGCTACTTTGTACATATAATGAACTGTGAATAGTAATGAATAATTAGTAGTGAAGGTGTAAATTCTATTTATGATTTAGAAAGCAATATAAGAAGGAGAATTTTATGTTAGAAATAAAAGATATTTGTTTTACAAGAGATAATAAAAAAATACTAGATCACGTCAGCTTAAATATTGATACTGATAAATTTGTTGCTATTACTGGTCCAAATGGTTCAGGAAAATCAACATTAGTTAAAATGATTATGGGAATTGAAAAACCAGATACAGGTAAAGTCTTATTAGAAGGAAAAGATATTACAAACTTATCTATTGATGAAAGAGCAAAATTAGGTATTGGTTTTGCATTTCAACAGCCAGTAAAATTTAAAGGTATTACAGTATATGACTTGCTTAAATTATCTTCAGGAAAAGAAATAAATAAAAATGAAGCCTGTGAAATATTATCAAATGTAGGATTATGTGCAAAAGAATATGTAGATAGAGAAGTAAATAATTCTTTATCAGGAGGAGAATTAAAAAGAATTGAAATTGCAACAGTTGCAGTAAGAAATTCAAAATTTACTATTTTTGATGAACCAGAAGCAGGAATTGATTTATGGAGTTTCCAAAGCTTAATTAAAATATTTGAAGATATGAGAAAAATTGTAAAAGGTACTACTCTTATAATTTCACATCAAGAGAAAATTTTGAATATAGCAGATGAAATTATTCTAATGAAATCTGGAAAGATAGAAGCACAAGGTAGCAAAGAAAAGTTATTAGGACAGGTACTAGAAAAACCTACATGCTGTAAGTTAGGAGGACAAGACAATGGATAAAACAGACATTAGTTTATTAGAACAAATTACTGATATACAAGGTGAAACTTTTGAAGGTGCTTATAACATTCGTAAAAACGGAAAAGGTATTGAAAGAAAAGTAACAGATAATATTAATATTGTAACAAAAAAAGATGTATCTGGAATAGATATTTATGTTAAAGAAAACACAAAATTTGAAATTGTTCATATCCCGGTAATTATAACAGAAAGTGGCTTAAATGATGTAGTATATAATGACTTTTATATAGGTAAAAATGCAAATGTTTATATTATAGCAGGATGTGGTATCCATAATGACCATCATAAGGACTCTCAGCATGATGGAATACATCGTTTCTTTTTAGAAGAAGGTGCAAAAGTAAAATATATAGAAAAGCATTATGGTGAAGGAACAGGCACAGGAAAAAGAATTTTAAATCCAGTCACAGAAGTTCACTTAAAAAAAGGTGCAAGTTTAGAGATGGAATCAACACAAATAAAAGGTGTAGATTCTACTATAAGGGAAACTAAAGGCGTATTGGAAGATGATACTAATTTTATTGTAACAGAAAAAATTATGACACATGGTATGCAAAGTGCAAAGACAATTTTTGAAGTAGAATTAAATGGAAAAAATTCTAGTACAAAAGTAACATCTAGGTCAGTTGCAACAGAAAATTCTGTGCAACAATTTGAATCAAAGGTTACGGGAAACACAGAGTGCTTTGGACATGTTGAATGTGATGCAATTATTAAAGATGAAGGTAAAGTTATTGCAATACCAGAAATTATTGCCAATAATGTTAATGCAAATTTAATTCATGAAGCAGCCATTGGTAAAATTGCAGGAGACCAGCTAATGAAATTAATGACATTAGGATTAAATGAAAAAGAAGCGGAACAAGCAATTATTGATGGATTTTTGAAGTAAAACAAATGTAAGAATTTATTGTTGTATGCAAGGATAAATTTGAAATTTTCATAATAATATGATATTATAATAAAAATGTAAACCGTTGATTCAGGTTAGTAAGTTTAATAGAATACTATAGAGAGTAGCTGATGGTGGAAATGCTATGTAGGAAATTTTACTGAATGGGCTGATGAGGGCAACCTGAAATTATAATTATATAAAAGTAGGAGTTGACGAAAACCCTAATCGTAAAAATAGGGCATATATTATTTAGTATATGAAAGTAAAAGTGAGCAATAATAATGCTAATTAAGGTGGCACCGCAGGAGAAATGTAAAATACTCTTGTCCTTAAATAAAAATAAGGATGGGAGTTTTTTGTATGTAAAAAATAATATATATTGATATAGTTTAAAAAGTAAATTGTTAATAGAAAAATTTTTTTAGGAGGTTATTTTAATGATAGATAAATATTATAAGGAATTTAGAGTTAGAGATTATATTGAAAATGAAGGTATAATGAAGGATAGTAATAGAAATAACATTGATTGTTCTTTAGGAACAAATCCTTTTATTGATGAAAATTTAATAAATAAATATATAGGTGAAAGTGAATATATTATTAATGAGTATCCAGTTAATAGCTACAATCTACTAAAAGAAGAATTGATAAAGTTTTGGAAAAATAATGCTGAACTAGATAATTTAAAAAGTGAAAATATATCTTTTGGCACAGGAAGTATGGGAATAATGAGAAATCTTAGTGAATTTCTTATTGAGAAAGATACATATGTGTTAGGATGTTCTCCACAGTTTCCAAGATTTATATCAGAAGTGGAATTAAAAAGAGGAATATATGAATATTATAGTTTGGAAAAAGAAAATAATTTTAAATTTATTGCAAAAGATTTTATAAGTAAAATTAGTAGTAAATATAGTGTAATATATATAGATAATCCTAATAACCCTACAGGGCAAATAATAGATGTTAATGATATAGAAAATATTACAAAACATGCAAAAAAATATGATATAACAGTTATAATAGATGAAGCATATGGAGATTATATGAATTTTAAAAATTCAGCTGTTACATTAGTAGATAGATATGATAACTTAGTAGTATTAAAAAGTGCTTCAAAATTTTTTGGGTTACCAAATCATAGGATAGGATATTTAGTTTCTAACAAAGAATTTATAAAAATATATGATATGATTACACTACCATTTTATTTTTCTGATATGTCTTGTAATTTATTTATAAAGCTACTAAGAAGCTATTCAAAAATAGAAGGAACCAAGAGGAAAGTGGTAGAAGCAAATAAAGAAATACTTGGAAAATTAAATAAAGATAATTATTTATATACTAGTTTAGAGACACCAATATTTACAATAAAGAGTAACAAATATGAGAACCTAACAGATGAATTAATAAAAAGAGGAGTGATTACTGAAAATACTAGCAATTTTATAAACTTAAATTCACAATATGCTCGTATAAGAATACCAAGAGATTACGAAAAATTAATAAAAATATTGGTACAAGTACTGTAAATTTGCAAAAACAAGTGATTATTTCTATAACTACTTGCTTTTTTAATATTATATTTATTGTAGATATTTTACATATCTTTTATCTATACTCATAGTCTCCTTTATCGTTTTCCCAAGAATTTGGTTCATAAACAGTACCAACAAACCATATTTCATCAGTTTTTTTATCTCTAATTAAGTACATAAATGGCTTATCGATATTAATTTCTATAGGTTTATTTTCATCAGCTAATGCCATACCATCTGTCATATAAATAACAGTTACAGCTGCTGCTTTTACACCTTTTTCAGTAAAGTCTATATTAGCCTTGTGCAACGCACCACCTACCCAAAGTGGTCTTTTGCTTGACATATTTGAAAAATCAGCTAAATTTTTATTAAATGCATCTGTAATTCCTAAATTTTTCAAATCATCTTCTAAACTCAAATCATAAACAAATGAGAATCTTGGTATAGAAATATCTAAACCATATTTAGTTTTAGAAGCTAATGTAAAATTACTTGTTATATTTTTTAAAGTATCTTCTCCAAAATTTTCTACATAATCTGACAAATTATTATTTGGCATAATTGCAATAAATTCCATTTGCTCATTTTCATATTGTTCTAAATCCATTGCAATTGCAGTAATATTACTATCTTTATAATATGAAATATTATCACTTTTAGTTTCTTGGTTCATCATTGTTGTAATCATTTCATCGCCATTTTCTAAATAAAATGTATCTCCATGGGTATTCTCTCCATCGAATTTATCTTTCCACTCCATATCAATAGCTAATGCATTTATTAGAAACATTTCATTATCTGGATTTGTTACTATCTCATCTTGTAACATATTTTTAATTTGTCCAAAAGTTTTATTATCAATCCAATTATTAATATTATCTGCACTTTTAAAATCATCATATTTTATTTCAGCATTATATTTACTAAGTAATTTATTCGTATATTCATCTTTTACATACTGTGAATAGGTATTTCTAATATATAATGCATTTGCTAATGATAATATATCATTTATATTATCATATTTTACTAAATTTGTGTTTCCAATTACATTCTCAATTTGAGCTTTAGTATTTCCATTTGCACCTTCATTAAGCATTTGTAAAGCATATTTTATAGATAATGGACTATAAATCATGTTTTCTTTTTTATTTTCCATTTTCAAGAATTTGAAAGAAATGTCAATATCCGTGTCATCTGTCTTTTTATCGTCTTTTTCGACTTCATCTTGCGTTGCTTTTATTTCTTCTTCTATTGTACTACTTTCATTATCATTATTCTTATGTAATATTACAAATACTATTCCAACGATAATTATTGCTATTATTAATATTAAAAATATTATTGTAGTTAATTTAACTTTTATTTGATTATTTTTTTCTTTCATATAAAAAGTCCCCCTAAATACAATTTTTGATTTGATAATAAGATTTTAAGCCACTTTTATTCCTGTATTTTTTTATTTCTACTACAAAAGGTGTTTCATCATTTCATAATCTGCAAGCATTGTAATATGTGACTCTATTCCATAATTCATTAAAATTATGTTATTAATAACTTTCATATCTTTCAAAACATTTTCATTATACCATTAAATTTAAAATTTTACTACATATTATTGATAATTTTTCTCAATCCACTTATAAAATTCATCTAATTTTGAAATTGGAATATAGTTTTGACATTAAGACTAGACAGAAATTATATTGATTTTTGGAGAATATGTTGAACATTTTTTTCCACAAAATCAAGTACGCACTTTAAAGTAGCTATGTACTAATTTTGCAATATGTGATATAATGCAAACTAAATAGTTAGAGGTGAAAAATTAAGAAAAAGAGTAAGGAGATATATTTATGGAATTAGAAAAAGTTGGTGAAAAAACTTATTATATAAAAAATCCTACAAATATAGGAATTTATAAAATAGATGATAATAATGTTTATATTATAGATTCAGGGAATGATAAAGACGCGGGTAAGAAAATATTAAAAATTATTGAGGAGCAAGGTTGGCAAGTTAAAGGAATTGTTAATACACATTCACATGCTGATCATATTGGAGGAAATAAAGTAATACAAGATAGAACCAATTGCATTATACTTGCTAATAAAATGGAGAAGGCATTTACTGAATATCCTATTTTAGAACCATCTTTTCTTTATGGTAGCTCTCCATTCAAAGATATAAGAAATAAATTTTTATTAGCGAAGGAATCTGTTGTTACGCCAATAGAAAATAATTTACCAGATGGTTTAGAATATTTTCCTTTAAAAGGACATTCCTTTGATATGGTAGGAATTAAAACAAGTGATGATATATATTTTTTAGCTGACTCTTTATTTAGTGAAGAAACAATTACTAAATATCATTTATTCTTTATATATGATGTTAAAGAATATCTTAATACTTTGGACTATTTAGCTACTTTAAATGGAAAACTATATATTCCATCTCATTGTGAAGCAACAAATAATATTTCTAATTTAATACAATTGAACAGAAATAAAATACAAGAAATATCTAATAAAATATACAATATATGTGTTAACGAAATTACATTTGAAGAAATATTAAAACTAATTTTTGATGAATATAAGATAACTATAAATCCAAATCAATATGTTTTGATTGGAAGTACAGTAAAATCGTATTTATCTTATTTATGTGATGAAAATAAATTATGTTTTGAATTTAAAAGTAATAAAATGATATGGAAACAAGTAAATTAAGAAGCGATTATGTTATAATCAAAAATAGGAGG
>CANQWH010000027.1 GCA_947627495.1 uncultured Clostridia bacterium
AGGCAGAAAATATAATTAAATCTGTCTTTTTTTATTGTCAAATACAACTGTTCATAGGTACCCACCCACAATCTTTGATTATATTGATGGGTAGGGTAAATATCAATAGATAATTTAAAATGCAATTTTTTGTCAATTCTTGTCGATTTTTGTCAATGAAAAATGCTTTACAAATAGTAGAACTTGTATTATAATAAATACATCTTTAATTGCGAAAGCAATTTCAAAATAATTCTATTGAAGGAATAATATTCTTTTATTCCGAAAAATCCAAAAAAATTAAATAATATTTAAAGAGAGGTGAGGTGTATAAGTAGTTATACTAAATTAACTGTAAGCGTTATTGCTATAATATTAACCATATTTATACTTGGTAGTGTAAATCTAGCATATGAGAGCTTACAAACATCTAATAATACACAAGAAAACATGCAAGTAGAAATACAAGAAATAGAAGAAAAAGAAAGTAACTCAATAATAGAAGAAGTATCAATTAACATAGAAGAAGAAACAGAAAAAATGCTTGAAACGACAGAAAACTTAGAGCGAGAAATGTGGCAATTAGAAATACCTGCAATAGATTTAATAGCACCAATAGCTCAAGGAACAAGCCAAGAAGTAATGTATGAATATGTAGGGCATTTTGAAGATACTGCATTTTGGAAAGGAAATATAGGACTTGCTGCCCATAATAGGCGGTTATCCAATAAATTATTTTGAAAAAGTTAAAGATTTACAAACAGGAGATGAGGTTATATATAAAACGCCATATGGAACAAGAATATATGAAGTGAAGATGTCTACAATTATACAAGACACAGACTGGTCATATTTGCAAGAAACTGATGAAAATATAATAACACTAATAACGTGTGTTAGAAATAAACCAGAGCAGAGGCTCTGCGTACAAGCAGTACAAAAAGAAGTAAATTATATAAAATAAGGACATAATTTAAAGGAATGAAAGAAGTACACAGTGTTAAAATACATAGTTATTTTAAGAGGTTTATGGGTACCCTTTTAAAAACCTAAATATATTATTACAAGGAATGATTAGAAAATGAAAAAAATTAAGAAAAAATTTATAATAATTTTATCTTTAATAATGCTACTTACAAGCATTATTTTACAAACATCAAGTATAGCTACAGAAAACACAGTAACTTTATATGGAACTCACGTATTTGGAGATTTGCTATCAAGAAATGGAGAAGAATTAAGATGTATATACATAGTATACCAAAAAGATGGTGTAGAATATCCATCATACTGTTTAAATGAACCATTAGGAGGAGCAACATTAAGCTTCTCATATGATGTAAACACAGACAATTTAATAACAGATGCTGAGTTATGGAGAACAGTTGTAAATGGATATCCATATAAAACACCAGAAGAACTAGGATGTGAAACAAAGGAAGAAGCATATTTTGCAACAAGACATGCCATTTATTGCTCAATATATGATAGAGACCCAAATTCATATGTAAGCATGGGAACTCCTGCAGGAGATAGAACACTATCAGCTATGAAACAAATAGTAAATATAGCAAGAACATCAACAGAAACAAAACCAAGTTCTACTATAGCAATAGATTCAAATAATGCAATGTGGACAATTGATAATATAGATAAAAACTATGTATCAAAAGAATTTTCTGTAACAGCAGGAGCACCTATTAAAGATTATACAATAAATTTAAGTGGCAATTTAGTAGAAGGAATGAAAGTAACAGACTTACAAAATGCCGAAAAAAATTATTTTAATGCTTCAGAGAAATTCAAAATATTAATACCAATTAAAAATATAAAAGAGGATGGAAACTTTATTATAAATGTTAATGGAGATGTTGCAACAAAACCAGTAATACATGGAATACCAGTAGGAGATAGTAGTTTGCAAGATACTGCAATAACAGGACTTATATATGAAGCAGGTGTAGGAGTAAAAACAGAATATTATTTTAAAAATGAAACAAAAGTTAAAATAATAAAGCAAGACCAAGAAACAAAGAAACCATTGAAAGGTGTTAAATTCCAAATACTAGATGAAAACAAAAATGTAGTATATTCAGATTTAGTAACAGATGAATTTGGAAGCATTATAGTTGAAAATCTATTACCAGGAAAATATTATGTACAAGAAATGGAAACATTAGAAAACTATCATGTATATGATAAACTAATAGAAATAGAATTAAAACTTAATGAAGAGACAACAATAACCGTAAATAATTTACATGATGAGGATATACCTAAAATAGAAAAACAAACTTCAAATTTAGAACTAGAACAAGAAAGAAGCGAAGTAGAAATAAAACAAGAAGAAACAGTAGTAAAACTACCAAAAACAGGAATGTAAAATAAGTACAAAACTCAATTAAAAAAAGTTACTATACATATGCTATGTGTAGTAACTTTTATGTTATAATATAAAAATGGAGTGTGGTAAAAATGAAAATTATTTTAGCATCTAGTTCACCAAGAAGAAAAGAATTATTAGAAATGATGGGGCTTAAATTTGAGGTTAAAGTTAGTAATGCAGATGAAACATTTAAAGAGGGTTTAAACGTAGAAGAACAATCAAAAAGACTAGCATATATAAAAGCAAAGGCAGTTTTTGAAGATACTACAGGAGATAGAATAGTTATTGCTTCAGATACAATGGTAATAAAGCAAAATAAAATATATGGAAAGCCACATAATAGGGAAGAAGCAATAAATATGCTTATGGATTTAAATGATAGCAAACATCAAGTAATTACAAGTATATGTGTTTTAACTCAAAAAGGAGATGAATACACAGAACAAATAGATTATGATATAGCTGATGTATATTTTAAGAAAATGACAATGGAAGAAATAGAAAGCTGGATTGATACTGGAGAAGCTTATGATAAAGCTCGGGGGATATGCTGTGCAAAGTAAATTTGGCGTTCATATTGAAAAGATAGAGGGAAATTATTTTACAGTAGTAGGTTTGCCAATTCATAAATTATATGATATGTTAAAAAATATAATATATTGTAATTAAGTAAGTTAATATATATATATGAAATTATATATATATATTAATTTATTTATCCTAGTTTTTTAAGAATTTTACTCTTGAAAACAAGCAAGATATATGCTAGAATATAGCGTGAAAAATTTAATAAAATATTGAACTCTTGAAAGGAATGGTTAATAAACATGAGTGTAAATAAAGACGATGAATTAGAAAATTTTTTACAAACAAATCCCAAAACAAGTTTTTTGCAATCTCCAGAATGGGCGAAAGTTAAAGCACCAGAATGGAAAAATGAATTTATAATTGTAAGAGATAAAAATGGAAAAATAAAAGGAACAATGAGCATTTTATTAAGAAAAGTGCCCTTTTTTAATAGACATATAATGTATGCACCAAGAGGATTTGTATGTGATATACACGATAAGGAAACTTTAAAAGAGTTAACAGAAAGAGCGCAAGAAGTTGCAAAAAAATACAAAGCGTTTATATTTAGGTTAGACCCAGATGTTTTACAAAGTGATGAAGAATTTAAGAACATAATAACAGAATTAGGATATAAAACAAAAAAAGGAATAAAAAATATTAATCAAGTAATACAACCTAAATTTGTATTTAGATTAAATATAAAAGATAAAACAGAAGAAGAACTATTACAGTCATTTGAATCAAAAACAAGATATAATATAAGATTAGCAATGAAAAAAGGAGTAACTATAAGGGAAGGTAAAAGAGAAGATTTAAAAACTTTTCATGAGATAATGAAAATAACAGGTTCAAGAGATGTTTTCTTTATTCGTTCACTTTCATATTTTGAAAAAATGTATGATGACTTAACACCACAACATGTAAAAATATTTATTGCAGAGTATGAGAATGAACCAATCGCAGCAGTATTTCCAATTATATATGGTAATAAAGTATGGTATTTATATGGTGGAAGTTCTAATAAACATAGAAACTTAATGCCTAATTATTTATTACAATGGGAAATGATAAAATTAGGATTAAAAAATAAATGTGATTGGTACGACTTTAGAGGAATTGCAGGATTTAGAAGCGAAAAAGATCCACAACATGGAATATATAAATTCAAGAAGGGATTTAATCCAGAATTTATGGAGTTTATAGATGAAATGTATATTGTGTATAATCCAGTTATAAATGCAATTTTCAATTTTAGTAAAGAGGCCTATTATAAAATAAGTAACTTTAGAGATAAAATAAAAGAAAAAATAAAAACTAATAAAGATTAAAGTGTTTTTTTAAGAAATGAAATAATAAAAAATTATCCACCAAAAGTGGATAAATTGTGGATGAAAAATATAGAAAGGAATAAAAATTATTTATGGAAAAAATTATACAAGTAATAGCTGGTGAATTAAACATTAAAGAAACACAAGTAAAAAATACAATAGAATTAATAGATGAAGGAAATACAATACCATTTATTGCACGTTATAGAAAAGAAGTAACAGGTGGGTTAAGTGATGAAATATTAAGAAATTTAGGAGAAAGACTTACATATTTAAGAAACTTAGAAGCAAGAAAATCTGATGTAAAAAGAATAATAGAAGAACAAGGGAAACTTACAGATGAAATAATTTTAGCCTTAGAAGAAGCAGTTACAATTTCAGAAGTTGAGGATATATATAGACCATATAAGCAAAAGAAAAAAACTAGAGCAACTATTGCAAAAGCAAAAGGTTTGGAACCATTAGCAAATATTATATATATGCAAAAAGAAACAAAACCAATAGAAGAAATTGCGAAAAAATTTATAGATAAGGAAAAAGGAGTAGAAAGTATTGAAGATGCAATAAATGGAGCAAAAGATATTATTGCAGAAAATATATCAGATGTTGCAGATTATAGGAAAGAAATAAAAAGATTTTGTTATATCCAAGCAAAAATCGTTACTAAAAATGCAAGAAAAAATGAAAAATCAAATTATGAAATGTATTATAAATTCGAAGAAGAAATTAAAAAAATTCCAAGCCATAGAATTTTGGCAATAAATAGAGGAGAAAAAGAAGAATTTTTAAAAGTAACAATAGAAAAGCCAAATGATAGAATATATAACTATTTAACAAAGAATATTATAAAAGGTGAAACTCAGTTTAAAAGTATATTAGAAGAAACAATAGATGATAGTTATAAAAGACTTATAGAACCTTCAATAGAAAGGGAGATAAGAGCAGAACTAACAGAAAAAGCAGAGGAACAGGCAATAAAAGTATTTGGAAAAAATGCAAAACAATTGTTATTAGGTGCACCAATTAAAAATATTACAGTCATGGGATTTGACCCAGCATATAGAACAGGCTGTAAAATTGCAGTAATTGATGATACTGGAAAAGTGCTTGATATTGCAACAGTATATCCAACAGAGCCACAAAATGATGTTGAAGGTGCAAAGAAAACCTTAAAAGCATTAATTGAAAAGCATAAAGTAAATATGATAGCAATTGGAAATGGAACAGCATCAAGGGAATCTGAAAAATTCGTTTCAGATATGATAAAAGAAATTCCACAGGAAGTGTACTATGCAATAGTAAGTGAAGCTGGGGCATCTGTGTATTCAGCTTCAAAGCTAGCAACAGAGGAATATCCAGATATAAATGTTTCTATAAGAGGAGCAATTTCAATAGCAAGAAGATTACAAGATCCACTAGCAGAACTTGTAAAAATAGACCCAAAAGCAATTGGAGTAGGGCAATACCAACATGATGTAGATCAAAAGAAATTATCAGAAAATCTTACAGGAGTTGTAGAAGATGCAGTAAACGGTGTAGGAGTAGATGTAAACACAGCAACACCTTCACTACTTTCTTATGTAGCAGGAATTAATAAAACTATTGCAAAGAACATCGTAAAATATAGAGATGAAAATGGAAAGATAAGAGAAAGAAAGGAATTGTTAAAAGTTCCAAAACTGGGGAATGCAGCTTTTAAGCAATGTGCAGGATTTATTAGAATATTTGAAGGAAAAAATCCATTAGAAACAACAGGAGTGCATCCAGAAAGCTATGAAATTGCAGAAAATTTATTAAACAAAATAAATGTAGATAAAAAAGATTTATTAAATAAAGAAAAATTAGAACAAATAAGAGTAAAATTATCTAATATAAATATTGAAAAAACAGCAAAAGAATTAGGCATAGGAGAATTAACATTAAAAGACATTGTAGATGATTTATCAAAGCCAGGAAGAGACCCAAGAGAAGAAATGCCAAAACCAATATTAAGGACAGATGTGCTAAAAATAGAAGATTTAAAAGAAGGCATGATTCTGCCAGGAACAGTTAGAAATGTAATAGATTTTGGTGCATTTGTAGACATAGGAGTAAAGCATGATGGATTGGTACACATTTCAGAATTAAGTAATGAATATGTAAGAAATCCATCAGAAGTAGTATCAGTAGGAGATGTAGTAAAGGTTAAAGTAATAGGAGTAGACTTAGAAAGACAAAAAGTAAAATTAAGTATGAAAGTATAAAAAAATATATATGAAAAAGACGGAGAATAAAAATGGTAGTAAATAGAGATATATTAGAACAAATTCCAAATGGTGAAAGAAAAATAAGAGGAAAAGAGTATTATAGCAATAGAAGAGCACATATAGAAATGATAATGTATGAAAATGATAACACATATAGGATAAATGGTAGAGTAAGAGGCAATTATTTTGATACATATTATACAGAAGTATTAGTCAAAAATGGAGTTATAGTAGAGCACGAGTGTGATTGTATGGATCATGAGAAAAATCGTATGTGTAAACATATAATTGCAACATTATATGAAGCAATTGAACCACAAAGTATACTTCCAATTAAAGAAAAGTTTGTAAATAATTTAACAGAAATAATAGAAGAAGAAAAAAGAGAAGAAGAAGAACGTCTTAGAATTTTTAGAGAAGAAGAAGAAAGAAGAGAAAAACAAAGACAATATGAAATGAGATATCACACAATGAATTCAATTATTAGTAATCTAAAGGATAATAAAAATAATACAGATAATAATAACTTAAACATACAAAAAATATATAATGAAATTTCACAGGAAAAAGAGTATATTGCTAAATATGATAATGTAGAAAATGGAACTTTAGAATTAGAACCAAGAATTGAGCTAGAAGCAGGTAATAAAATAAATGTTACATTCAAAATTGGAGTAAATAAAAAATATATAATTAAAGATTATTCAGAATTTGCGAAAAACTATGAAAGACACGAATTAACAACTTTTGGAAAAGACTTAGGAGTAGTGTTAAAAGAAGAAAAATTTACAGAAGGTTCAAAAAAGTACTTGGATTTTATATTAAAATATGGAAAAGCAATTGAATATGCAAATAATAATGGAAAACAGAATTATTATTACTATTCAAAAGTAATAGGAACAAAAGAAATAATATTAGAAGGAAAAGATAAAGATGAATTTTTAAATTTACTTGTAAATAAAGAAATAGAAGTAAAATGCGGTGGAGTAAAAAGAAAATTCAAAATCACATCTGAACAAGTATTACCTAGATTTTATTTAACAAAAAATGAAGAAAATGATGATTACAAATTAACAAGTAATATACCAGACATGGCAGTTATTGATTTTTCATATAAATTTGCATATATATATGATGAAGAAAAAATGTATAAAATATCAGTTGAAGGTGATGAAAACTTACGAGAATTACTAAAAAATTTTGAATATAATAATGAAATATTTATAGCAAAAGATAAAATAGATGAATTTACAAAAGTAGTATTAGTACCTATAAAAAGGTATGTAAATATAGAAGAAAATAGTGAAGAAGATTTTGATATTTTAGGTGTAAAAGTATATTTAGAATTGGATGCAAATGATAACTTTGTAGCAAATGTAAGATTCTGTTATGGTGAAAATGAGTTTAATCCATTAACAACTAAAACAATTAATATAAATAGAAACTTTGCAGAAGAAAAGAAGGTATTTGAAGACTTTTTTAGAGATGGTTTTCAAATTGATACAAATAGTGAAAAATTAGTACTAAAAGATAATGATGATATGTATGTATTTCTAAAATTCAAAATAGAAAATTATATGAAAAAATACGAAGTACTAGCTTCAGAAGAATTTGGCAAACAAAAAGTAAGAAAACCAACCCTTTCAAGTGTTGGAATAAAAGTAGATAATGAACTATTAAATATAGATATGTCTAGGTTCGATGTTAATATAGAAGAACTAAAGCAAGTTTTACAAGGATATAAACTAAAGAAAAAATATTATAGATTAAAAGACGGTTCATTTATAGATTTACAAGATAACAACGACCTAGATTTAGTAAATGATATAACAACAAACCTAGATATAAACTTAAATAAAGTACAAGATGGAGTAATTAAAGTACCTATTAATAGAAGCATTTATTTGCAAAATATTTTAAATAAAAATAAAAGTATAGAGGTTGCGAAAGACAAGAAATTTACAGAAATAGTAGATAATATATCAAATAAAGACCTTACAGAAGATATAATTATTCCAAAGAAAATGCAAGATAAATTAAGAGATTATCAGAAAACAGGATATAAGTGGTTAAAAGTAATAGAACACTATAACTTTGGAGGAATATTGGCAGACGATATGGGATTACGGAAAAACACTTCAAATTATATCAGTTATTAATTCATATATAGAAAGTGTAAAAAAGAAAGAAAAAAAGACATCTATAGTAGTATGCCCTAGTTCACTTGTTGCCAACTGGAGAGCAGAAGTAGAAAAATGGTGTTCAAATATCAAAGTGGCTGAAATCACAGGAGCAACTAAAATAAGAGACAGTATTATAAATGAATTAAACAATTACGATTTAATAATAACCTCATACGACTTGTTAAAACGTGATATAGATAAATATGAAGAAAAAAAATATACATTTCAATATATAATTGCAGATGAGGCACAATATATAAAAAATTATACAACAAAAAATGCTACTGCTTTAAAAACATTAAATGGTAAAATTAGATATGCATTGACAGGAACTCCAATTGAAAATTCTATAGCAGAATTATGGTCAATATTCGATTATATAATGCCAGGGTATTTATATAACTATAACAAATTCCAAAGAGAATATGAAACTCCTATAATATTAAACAATGATGAAAAAGCTTTAGAAAAGTTAAAAATGTTAATAGAACCATTCATATTAAGAAGAGTAAAAAAAGATGTTTTAAAAGAATTACCAGAAAAAAATGTAACAATTATGACAAATGAGATGGAAGAAGAACAAAACAAGATATACTTAGCATATCTTGCACAAGCAAAACAAGATATGCAAAAAGAACTTTCAGAAAATAGTTTTGAAAAAAGCAAATTGAAAATATTAATGTTATTAACTAGATTAAGACAAATATGTTGTCATCCTGCATTATTTTTAGATAACTATAAAGGAAAAAGCAGTAAGTTAGAACAGTGTATGGATATTCTACAAGATAGTATAGAAGCAGGACATAAGGTTTTGCTATTTTCCCAATATACATCAATGTTTGAAATAATTGAAAAAGAACTGGAACAAAAAAATATAAAATATTTTAAACTAACAGGTCAAACTAAAGTAGATACAAGAATACAAATGGTTGATGAATTTAATGAATCAAAAGATGTAAAAGTGTTTTTAATATCTTTAAAAGCAGGGGGAACAGGCTTAAATTTAACAGGTGCAGATATAGTTATACATTATGACCCATGGTGGAATTTATCAGCTGAAAATCAAGCAACAGATAGGGCATATAGAATTGGACAAAAAAATAGTGTTCAAGTATATAAATTAATAACCAAAAATTCAATAGAAGAAAAAATAAATAAATTACAAGAGAGAAAAGCAGAAATATCTGATAAATTATTATCAACAGAGGAAACATTTATAAATAAGCTATCACAAGAAGAAATAATGAAATTATTTGAATAAAATTATATTGATATTTTTTTCAATATATAGTACAATAATAAAAAAATGTTACAATTCACAGCTTGTACTATAAAGTCCGCCAAATCTCGTCGGAGTTATATATTTATTCTAAATTGAACCCACGTCGGCGATTGCCTTCGATGTTTTTCGGGGGTCTTCAATTTTTAATAAATATATAACTCCTGCGTTTGGCTACTTTTATTAATTAATTGGCTGTGCATTATAAAAAAACTAAAGAGGTGTTTTTATGAACTACAAAGAAAGAAAATTTTACAAAAAAAATTTGCAAGAAGTATTACATACAACACTAAATCCATACGAACCAGGGGTAGTTAGGATACATTTAGTACCAGCAAAGTATAATCCACTTAAAGCAGATCCAAGTGTAGTGATACTAAATGGGAAAGATATTTTGCCAATAAACTTATCTTGGACAATTTTACTTGCAATATTTATAAAAGAAGTAAATCAATTTAAGGGAAACGAAGTTACAGAAAAGCAACTAGAAAAAATAGTAACTGTAACAGTAAATAAAGCTTTAGAAATTTACAGAAAACCAGGAAGAATAACCCTAAAAGAAGATTTAAACAAAATACTATCTGTATTTATAGATATAGCAGAAGGCAGAGAACCTAAGGAAAAGATAGGACAGCTATCTATAGGAAAATATGCAAGTAAAATGAAGGCACCACACAGAATGGATTTAATGGTAAGTAGTATGGCAAAAGATGGTAAATGGAATTGTAACCAAAAATGCATACATTGTTATGCAGCAGGTCAAAATTATGCAGATAAAAAAGAGTTATCAACAGAAGAATGGAAGAAAGTTATTGATAAATGTAGAGAGGTATGTATTCCGCAACTAACATTTACAGGTGGAGAACCAACAATGAGAAAAGATTTAGTAGAACTTATAGATTATGCAAAATGGTTTATAACAAGACTAAACACAAACGGTGTTTTGTTAACTGAAGAATTGTGTAAAAAGTTATATGATGCAAGTTTAGATAGTGTTCAAATTACATTCTATTCAAGTAATGAAGAAGAACACAATAAACTAGTTGGAGCAAAGAATTTTGAAAAAACAGTAGAAGGTATAAAAAATGCTATAAAGGTAGGATTACCTTTAAGTATTAATACACCACTTTGCACAATTAATAAAAACTATGTAGAAACATTAAAATATTTACACAGTTTAGGTGTAAAATATGTAACATGTTCTGGGCTAATAATTACAGGAAATGCAAAAAAAGAAGCGTCAAAGAGTACACAACTTTCAGAAGAAGAATTGTATAATATTTTAAAAGAAGCGTGCGAATATACAAAGGCAAATTTAATGGAAATAAGTTTCACATCTCCAGGGTGGCTTAAAGAAGATAAAATTAGAGAATTAGGATTAGATGTTCCAAGTTGCGGAGCCTGCTTAAGCAATATGGCTATAGCTCCAGATGGAGAAGTTGTACCATGCCAAAGTTGGTTAGGAGAGGATGCTGGCTTAGGAAACATGTTAACAACAAAATGGGAAAAAATATGGAACAATCCTAAGTGCAAGAAAAACAGAGAATTCTCTGCAAAAGGTACTGGTATATGTCCTTTAAAAGGAGGTTGCTAGGAGATGAAAAGAAGATATATATTATTAGCGTTAATATTCATAATTTTTATTATATTAAATATAAATACAAAATCATATGCAGCTGACTTAGATAGAATTACAAATTATACTGTAACAGTAGATCCAAGAATGTATGATGGTTCACTAGATATAACTTATGAGATAACATGGAGAGTACTAGATTCTACAACAGAAGGACCATTAACATGGGTTCAAATAGGAACACCAAATGAATATTTTGATACAGCAACTGCACTTAGTGATAATATAATGAGTATTATGCCATATAATGGGTCATATGTAAGAATTGATTTTACTAAAGCATACTATGCAGGAGAAGAAGTTACTTTTAAATATTCAATACATCAACCATACATGTATACAGTATCATGGGGAAATTGTAAATACAAATTTACACCAGCGTGGTTTACAAATGCAAGAGTAGATAATTTAACTATTAAGTGGAATAAAGATGAAGTAAAGAAAAGTAATACTAAAAAAACAGAAGATAACTATTTAGTATGGCATAAAACCAACATGTCTAAAGGTGAAAAATTAACAATAACAGTTAAATATGATAAAAAAGCGTTTTCAAGTTTGACATCAGTTAAGAAAACAGACTTTGGTAGTTCATTCACAGTAATATTTATTATTTTATTTGTATTTTGCATTATTGCATCTATTTTTGGGGGATTCGGTGGCGGAGGCTACTACAGACATAGAGGATTCTATGGTGGAGGCTACTATGGAGGATATCATGGCGGTTGTGCTCACAGCAGTTGTGCTTGTGCTCATAGCAGCTGTGCTAGTAGTTGTGCTTGTGCATGTGCAGGAAGCGGAAGAGCAGGATGTTCAAGAAAAGATTTTTATGGAACTAATTTGAATACAAAGAAAATAAAGGAAGCAATGAAATAAAAATATAATTAAAAATGAAACAGTATTTATGGCATACAAAGAACAACGGAAAGTTTATACAAAACTTTCCGTTGTTCTTTGTAATATAAAATTTGATTAAAATCTTATTCCACAATCATAGCTTCTCTTCCAGCCCCAGTTCCAATAAATTTAATTGGAACACCAACAAATTCTTCAATTCTAGCTAAATATTTCTTTGCATTTTCTGGTAATTCTGCTCTTGTTTTACATTTACTAATATCTCCAAAATTACCCTCAAAATCTTCGTAAACGGCTGTACAATTATTTAGAAAATTAACATTTGTAGAAAAATCTGTTGTAATTTCTCCATTATGATTGTAAGCTACACAAAGTTTAAATTTATCTAATTTTCCAATAGTATCAACATGGTTAATTGCTAAACCTGTAATTCCATTTAATCTAACAACATATTTTAAGGCTACTAAATCAAGCCAACCACATCTTCTAGGACGTTTTGTAGTTACGCCATATTCATGTCCTAATTCTCTTATTTTATCTCCAATTTCATTATTTTGTTCTGTAACATAAGGACCACTACCAACACGAGAAGAATATGCTTTTAAAACACCATAAACTTCGCCAATATCTTTTGCACCTATTCCACTTCCAGTACAGAAACCACCAATAGAAGGATTAGAAGATGTAACAAAAGGATAACTACCAAAGTCAATATCTAAAAGTGAAGCCTGAGCACCTTCGCATAAAATCTTTTTATCATTTTCTAATGCCTTATGTAATAATGTAATAGTATCTGTAATGTGTGGTTTTAAAATCTCTGCATATTTTTTGTAATCTTCTAATGTTTGCTTTAAATCAACAGTAGGATGACCATACATCTCAAAAATTTTATTTTTGTTATTTATATTTACTGTCAAAAGTTCTTCAAAGTTATCGCTAATTAAATCCTCTGCTCTAATACCACATCTTTCAAATTTATCACAATAGGCAGGACCAATACCTCTCGCAGTTGTACCTATTTTGTTATTTCCACGGTTTTCCTCTAAAAGTTTATCCATTTCACAGTGATAAGGAAAAACAATGTGAGCCTTTTCACTAATGTACAAATTTTCGGTTGAAACTCCATTAGCTTCTAGTTCGTTCATTTCTTCAATTAGTACTTTAGGATCAACAACAACTCCATTTCCTATAATAGCTAAAGTTCCTTTGTTAAAAATACCTGAAGGTATTAAATGAAAAGCAAATTTTTTACCATCAACTTCAATAGAATGACCAGCGTTACTACCACCAGTACATCTAACTGCAATGTCTGCATCCTTTGATAGATAATCAATAATTTTACCTTTACCTTCGTCTCCATAAAATGTACCCAAAACTACTTGTGCTTTTGACATAAAAAATCACATCCTAAAACAAAATATGTTCTTAAACGAAATTTCGCAATTAAGAACATACTAATTATCCAATATTTTTTAGCAAAAGTCAAGAAAATTTGTAAAAAAATTAAGAATAAATTTTACATAATTTACTTTAAAGCTTAAAAGAATATGGTAGCAGTTCAGTAATAGAAAATTTTTCTGCCTCATCATCACTTTTAAGTAAATAAATCTTAAAATCCTTGTCCACAAATTCACTCATAAATTGTCTACAATAGCCACAAGGAGTGCAATTATCATCTAAAGAATCTATATCTTTACCACCACAAATAACAATATAGTCAAAATCTCTTTCTCCTTCAGATAGAGCCTTTGTAAAAGCAACTCTTTCAGCACATATAGACATTATCCCTCCATTTTCAATATTACAACCAGAATAAATTTTTCCAGATTTAGTAACTAAAGCAGCTCCAACTGTGTAATTTGTATATGGTACATAGGCATTTTTGCGAACATCTTTCGCAATTTTAATGGCTTCATTCAAACTCATAAAAACCTCACTTTCAATTTAAAAATAATATACTATAAATTAATTTAAAAATCAATTGCAAAATGGAAGAATATAAATTATAATATAATAAAGTTTTTTTATGAAGGAGAAAAAGAGATGAGTGATAACATAAAAAAAATATTATTAAATTCATTGAAGAATATACAATACAAAACAATAATATTGTTTGGCTCACGTGCGACAGGAAATAATAGAGAAGATAGTGATTATGATATTTTAGTTATTGTTGACGATAAATTTGAGATGAAAGAAATAAGAAAAATAGAATGCAATATACGAAAAACAATGGCAACTCATTTGATAGATGTAGATATATTAGTAAGAACGGAAACAATGGTAAGCCAATATGAGAAAATAGCAGGTACAGTTATTTATGAAGCAATGAAAGAAGGTGTATTAATATAGAAAATGATATAATTTTAGAATGGATAAAGAAGGCAGAAAAGGACGTGAAAACTATAAACATAATGAAAAAATATGAAGATGTTACAGAAATTGTTTGCTTTCATTGTCAACAAGCAGTAGAAAAATACCTTAAAGCATTTTTAATATATAAAAAAGTGGAAATTGTTCCTAAAACGCATAATATAGATTTATTATTGAATCTATGTGCTAAGTTTGATAAAGATTTCATTATATATACAGGTACTGAGTTAACAACATATGCAGTTGATTTAAGGTATCCAGATGTATTATACATACCAAATAAAGAAGAAATGAATGAGGCAATAAAAATAACTAATGAGATTATAGGTTTGTGTAATAAAAACATGAAAATAAAGGAGCAAAATGAGAATTAGAAATAAGCCTTGGGCAAAGGAAGAATTAGAAAAAAGTAAATTTTATATAAAAAATCCAGAAGAATGTAAAGGAAAATGGAAAGAATATTTTGAAAATTCAAATAATCCAATACATTTAGAATTAGGATGTGGAAAAGGATATTTTGTAAAAAAAACAGCCATACAAAATCCGAAAATAAATTATATTGCAATAGACTTAATTGATGCAATGCTAGGAGTAGCAAATAGAAATATAATAGAAGAATTTAATGGAAAAGAAGTTACAAATATATTGCTTACAAGATATGATGTAGAGGAGATAAATAATATATTAGATAAGAAAGATGAAGTAGAAAGAATATACATAAACTTTTGTAATCCATGGCCAAAGCCAAGACACAAAAAAAGAAGATTAACACATACTCGCCAATTAGAAAAGTACAAGCAATTTTTAAAAGAAAATGGTGAAATATATTTTAAAACAGATGATGATGGGCTTTTTAAAGAGAGCTTAGAATATTTTAAAGAATCAGGTTTTGAGACTGTAAAAATAACATACAATTTAAACGAAGAACCAAATTTTTGGAATAACATAGAAACAGAACATGAAATAAAATTTAAAGAGCAGGGAATAAAAATTAAAGCAGGGATTTTTAAACTAATATAGTTTGTACTATAAAGTCCGCCAAACTCGAAAGGAGCTTTCATATTTTTGTTCTCCTGCGTTTTGCTACTTTGTACATATAATGGGCTGTGAACTGTAACACTTAAAATATTACATGTAAATGGTAAAATAATATATAGGAAAATGAAAAAGTTTGGGAAATTACAGAATTTTTATTGAAAAAGTAAAATATATGTGATATAAGTATAAGCAATAAATCAAGGCTAATTCTAAAGCCCAAAAAGTTCTATTCTAAGAACAAAAAGATTTTTAAGTCTAAAG
>CANQWH010000028.1 GCA_947627495.1 uncultured Clostridia bacterium
ATTTTACATCATTTGCTGCATTGGGATTTTGATTTATCAAGCGTCTTCCTTCAATAATCCCCATATTAGTTCCTTGCATTAATAATTCAGATAATTTTGAATCAGTATCATCTTTTATTGTTCTAATTTGTATACCATACCAAGTCATCATTTTATTCATGGCATTAGTTTCATGTGGTTCTTTATCGCTATAATTAGGGTATAAATTATTTACTCTTCGTGATATATCCTTATATTTGTTATATTCAACTTCTAATACATGTTTTAAATCACTAGCATTAACCTTTTCAGAAACAAAATTAATTGCATCCATCCCCATAGTAGCCCCTTTATTAACTTCATCTAAAATATTCAAATTTTGATTTTCCATAAAATTCATTCCTTTCATTTAATAGGCTGAAAGCCTTTAAAACTAGTATTTGCCAAAGAATAGAAAATATGTATAATGATACAATAAATTATAAATATATTAATATATTTTACAAGAAGATTTTAACAATCTAATAATAATACTTTTATAAAATTAATATATTATTAAAATAAAGTCACAAAAATTAAAAAGTTTATATAAAATAAAGAGATAAATAATTTGAATTGACAATAAATAGGTTTACGTAAAAAATGTCAAAACTTGTAGTAAAATGTTGAAAATGGTTGACTTTATGGGAAAAAATTAGTAAAATAATATCAGGTAATTTTGTAAAAAAAGGAGAAATTAGCATGAAAAAATTAATGGCATGTTTAGTATTATTATTAACATTATTTATATCCTTTACATTTATAATGAAAGTAAATGCAAAGGATAACTTAATTTTAAATGTTAGCAAAAATGAAATTAACGTAGGAGAAGAACTTCTTGTTTCTATTAATTTAGATTCAGAACATACAGATTTATATGCTTATACAGCAAAATTAAGCTATGATAAAGATGTTTTTGAAGTTATAGAAAAAGAAGATTTTGAAGAACAAGAGAATTGGTCAGATATACAATATAACAAGGATAATAATAAATTTGCATTAATAAATAAAAAAGGAGTAAATGGGGAGAAACTTTTACAATTAAAACTACAAGTAAAACAAGATGCAAAAGCTGGCAAAACAGCAATAATAGTAAATAGTATAACTGCATCTAACGGTAAAAAAGATATTCCTATCGAAGGAAGTAGTGTAGAAGTTTTGGTATTAAATGATGGTCTAAATGAAGGAGAAAGCATTCCAGATAATAAAGTAGAAGTACCAGAAGAAGATAACAATGTAATTGAAACTAAAAGGGAAATCCCAGTAGCTGGAATTTTACTTATTATTTTAATGATTGCTATTGCTATTTCTTTAATATTCTATTATTTAAAACTATCAAAAAAAGATTCTAAGAATAAAAAAATTATTATTACTACTATTGCCATAATATTGCTAATAATTTTATTAGTAGTTACTTTCAAAATTTTTTCAACGAAAAGCATAGATGTAAATAATGATGGCGAAATAAACTATGATGATACAAAAGATTTAATAGAATATATACTTGAGATAAAAGGAACTCAAGAAGATGGAAAAGATAAAGATTTAAATAATGATGGTAAAGTAACAATAACAGATGTTGCACAATCAGTAGGTAATGCATCTAATCAAGAATATACGGGAAATATTACACCAAATCCATCAGATGATGAAAAAGGTAAAGAAGAACAACCATCTACAGAACCGGATTATAATTCTACAGTTGGAAGTTCATATGTTAGTAACTTAACACCAAAAAAAGGAGAAGAAGTTACATTAAATTTAAATATAGATATAAAACCATATACAGATGTTGAATTTGTAATAATAAACGGAAAAAAATATCCTGTAGAGAAGGATGAAAATAACGGATATAGAGTAACTATACCTGCTCCAGAAAAATCTGGACTTCAAGATGTTGTTATAACAGGTGTTGTTTTAGACAATGGTAAAGAAGTTGAAGCAGAATACAAAGTAACTTTTGATGTATTAAAGGATATTCCAAAACTTAGTGAATTTTTAATTGATACCGAAAAAGAAATACCAGAAGTATCTGTTAAAATTAGCGATAATGATGGTGCTATAAAATCTGGTAAAGTTATAGTAGAAGATGAAGAAGGAAATATTGTATTTGAGTCAGATAAAATAGTAAATGGTAAAAATACATATGTATTAGATGGATTAGAGAAAGATAAAAAATATAATGTAAAAGTAGAAGTACAATATGACTTAGATAGTGATGCATATGGAGAGCCAGAAGATAATAGTGGAAAAGAAACATTAGTAAGCCAAGACTTTGTTATAAATGCAGAATATGGATTTATAGGAACAGACTACAAAATAACAGAAAAAGTAACAGATAAAGATGCATTAGTTGTAAGTTTTAAAAATTCATATAATTCATACTATGATGTAGAATATGTAATAATAAATGGAAAAAAATATTCAGTAAGTAAGATTGGTGATACATACCAAGTAGTATTAGAAAAAGGTTCAAAAGGCATAAACACAGTTGTTATTGAAAAAGTTATATTACAAAATGGTAAATCTTATAATGTAAATAAGGAACTTAAGTACGAATATGTAGTATTAAAATCTATAAAACCAGTAGTAAAAGGTATATCTGTTGTTGAAAAAGAAGAAGATAAAGCAATACTTGCATTTACTGTTTTAGATGAAGAAGATACATTTGTAAGTGGTAGAATTGTTATTACAAATAGAGATACAAAAGAAGAAAAAACAATTATATTTACAGATATAAATGATACTGTGCACGAAATAACTGCATTAGATTTTACAACATATGATGTAGATATATATATTACATATAATTTCGATTTAAATAAAGAAAATACTGAATATCAACAAGAAGAGTTATTAGCAAAAGAAGAATTCACATTACTTGGAGACTTTGAATTTAACTTTAATGAATTAAGTGCTAAAGTAGATAGAGATAAAAATGTAGTTAAACTACAATTTACAGTTACACTTGCAGAACAAGCAAAAGATTACTTTGTAAAAGATGTAATGATAAATGGAAATGCATACAGTGTTTCAAGAGAAGGAACAACATATACAGTAGAAGTACCACTTACTACTACAGATAGACAGATTATAACAGTTGAAGAAATTATCTTAAATAACACACAAGGATTTGCTATTACTAACAATAATAGTGTTGAAATATTTAAGAATGCTCCAACAATAAGTGGATTAACCACAAAAGTAGAAGGAAACACAATAAAGGCTAATTTCCAAGTAATAGATGAAGCTAATATAATGACAAATGCAAAAGTATTACTTGTAAATGCAAACGGAGATATTGTTCAAGAAACAATAATAGATAAAAATTCAAATGAAGTAACATTTGATAATATAGAAGAAGCGGGAACATACACTATCAGAGTAGTTGCAGATTATGATAGAGTTGATGGTTTAATACATGAAAAAGAAGTATTAGCTGAAGATACTATTAAGAAACCAATAATAGCAACTATAAAAAGTGATGTAACACCTACCTTTGCAGAAAAGACATCAGAAATTGAAGTTATATATGAAATTGCATCTAATACAGTAGAAAAGGTTACAAGTATAGAAGTAAATGGCACAAAATACCCTGCTACTGAAACAGAAGATGGTAAATACAAAATTACATATACAACAGGAACAAATGCTGGAGATGAAACACTAAAAGTAACAAGCATTGATTATAATGATGAAAATGTAAAAGTAGAGTATAGCTCAAGTGTTGAAATTCTAAAAGATGAATTAAGCATTGAAAACTTTAAAGTAGATACATCTTCATCTCAAATTAAAGTAACTTATGAAATGATAGATGATGACTTAAGCTTTGTAAGTGGAAAGATTATAGCTAAAAACATTGCAAATGGTGATGTAATTGAAACTGAAATTTCAGCAGATAATAAAGAATATGCTTTAGAGCTTGAAGAACTTCAAATATACAATGTTGAGCTTGAAATAACTTGCGATAGAGATAGCAATAATGAAAATGACGAAAATCAGGAAACAAAAGTATATGCAACACAAGAAAATGTTCAATTTGTTACAGATTACAAGTTAGAAGTAAATGACTTTAGATTAGATAGCATAGAAAGAGATGTATATTTTAATGCTAATATTAAATTTAAAGCTACAAATGCATCTATTTACCCAGTTTATGGAGTTGTAATAGATGGTAAAACATATCAAGTACAACCAGTTGAAAACGAAGAAGATACTTATTTAATTGAATATCCATATGGAGAAGAAAATTTAGATATAAGAAAAGAAATAACTGTTACAGATATAGTTTTAACAAATAATGCAACTATCAAACTTGCAAATGAACAATCAGTTGTAATATTTAAAGATAAGCCACTTGCACAAGTATTAAAACTAGAGTGTACTGATAACATAAATATTAAAGCACAAATTGAGTTAATAGACGATGATGAAACAGTAACTGCTATATATGTAATATTACAAAATGAAAATGGTGATGTTATAGCAGAACAAATATTAAATCCAGATGAATCTGAAACAACATTTACTGTTTCACAATCAGGTATATATAATGTAGCAATAAAAGCAGATTACGATAGAGTAGATGGTTTAACACACAGCAAAGAAGAAATAGCAAATAGCAATTTAACTGCAGAAGTAAAACCAACTGCATTAGTAACTACACAAAAAATTACAGAAAGATATCCAAAAAAACAAGAAACAATAGAGATTACATATAAGATAGAATCTAATACAATGCTAGCTCCAACTAAGGTAGTTTTAAATGAAAAAGAAGAATATACTCTAACACCAGTTAATGAAGCATTAAATGAATATAAGATTTCATATACTGCAACAGATACTTCACAAATAGAAAATTTACAAGTAACTACAGTATACTTTGGAGATAATGTATCAGTAAATGTAACAAATACAGAAGCTGATAAAATAGAAGTTTTAAAGGATATACCTACTGTTACTATAACATCAACAGACATGTTAGAACAAAATGCCGTAATGTTTGTTATTACTGTAAATGACCTAGATGAGGCAATGACTTCAGGAAAAGCTGTAGTTCATGAACAAGAAAAAATTTTAGAGAGAGGACAAAACAGCTTCTTAGTTACAGGTATTAACCCTGATGAAGACCATATAATAAGTGTCGAAGTACAATATGATTTAGACTACAATACAATAGAAGAAGACAAAAATGAAGGTGTAGTTAATGTAAAACAAGAATTTAGATTGATATCAGATTATAGCTTTACAATTAACAATATAAAGACATTTAATAAAGATGGCGAAGAAAAAACAAATTTTTCTAAGAATGAACCAATAGAGTTAAGATTTAACTGTGAAAATAAAGCTTTACTAGTACCTGAAAAGGTTACTGTGCAAGACTTAAAAGATCCTAACTCAAAAGGCTTAGAATACACTGTAAATACCATTGAAGGGAAAAATGGTGAATACAGATACTATGTAGATATGGTAGCTAACGATAAAGCTGGAGAACAAGAATTTAAAATAATTTCTGTAACATTAAATGGTTCTAAAATTATATCAGAAGATAAATTTGTGGGTGACAATCCAACAGCTCTAATAGAGGTAGTAAAAAATGTACCTACAATATCAGATTTTACTGCTAATAACCATGAAGATAATATAACGGTAGAATTTAATATAAAAGATGATGACAATGCATTACAAGAAAGCTATGTTGTTTTAATATCTGATGGTAGTGAAGTAGAAAAGAGTAAAGAAAAAATAAAAGCAGGAAATAATAGTTATACATTTAATAACTTAACTCCAGGACAAAAATACACAATTAAGGTGGAAAATAACTACAAATTAAGCAATGCAGATATAATCCATAATGAAATATTTAAAGAACAAGAAATTGAAATTACTAAGAAAGAAGAATCTAACTTTAGAGTAAAGAATCTTACAATCACAAAGAGAGTTCCACTTAACACAAAAGTAGGAATTAGCTTTGAAAATAGCTTAATGTCATATGATGATGTTGATACAATAGTAATAGATAATGAAGAATATGATGTTACAAAAGGTGAAAATGGCATATATAAACTAACTTTAGAGCCAAAAGAAAAAGGTATAAATATATTACATGTTGATGGTGTAAAGATTAAAGATAAGGAATTTGAAATAGACAGAAACCTATCTTATACGTATGAATATGCTGTTCCAGTAGCAAAAGAAGTTACTGAAATTCAAGAAGATACAGTAACTAATGAAGCAATTATTAATTACAAACTAGAAGATGAAGATGGTACAGTAGTAGGATTGACTGCTTATATGAAAAATAGTGCAGGAACAATTATAGAAACTAAAAAAATTGACCTTGACGATGAGATTATAAAAACTGTAAAGATGGATCTTAGAAAAGTTAGCACATATTCTATTGAGCTAAGAGCAACTTGTGATATAGGTGATGGAGCTACATTTGAGGAAAAGACACTATTTGAGAAGAAGAAGGAAACTAAACCAAGAGTAACAATACTTTCACAAAGCATAGATAAAGAGTATGTAGAAAAAAGCGAAAACGTTGTATTAACATTTAAGATAAATACAAATGTTGACCAAGAAGTAAAGAAGATTTCTATAGGTGATGAAAGTTACAAAGTTACAAAGGTAACAGAAGGAGATAAAGTAGTAGAAGACACATATTCAATAACTGTTCAAGCACCAAATGAAACAGGTATATTTAGTCAAGATATAGAAAGCATACAAATAGGTTCAAACCTTGTAGACGAAATTATATATCCAAATGGTATGGAACCTATAAATATTAAAGTATACAAGCAAAAACCAACAATAACACACTTTATAATAGATGAAAACAATAATAAATTATCATTTAGAGTAAATGACCCAGATAGTTCACTAGTAGAACCACATCCAAGCTTTATAGTTAGAGAGTCAGATGTTGAACTTCATACTGAAGAATTAAGAAATGGTGAATCTGAATACGAATTTAACCTAGATTCTTTGGAAATGAAAAAAATTCAAAATGAATACAATGTAGCTGTTGATGTAACTTATGACCTAAGACCAGACTCTCTTGATAAACAAAAAATAATACAACAATTAATGAGCGTATTGGGACTTGATGAAGAAACATCAGAAGAAGGAGATAATCAACCAGAAGAAGAGGAAGATCCTAATGCAAAATATATAGTTAAAGAAAATATCTTTAATGAAAACTATAAACTTGTAGGAAAAATAGAATATAATCTACAATTTAGCAAAGCATCAGGTGGACCATTTACATTAGGAGACTACAAACCATTCTTTTTCGAGTGCTCAACTGGAACAGATTATAAAGTAACAAAAGTAATTATTGATGGAATGGAATACCCAGTTAGTATAGTTAGGGGAAGAGAAGATGGAAAAACCTTCTATTATGAAGGAGAGTATAAAGCATTCTCATATGATCAAGAAAGCATGGTAATTGAAAAAGTAATACTAGAAAATGGTGCTGCATTAGATGTACCATATGAAGATGGAATAATTTATTGTTTGGTAGTTCAAACAATGCCAACATTTGTAATAAAAGACTTTGTAGAGAATATTGAAGCAGAAACAGTAACATTTAGTTATAAATTAACAGACAGGGATAGAAAACTTTATACAGGTCTAACATTTACTTTAATGAATTCTCAAGGTGGAAAAATTGCAGAAAAAGTAGTAGTTCCTAAAGAAAATGATGTATTTAATGAAACAGGAATTCTTACTGGTTCAGTTGAATTTAAAGTACCATATCCACCTACAGCAGTATATAGATTACAAGTTTCTGGTGGGCTTATTGAAGTTCCAGGATATTATGATTTCCTAGTAACTTGGACACCAATAAATGATGAATTCCAGTCAAGTATTAATACTTCAATACTAAATAGTAAGTTAGAAACAAGATATCCTAAAAAAGGAGAAACATTTGCAATAGATTATGTTATTAGCAGTACAAAAGTAATACTAATAGATAAGGATGACCATATAAATCAGAATAAGGCAGTAGGTATTACAGCTCTTGTAATAAATGGAAAAGACTATGATGTTCAAATGCTAGAAGACGTGAAGGACACATATAGAGTATATTATACAGCACAAGATGAAGTGGGAACTGAAGATATAAATGTTACACATATTAAGTTTAGTAATGGCGATGTTGAAGCATTTAATCACAATGACAAAATAGAAATATTAAAGACAGAACCATATGTTACAAACTTCAAAACAGAAAATGACTTAGCTAATAACAAACTAAAACTATCATTTGTTTTAAATGATCCAGATGGTGCAATAGGCACAAGTGATATTAAAGCAAAAATAGGAGATATTGAAAAACAAATAAAGGTTGGTCCTAATAATGTTGAATTTACAGTTACTCCAGACGAATTATTAGATTTTGAAGTAAAAGCAACATATGACTTAGATGATAATAAACTACCAGATGAAACAAATGCTAATTATAATACATTCACAGACCATACTATATTTGCAAGAAAACTAATGCTAACAGGCGATTACAGCATTGCATTTAGCAATATTAAAACATATAACATTAATTCAGAAGAAACAACATTCTTTGAAAAGAATGAGAATATTAGGCTTGTATTTGATTGTACTACTAGAACAAGTGAACTATATCCTATGACAATTAAGATAGCTGGTAATGAATATGACCTTACAAAAGTACCAGAAACAGAAAACAGCTATGAAACAATAATTAATGGTTCTGATATAGCAGAAAAGATAAGTGCAAAAATTGAAAATATAACTTTAAATAGTGGTAATATAGTACCAGTAGAAAATCAAACAGTAGAATATGAAATACTAAAAGACCACACAAAAGTTAGTGAATTTACTTATGATATTTCTGATAGCGATGCAGATAAAGTTGAATTAAGCATAAAATTTGAAGATGCAGATGATGCTAATATAAGAACAAGAGTAGAAATAATAGATGAATATGGTAATAAAGTAGATTTTACACCAGAAGTTTTAAGTACTGGAGTAAACAGTGTATCATTCAAGAAGACAGAAGCTGAAAAATATACAGTATCAGTTTACTCAACATATGATAGAGATTTAGAAAAATCTGATGAAGTAAACCACTTCACTGATGAAAAAATTCATAATCAAATAGTTTCTTTAACTACAAGATATATTGAAATGAAAGATATAGTAGACATCAAGTTATATACTTTCGATGATTTGGGTAATGCAGTAAGAGTTGATAGCTTAACAGAAGATAATCTTAATGTTATAGAAAACAGCTTAGTTGAAGTATCAATGAAGAATATACCAACATTCTATAGTAGTGTTAAGAGTTATAGAGTTGAAGACAATAAATTAATACTAGTTTTATCTTATACTGATGCAATGGTATATACTGGAGAAAACGAGTTAAAACCACTTGAAGTTACACTTGATATACTAGAAAATACTCAAGAATATGAGTATAAAGGTTCATTTAAATCATTAATTGAAGAAATGAAAGCAAATAACACACCAGATTATGTAATTAATCTAGATAAAGACTACAATTTATTGGAGTATCCATTAGATGAAAAACAAACTGCTTATATAGATTTTGACTATAAAGGAAAATTAAATGCTAACGGCCACACAATTAGTAACTTAACTAAACCATTATTCAAAAAATTAGATGGTGCAACAGTAGAGAACCTTGTTATTAAAGGAATAACATTTAATGGGGGAGATGCAAAAGGTGTAGTTGCAATATATGCTACAAATAATGCTAAAATTTCAAATGTTCATGTAGAAAACTTAGTATCTCCAGGCAATGGTACAGGTGCATTAGTATATGAACTATCTAATAATTCTGTAATTGAAAAATGTAGTGCAACTAACATAACATACAATACAACATATGTAAGTCAAACTATATCAGCTGGCGTTGTATACTTAAAAAATAATTCTAAAATAGAAAACTGCTATGTACAAGGTACAATGTCATCAGGATGGTGGAATAATGCAGGCTTTGTAGTATCAGCAGATAATACTTGTGAAATAAATTACAATATAGTTAACATGAAAATGTCAGCATATTATGGATTTAACGAGAGTTATGGATATGGAAATGGTGGTATTGTAGGAGCTGATGCAAACAATGGTAAATCAGATGGATTAACATTAAAAAATAACCTAAGCTTAGTAGAAGGAAATAAAGGCGTTGGAGCAGTATATAACTATAAAAGAAGTAAATTATCTAGCAAATCACAAAATAACTATCAATTAGATACAGCAGTAGTTAAACATGATGATGTTACAACAGTTTCAAGAGAAGAGCTAAATGCAGAATTCTTTAGAAATAAACTAGGTCTTGATACAAGTATTTGGAATATTAGTGATGATGCATCAATAGATAATCTACCTACATTAAAAGGTGTATCAAATTCATATATTGATGATGGAAAAAGACCAGAAAATACAGAAATATACATTCCAGACTATAAAAGAGTTTCTGAGTTAAAAAGTTATAGAGAAGACAGAGAAATTACATATCACAATATGTACAAATTAATGCCATTCTATGATGCTAAAGAAATAATTAGAGATGGTAATAAAATACCAGATGGTCATGACTTAACTAAGAAGATAATTAGATATGTAGTGCCATTCAATAAAGAAGGTAAGATGATTTCAAGTCTTACAACAGAAAATTATAACAGCCTAAGTAAAATTTATATTGTATTTGAAGATGGAACTAAGCTTGTGTATGATATAGCATTTGATGATTATTATGGAAATGTAGCATCATACATGATAACTGAACTTAACGTTGGATATAACTACAATAAATATATAGTAGATCCACAGCAAGACAGCGTTAGAAGACTTATTGAAGTAGCTTCAACTTATGACTTTAAATTAGACTTAGACCCAGTAACAAAAGATATAGAAGAAGATAGTAGACTATATAAAGAACACTTTGATAATTACACTAAATATCATATTGAAGATTTTGTTATAAATCTATTAGTTGATTTAGGATATTCACCAAACTTTGAGAGTGATGTTTTAGACGATATGATAGAACGAGAACTTGTAAAATCTGGCAAACTAAAAGAATACCTATTCGCATATAACTACTTTACATATTGGTATAACTTAGATATGGATGGTATAAATTTAGCAGATTCAGTTATGTTCCACTCATCTGAGATGTTTGATAAGGATATGACAATGAAATATTTAACTGACCAACTTATCCAAGGATCAAACTCAGCAACAAATGGAACAGCAGGATTTTACAATAACTACTTTGTAAAATACACAAGAATATCTAACTTAGGTTTATACTTAGATTACTATGTAACTACATTAACACATTATAAAGATGGTGACTCATGGTTTAGAGACAATTGGAAAGGTGGAGTATACCATTCTGTAAATGTTGATGGTGCTGATGATTTGTACTACACAATATGGGATCACCTAAAGAAAGATGGTAAAGTACAAACAGACTTCTTACCACTATTTACAGTACCAGAGAATTCAATGTTTGTAATGTCATCTCCATCTCAAGCATACTTTGGTTCATTAAGAGTATACATGACTGATCCAAATGATCCAGAACAACGTGCAGCTTTTGATGCTAAAGTTGATAAATGGCTAAAAGAGATAAAATCATTCTACACATTTGCATACAATTATTGGGGACCAGATAATATCAATAAATACTGTGATACAAACTACGATACAAGATACACATACACAGGTAAAGGAGAAATAAAAGAATATAATAAACCATTAACAACTGAAGAACCATTCCATAAATACTTTATCGAAGCAATAAACAGATGGGCAGGAACTTCTGGTGGTGCTTATGCAAATGGTAATGAAGTATTCTGGGTAGTAATTAATATGTTAGATAACTTCAGAGTAGGAACACACGAAACTCTACACAATCAAGACTCTAAGATATTCTTAAATGGTTATGGACGTAGAGGTAACGCAGAGGACTATGCTGCAGGATTTATACAACAATATTATAGAGATGGATGGGTAAGCCCTAATATCTTTGATGAAGAAGCAGTTAAAGATAACTCAACTCAAAACTTGCATAAATCAAGTGTTGAAAATGATGATAAATTAAAAGCATTCTATAATAAATACTTTAGAGTAAATGACTTCTTAGATTGGATTGAAGCTAAAGCATACTTCCAGTTATCAGCTGAGCAGAAAGCTAATATATCTGTGCAGGTATCATATCCAAAGGTAGGAGAAGATAAACAAGATGAAGGCGATGATGTAGTAGCATATACACCTCTAACTAAAGATATGGTAGAAAAAATGAAACTAGAAGACATGCAAGACTTATGGGATAACAAGATAATGTTAAGACCAGGAGTTAAAAAATATGAGGAAAGGTCACCAGGTGCAGACGTAGATTCAATCTTTAATATACATTGGTACCAACCACATGCAGATAATGATAGACCAGATGGTGCAAACTTCAAATATATTGCATGGCAAATGGCTGGTGAAGGTGGATACTATGAAGGATTAGTACCATACTATACATTATCATATATAGGTATAAAAGAAGGAACTGGAATAAAAACAACAGACTTGATAGCTTTACGTTATATAATGAAAGATCCAAATATTACATTTAAATCATATAAATTAAATAGATATGAAGAATTATCTAAACATTATGACGATGAAGGAACATATATAAATGCAGAAGAAATTTACCAAGAATACCTAAGAGCATTAAAGATTGATGCAGATAATCACGATAGAAACCTTTCACAAAGCACAGCTGTTAAGAAGAAATATTTCCAGCAGATAAGAAAAGAAACAAATGACTTTAATATAAATCCATTTGGACCAAAAGCTGAAGCAGCAGAAATAAGCGTAGATGAACTTGAAATGGAATTAGATTATGTGGCAGAAGATATTCAAGAACAAGAAAAAGTAATACTTCCAGCAGAAACAAATAATACTCAAAAGCAAGAAGAAGTAATACTTCCAGAAGAAACAAATAATGTTCAAGAAAAAGAAGAAGCAGTACTTCCAGAAGAAACAAATAATAATCAAGAAAAAGTGCCACTTCCAGAAGAAGCAGATAATTCTCAAGAACAAAATGAAAATTTAAATCAAGAAGAACCTGATATTGCAAATCCTGATGAGTTAGCTCAGCATAAAGAAGAAGCAATATTAAATGAGGAAAAAACACTTCTACCAGATGTAAACGAATAAGATTAGAATAAAAAAAATTTATAAGTTCTAATATATAGCCCTCATAAGAATAAACTTAAACAAAAGTATTCTTATGGGGGTTTGTTTATAAGACAGCGAGAATTTTGCAAGCTATTAGAAATACCTTTAATTAATTGAAAATATTTTACAAAGATTTGATAATATGGTATAATATACGTATGTTATTATGTAAAGGAGATATATAATGAGTGAAAAAAGTTATTTAGAATTAAATGAAAAAATTGCACAAATTTATAATCAAATGGGATATTCTGACAAACCATTATATGATTATAAAGACATGGATGAAGATTTAATGGATTACGAAGGATATTCAGAATATGCCAAAAGATTCAATTTAAAGAAAAGTGACGTATTAGCTATAATGAAAGTTATTACAGAATCTGCAGCATACCAAAGAAGTTCTCAAAAATCAATGATGGCAACGAGATCTAATACTATAATACCTCCAGATAATACCGATGAATTAAAACAGAATTTTAAAGATTCAGAAGCTTTGATACAAACTAGGCAAACACATGCAAGAGAAGTTGCAGATATAGCAGAAATCATATCAAATGCACTAGGGTTGAATGTAGATTTTTCTGATTTAATTGCTTTAGGACATGATATAGGTCATACATGGAATGGACACACAGGAGAGAGAATTTTATCTTCTATAGCGAGATTAAATAATTGCGGATATATTGTACATAATGCTATGGGAGCATACATATTAGAAAGAGAAAATATTATTGAAAGAGCAATAGAAGAGGTAAAACAATTTAATCCAAAAACAAAAGAAGAAGACATTAAAGAATTTATGAGATATGTAATTGATGGAATTGTATCACATAATGGTGAAGGAGTAGTTGGTAAAATAATTCCAAGAGAAAAAACAAGTGAGGATATGGCAGAAGAAATAAGAAGATGCTTTACTGAAAAAGGTTATGATAGAGAAATAATGCCAGCTACAATGGAAGGAGCAGTAATTAGATATGCTGATATTATTGCATACACGCGTTCAGATATATTAGATGGTTTTAGATTAAAAGATGCAAATGGCAATAAGATAATTAAAGAATTTGATGATGATTATTTATCTATAATAGGGACAACTTTAGCAAGAAAAAATAATTTTGAACAAATGCTAACATTAGAAAATAAATTTTTACTAGAATTATACGGTTTATCAAAAAAAATAAAAGAATTAACTCCTTCAGATACCAAAGTTACTACATTAGAAGAAAAACAAGAATTAGAAAGAACAAAAAAAGAAAGAGAGTTAATAGAAGCAAAATACGAAGAATTTAAACAATATAAAATTGAATATGCAAAAAGATATATCAATAGTATAGAATCTCAAAGTGATGTAAAAACAAAAGTAACACAAATGATGCAAAATGTATTTATAAAAGATTTAATTGAGGCAAGTAGAGATAAAGGATATATTACAATGTCTCCTTTACTAAGAAAGACTTTATTTTTATTAAGAGATATGAATGTAAGGAAAATAGTTCCATATACTAGAAGAATTTTTGAGACACAAGATTTACCTATTGCTGCAGAAGGATTAACTGAAATGTTTACAAATGTATTATTAGATACAGGTATGGCTTATGAATTAATACCAAAAGAAGTAAGGGAAGATATTAAACCTTATGCTTCAGAAGAAGAGCATAAAAATAACGAAGAAGAAATAAATAGAAATCCACATATGAATTATGAAAGAAAAATGTGCCATTATTATAGAAAACAAAATCCTGAAAAATTAGAATATATGTACAAAAATGTTATAGCTGCAATGGAAGATATAACAAGACATGATGTTAATATAGCTATAGGAAAAGAAAAATATGAAGGTGAATTAAAAGAAATTTATGAAGCTAACAAAATAAATCCAATTAAAAAGAGAATAGCTATAATGGGAAAAAATTCAGAAACTATAACAGATGAAGATACTGAAAAACTTGTTCAAGAGTTATTGAAAGACAGAAAAAAAGATGTAGAAAAAGCAATCGCGGCTAAGATGGCTATTGAATATATTGGAGGAATGACAGATAATACTATTTTAGCAGTATTAATAGAAAAAAATCTTATATCAAGAAAGCAATTAATAGAAGGATATAGTAGACCAGAGCCAGGTAAAGAAGCTTTAGAAACAGGAGTAAGAGATCTTCAAAGAATTTTTGCAGATAATGAAGCAATGATATATCCCGATGATAAAAGAGATGATGAAATAACCTTGTAGGAGAGAATAATAAATTGCGACAAATGAATGTGAAATAAAACTTATAATATGATAAAATAATTTTGAATAAAAAATATCATATTAAAAAATCTGATAGAAGGATAGAAGGTAATAATGAACATTATTGTGAATAAAAATATATCGATAAAAGCATTTGTTATAATTACCATTTTTGCAATATTAATTCGGTATAATGATGATATATATTGCAATAAAAGGATATATAAATGTTAATATATTAAAAAATTATAAAAAAGATTTTGCAGAAATTAATGAATCTATTATAGTGGATACTAGTGAGAGAAGTAGTGAAAATAGTTCGTGGAAAAGACAAATAAAATATAGCTACTTTGTAGATGGCAGACAATATGAAGGAAAAGATATAGTATGGTGGAGATTTCTTTTTAACTCAGATAAAAATTTACAGATTGGCGATAAAATAGATATATATTACAACATTAATAATCCATCACAGAGTGAAATTTATCATATTTCCTATGTATTAATATTGGTGGGAATCTGTTTCATAGTTGTTCCATTATTATCATTAAAGCAAAGAATAAAAGAAGATTAAT
>CANQWH010000029.1 GCA_947627495.1 uncultured Clostridia bacterium
ACTGAAAACAGCCAAACAGGAAAAGATGCAAATGGAAATAAAGTTATAGCTGGATCAGTTGGATGGTCTAGAAGAATCGAAGCATTACAAGTTATGCTTGTAAAAACAAGAACTATAAATGATGCAAAAGCAGAAGCAGTTGAAAAATTAGAAAAATATAAAGACTTTATGTCAGATGAAGAAAATTCTGCATATAAAGGAGAAGCAACAGCAATAGAAAAAGCTATTTCAGATGTTAATAAAGCAGAAACAGAAGCTGAAATTCAAGAAATAGTTAATAAAGCAATAGAAGGCGTTACCCCAGAAGCTAAAAAAGCTATGGAACAATTAGAAAAAACTAGACAAGAAGAATTAGATAGCTTACAAGGATATGTGGATGCTTTATCTAAAGTAGATGGTTTATCAAATGCTGACAAAGCAAGAATTCAAAGCTTGGTAGATGAAGCTTCATCAAAAATCAAAACTGCAAATTCAGAAAAAGCAATAACTGATGCTGTAAGCGAAGCTGAAACAATATTAGAATCTGGATTCAAAAATGTAGCTATGACAAAGGCTGTAGATGAGGCTATAGAAGCTCTAGAAGCATATAAAGATTCTTCAAAACCAGGAATGAACACATATATTGATAATGCAATTAAAGATATTAAAGATATGCTTACAGATCCAAGTAAAAAAATGAGCGATGTTGAAGATGCAGTAGAAAAAGCAAAAGAAGTAGCAGATCCTTTAAAGAAAAAACAAGAAGAAGCTTATGCCACATTACAAGAATACAGAGATTATGTAGCCAAAGATACTTCATTAGATGCAACTAAAAAAGGACTAATAAATGGTGAATTAGATACAGTTCTACAAGCAGTAAATGATGCTGATGCTGATGCTGAAGTTGTAGCAGCACTTACAGGACTAGATACTTTTATGGATACATATAAAGAAGTTAAAGATGGAGTAGCTTTAGAAAATGCTAAGAAAGAATTAACAAAATTATATAATGATTATTTGGTTGAGTTAGCTCCATATCTAGCAAGCTCAAGTGACAAAGTAAAATTAATTGCAGAAAATGCAAAAACATCTATGCAAAAAATCGTTGAACCTGAAAAAGCTTTTGCAACTGCAGAAGAAGTTAATACAGCTAAACAAAAATTAGAAAAATTGTATGAAAAAGGAGATGGATCAACCTCACTTCCATCAAAAGGTGAAGATGGATACTATAAACTAGAAGATCTTAAAGACAAAGATATAACAGAAGAAGGAGCTATATTAACAAATTTCGTAGGTTACAAAACTATATTAGAGGCTAATGACAAACTTGCTAAGGAAAAAGCACAAGATGATAAAGAACAATTAGCAGATGCTTTAAAAAATGCTGAAGCAACATTAGCATTATATGAACAAGTATTGAAAGATGATGCTGCAATAGAAGAATTAGGATTAACCTCAGAAGATGTTGCAAATATTCAAAAATGGATAGATTCTACTAAGGAAACTGTAAAATCTGCCAAAGGTGCAAGTGAAGTAAACACTGCCATGAATTTATTAAGTGGAACAGACGAAAGTTTCTTAGCAACATATTATCCAACATATAAAAAGTATGCAGAAAATTATGATCTTAGCCATGCAAAAACAGAAGTATCAGCAAAATTAAAAGAACTTCAAGAACAATATAAAGAAGCTGATGAAGAAATATATGGAAAAGTAAAAGGAAAAATTGAAACAGCAATTTCTGGAATAGAATTAAAAACTAAAGCTGAAGATGTAAGAAAATTATTAACAGACATAGAAAATGAAATTGATGTTGCAAATAAAAAATCAGAACTAGAAAAAGCAAAACAAGAAGCAATTGAAAAACTTACTTTAGCATTAGAAAAAGCTAATGAAGATGCAACATTAAAAGGAAAAATCACAAGTGCTATTTCTGAAATAACAGCTTTAGATTATAATGAAACAACTAAAAACACACCTGAAGATGTAAAGAAAATAATTGATAAAGCTGACAAAGAAATTCAAGTTTTACTTGAACAAATCGAAAATGATAGAATTGGAAAACTAAATACATCAAAAGCTGATGTAATAAAAGAAATTGACAAATATATTGAAATTGCAAAAGTAGCTGAAAATAGTGCAGTTATAAGCCAATTAGACAGATATAAAAATGCTGTTAATTCAGCTCAAACACAAGAAGAATTAGATAAAATATATGATGCAGGCGATGCTTCAAAATCAGATAGTTGGACTTCAGAATTCTATATCTATCTTAAAAAATCATGTGAAGTATTAGATGTAAAATATGAATCAATTTACAAAGAATCTACAGGAATTAAAGACAAATATAAAGATAAAATTGATCCAGAAGAAGTAGCTCTTATAAATAAGGCTATAGAAGATATTAAAGCAGTTAAAGCTGCTACTAAGGCTGATGCAACCGAAGCAATTACGAAAATAACAGGACAATTAACTAAAGATTTAGCAGCAGTAGAAGAAGCAAATAGAGAAATTAATACTGCAAAAGATACTGCTATTCAAGCAATAGATACAAAAATCAATGATTATAAAGGAAATAGTGTGATTGAAAGTCAATTAAACCAAGCTGTAAAGCAATACAAAGAAAAAATAAAAGCTGTAGTTAAAGACGATAAAAAACAATATAAAACAACAATTTCTAGTTACCAAACTGCTGCTGAAAAATTAATTGATGAATTAGTTAATCAATTTGAAAAAGAAGTTGAAAAAGAAGCAAAAACTTTAGCAAACACTAGTGAAGCTATTACAGGTGAAGTAAGTGGAAAACAAATTGCTGAAATTCAAGGTACTGTATCAGTTACTGGAAGTGATGGAAGTTTTACTGTTACTGGAGGAGAATTGAAAGACATAAGTTCAAACTGGGACGGATTGAAAACTATAACACCAAAAACAGGATTATTCCTATGCTTAAAAATTAAAAACACAAAAGCTGGAAAAATAACTGCAAAATTAGCTGAAGATAGTAGCGCTACTGAAATTATCGATCAAGGTGATGGAACTTACATATTAGTAGTTAAATTATCTGGAACTGGAGGAGGAGAGTTCGATACAAACAAGGCTAAAACATTAACAGTTTCACACTATGCTGATACTAAAGGAACAGGAGATCATACTGACGTAACTTATGATTTAAATGCTGTGACAAAAGCTGAAGAATAACCAACAAAAAAGACTTTCTTGCGAAAGTCTTTTTTGTTGGTATATTATTTTAGTCCTTCAATTGTAGCTCCACTTAACACAAGTTTTTCACCTGCAGGTAATGTGATTGTTACCTTTTTCTCAGAAGGTGTAACAGTTGTAACTGTAGCACCTTTATCACATAAAGCTGAACCGAAAGCACTGAAGTAATCTACTAATTGTTGTAATTGAACATCTGATAAAGTTTTTATAGCACTCTTTGCAATTCCTTTTTCTCCACCCACTGTAACTTCATCAGCGGCTGTTCCATCTCTTAATGTTTTTAATGCTTCTAATGTATAATTTTTAATTTCTATTCCTGATAATGCAATTGGTGATTCTTTTTTTGTATATGCTTTTATTGTCTTTTGTTCTTTATTTGTTTCATCTGTAGAAACTACTACTGTTTTTCCACCTTTAAGTCCTTTATCTTGTATATCAATATTTCCATTTGTTGTTTCTACTGTGATATCAGCAGCCATATTTCCATTATCTACAGAAACTCCTGCTCTTACAGTAACATCAGCATCTGACTTAATCTCAATTGCTCCTATTTGTGTTTGACCAGCTTGTGCACCATTCATAAATGTAACATTTAATGCTGTACTAGAATGATTTGAAATGTTTATTGTTTGTTCACCAGCTGGATCAATTTTTAATGCATGACTACTACTATTAGTTTCACTAATTTTTAAATCTCCACTTGAAGAAATATCAATATCATTTACAGTTGCTATAGCTCCTGCTAAAATTGTTACTTCAGCTTCATCTGCACCATTTGCTACTTTTACTCCATTTGCTAATTTAATTTCTGCTTTTTTTAATTCTTCTTTTGATACCTTAAATAAAGGTCCATCAGCAGTTACATCTCCAGTTAATATGATTTCTTTTACATTGTCAGAATTTGCTTTTACTTCTTGTAGCCATTTATTTCCTTGAATTTCAAGTATTCTTTTTCCTGCTTCAATATCTCTAGCTTCTTCTGTAGCTACTTCTCTAGCTTTTACCGTAACTTTATCTTCTGTTACAGAAATAATTTTATCTCCATCTAAAAGTGAGTCAACTAAATTAATAGCTAATCCATTTGCTTTTGTTGCATCAAGGATTTTATTTGGATCATAGTAATCTGTAGGATTATCTAAGTCAATTTCTACCCCATCAATGTATAATTTTTCTGATTCACCTGTAGCATCAGCATATATTTTTCCACCAGTAGTATCTTCTGGTTTAGAAGCATTTTTTATAACTGTTTTACCATCTAATGATGGTAAAGTAGCTTTTGTTTTTGTAACTGCTGTTTGAGCTGTTCTTCCTTCTGCTTTATCTCCATCTACATGTGCAACTAAAACAAATTTATAACCATCTTTAGTATTTGGTTCTAAATTGTCTAATACTACTGTTTTTCCATCTTTAAATTCTACATTTTCTACTGTTTTTGAATATTTCCAATGAGCATCTTCATGATCTGGTTCTACATAAGTCCAAACTTCTACATCATAAGTTACTCTATCACCTAGTTCATTTATTTTTGCTATTTGAGTAGGATCTGTCATTGTCAAATCTATTTCTTTATCAGTTATAGCTGCAGCTGTCATATCAATTTTAATATTGCAATAATCTTTCGTTGTTTGTGTTGGTTCTGAACTTACAACTTTTCCGCTTCCATTTGCAATTATTTCTGCTTTGTAACGAGTATTTGGAGTTGATACATCTAAAGTATTGTCACTCTTACATTCTATTTCTTTTAATGCTTTACCTACACTAGTATTTTTTATTGTAGCTGTTTCTTCATAGCTTTTACTTGCAGGCACATATTTATAAATATTTATTGTATATCCTGTAAATGCTGTATTTTCTTTATTTGTATATTCATCCCATTTTAAATATACTTTGCTTGTTTCTTTATCTACTTCGAAATGAAGTCCTGTTACTGCTGCTAATTGAGATACTTCAAATTCAACTGGCTCTGTTTCATCAGAAGATTTTGTTGAACCATCATCTTTTCCTTTTGAAACAACAGTTAATGTATATTTTCCATCTTCTGGTATCTTAGTTGATATATCTGTTCCTGTTGTTCCAGCATTTTTAGCAACTGGTACTTCATCTACTACTTTTCCTTCTGCATTATATATTATTATTGTATAACCATCATCTGGTGCTTTAGAAGGTTCTGTAAATGTAACTTTTAAATCATTATCTATTTTTACATCTGTAACTTTCTCTTCTTGAGTTGCTTGGTCTACTGGAACTACTACACTATATATATTGTCTCCTGAAAGATTTCCAGCTTTATTTTCTACTACAAAATATACTGTGTATTTTTTAGTATTAACTAATGCAGACCAATCTAATTTTGCGTCAAATTCATTGTTTATAACTACCGCTTCTTTAAGATCTGCATGATTTGTAGGCTTCATGAAGTTTACAGTAGTATCTACATTAGTAGGACTATCATCTTCAGATGCTAATATATAATGTACTTTTACTATATCACTTCCATCTTTTGCTTCAAATTTTAATTTAGCTCCTTGTGTTCCTTCACGACTTGCACTTATTCTAACAGCTTCTGGGTGAATTCTGTTTACAGTAACTTCTGTTGTACCAACAATTTCTTCTGGAGTTGGTTTTGTTCTTTTTAGTTTTAAAGTGATTTTTTGTTCAGTGTTTTTTGCTACTAAATTATCACCTACTAATGTAGATAAATTAATATCTTTGTTTATTTTTTTATTGCTGAATTCATCCATTGTTAAACCTATAGCTTCTTCAAGTTCTACGTCTTCACCTCTACTATTTACATAGTATAATTTGAATTCTGTTCCTTCAGTAACATTAGTTCCATTTCCTGTTTCTATTGTTACTGTACTTTTTGTGGCGTTTGTATCATTTACTATATTATTAGAATTTACTGTAAAATCAAATTTGTTTTGAACTTCAGGTTTAGTTTTTACAAGCATAACTTGTAATGCTTCAATTCTTCTAGACCATCCAACTGATCCAGCTATAACTTTATTTCCATTTGCATCTTTTCCTGTTTGGCTGTTTTCAGTTCTCTTATTGATTACTACTGTTGAATCATCTGCTACTGTCCATTCTTTTTCCCATCCGTCATATCCTAGATGTACACGATATCTTATTTCATATCCTGCTGCTTTTAATTTGTCTAATCCTTTTGAAACTCTGATTTTGATTGCTTCTGCTTGTCTCCAATCTTTGATGTCTTTGCTTCCAAATTTATCATCTGGTTGTACATATCCTGCAACTTCTCCTTCTTTCATCCAATTAGACCATCCAATTGTTCTATTATGTACAGAATATTCTAGTTCAACACCTTCGATTCCTTCTAAGTTAATTTGGAATGCATCGGCTAATCTAGATTTACCTGTTGTTCCAGCCATAGGTGTATTTACGTTTCCTGTTGCTGTTACAGTATTCATCCAACCTGCTACAGCCACATGTGCACTGTAATAAAATCAAGACAGCTTATATATGATACTGTTATGATTTTGCATAATTAAATTTTTTGTATCTAACCAAAATCTAACCAGAATTGAAGGCAAAATACACGTTCAAGCCTTAATTTGAATAGGGTTTGCTGGAATTGTAGGTATAGAGCTAATTTTAAAAATGCCTTTTTTAAATTTTGAGAAAAAGAATGTTACAAATTTTAATTAAATCTTAGAAACTGGCTAAATATAAGCTTTTCTTTTTTGAATTTTTGTTAGATTTTCGTTAGATGGAAAAAACATTGATTTCTGCTTATATTTGTTTAATATAAAAAGTTGATAAAATAAAAAAATCTCTCCTTAATATTTTATCTCAGAGGGATTTTTTACATAACTTTTTTATATTCTCAATCATAAAATTTACTTTTTCATATATTTACTAATTATTAATCATAATTCTAAACTTTTTTCATTCAAAAGAAAATCATATATTCCAATGGTAGTAATTCCATATTCATCTCTTCTTGGCATAATATTATCTTTTACAACAATAATCTTTTTAAATGAATCATCAATATTTATAAGTGAGTTTTTTTCTTGTTTTTCTTTTTCATTGCTATTCATGTTAAATGCGGATTGAATATAATATTTTTTACTTCCTTGTGTTGCGATAAAGTCAACTTCATAATTTTTTAATAGTGTTTTTCCATTGCTGTCAGTAGCAAAAACTTGAGTAACTCCTACATCTACATTATATTCACGAATTTTAAGTTCGTTATATATAATATTCTCCATTATATGATTTTCTTCAGTTTGCCTAAAGTTTAGCCTTGCATTTCTTAAACCAATATCTTCGAAATAAAATTTATAAGGAGAATTTATATATTTTTTCCCTTTTATATTATATCTTTTTGCTTTGTTTATTAAAAATGAATCTTCAAAATATCTTATGTAATTATTTATTGTTTTATCGCTAATAATTTTGTTTTTTTCGCTCTTATATGTTCTAGATAATTTTAATGGATTTGTAAGTGAACCTATTGAAGATGATAAAATATCCAAAAGTTCATCTAATTCTTCTTTATTCCTAACTTTATGTCTTTCAATAATATCTGAAACATATACATTATCAAATAAAGATTGTAAATATGATGATTTTTCTTGTGGTGTATTATAAGATAGTACAAGTGGCATACCTCCATAGGTAAAATATTGATCCCAAGCTTCTTCTTTTGTTCCTTCATATACTGAAATAAATTCTCTAAAACTTAATGGATAAACATGTATTTCATCTCCACGTCCTCTAAATTCTGTAATTACATCGGAAGATAGAAATTTCGAATTACTTCCTGTTACATAAATATCAACATTATCAATATGCATTAAACTATTTAAAACTTCCTCAAATCTTTCTAAGTATTGAACTTCATCCAACATAATATAGTATAGATTATTATCTACTATTTTTTCTTTTATAAAATCTAACATATTATATGGATTTCTTAATTTTTCATTTGATAAATCATCTAATGCTATAGAAATAATATGAGATTTTTCAATTCCATTTTCAATTAAATATTTTTTGAAAATATTAAACAATAGATATGATTTGCCTGATCTTCTAAGTCCAGTTATAACTTTAACTAATCCATTGTTTTGTCTAACTATTAGTTTATTCAAATAATCATTTCGTTTAATATCCATATTATCCCTTCTTTCAAGAGTATTATATAAAATTAATACTTTAAAGTCAATATTCTATTACGAATTTTTTTGGATTTCCAATTTTTTTCGTAATAGAATCTTTTATTTATGAATTTTTTCCATCTAACCAAAATCTAACAAAAATCAAAAAAAGAAAAGCTTATATTTAGCCAGTTTCTAAGACTTTCTTAAAATTCATAACCATTTTTTAATTAAAAGCCAAAAATTTATTTTTTTTAAAGTGACCATATACCTACATTCCAGCAAACCCTATTCAAATTAAGGCTTGAACGTATATTTTGCCTTCAATTCTGGTTAGATTTTGGTTAGATATAAAAAATTTAATTATGCAAAATCATAACAGTATCATATATAAGCTGTCTTGGTTTTATTACAGTGCACATGTAGCTAAGTATGCATGGATGAATGCAGTAACAGCAACAGGAGATGAAAAAACACCTTTTGCAGGAACAGTAAAAGAATCTAAATTAGCAGATGCATTCCAAATAAACTTAGAAGGAATTGAAGGTGTTAAGTTAGAATATTCTGTACATAACAGAACAATTGGATGGTCTGACTGGATGTCAGAAGGACAAATCGCAGGATATGTACAACCAGATGATAAATTTGGAAGTAAAGATATCAAAGATTGGAAACAAGCTGAGGCAATCAAAATAACAGTAGTAGAAGGTTATGATAAACTACAAGCAGCAGGATATGAAATAAGATATCGTGTACATCTAGGATATGACGGATGGGAAAAAGAATGGACAGTAGCAGATGATTCAACAGTAGTAATCAATAAGAGAACTGAAAACAGCCAAACAGGAAAAGATGCAAATGGAAATAAAGTTATAGCTGGATCAGTTGGATGGTCTAGAAGAATTGAAGCATTACAAGTTATGCTTGTAAAAACAAGAACAATAGATGATGCAAAAGCAGAGGCAGTTGCAAAATTAGAAAAATATAAAGACTTTATGTCAGATGAAGCAAATGCAGATTATAAAGACGAAGCAACAGCAATAGAAAAAGCTATTTCAGATGTTAATAAAGCAGAAACAGAAGCTGAAATCCAAGAAATAGTTGATAAAGCAATAGAAGGCGTTAGCCCAGAAGCTAAAAAAGCTATGGAACAATTAGATGAAGCTAAAGAAGAAGCTCTTGCTGATTTACAAAAATATTTAGATGCAGGAAAAGGATTAGGAAGTGAAGATAAAGCAAGACTTGAAAGCCTTGTAGCTGAAGCTTCAAAACAAGTAGAAGCAACAAACTCAGAAGATGGAGTAACTACTGCTGTTGGAACATTCAAAGGATTAATGAAAGCTTCAGAAACATTAGGAGCAGTAGCTTTACAAAAAGCAAAAGATGATATGATATCAGCTTTAGAAGAATGTAGAGATGCTTCAAAACCAGCATTGAATAATTTAATTGATAAAACAATCGAAGATGTTAACGAAATGGATTCAGTTGATGCTATAGAAGAGTTAATGGAACAACTATTAAATAATCCTGAAGAAGGAGAAGAAGGTACACTTGGTTCAATCATAAAATTAAAGAATGCTCAAAAAGAGGCATATGAAAAATTAAAAGCATATGAAGATTATTTAGCAACAAACACTACACTTCCAGAAAGTGATAAACGTGCTATTTTAAATGAAATTAATACAGTAAAAGAATTAATTGATAATGCAGAAAGTGATAAAAGTATCAATAATTCTGGTGAACCAAAAGGTGTAATGGATGAATTTGAAGAATTCATGAAAGGACCTAACTATACAGCAACAAACGATGCAGTAAAATTAGAAGTAGCTAAAAAAGAATTAGCAGCTAAATATCAAGAATACTTAGCTGAATTAGCTCCATATTTAACAAGTTCAGATGCAAATATGAAAGCAATTGCTGAAAAAGCAGCAGAATCTATGAAGAAAATTGCTGAACCTGAAGAAGCATATACAAGCGCAGAAGATATTACTCAAGCAAGTACAGGAGCTTTAGATAAATTAAAAGCATTATATGAAGGAAATGAGGCAGGATCTACCCCTAGTGAACCTGAAGAAGATCAACCTTATAAATTAGAAGATATTGAAAATGATAGTGAGGAAACTTTCGTAGGATATGAAAAAATATTAAAATATAATGATGAACTTGCTAAGAGACTAGACAAAGAAGATAAAGAAGCTCGTGAAGCTGAATATAAAAAAGCTATAGAAGTATTAGACTTATATGAAACAGTATTAAAAGATCCAACAGCTATAGGAGAACTAGGATTATCAAATAGTGATGTTACAAACATTCAAAATATGTTAGATGCAACAAGAAGTTCAGTTACTAAAGCTACAGGAGCAAAAGCAATAAAAGATGCAATGAACTTATTAAGAGATGCAACAACTAAAGAAAATGGATTCTTGGATAAATATTATCAAGAATATGCTGAATATGCAAGTAACTATGAATTCGAACATGCACAAACAGCTGCTCTTAACAAATTAAAAGAATATGCAGAAACATATGCTGATGTTGAAGAATTAACAGGAAAAAGTGGAATAATTACATCTGCAATCAAAGATATTGAAGGATATCAAGCTGAAAAAAATACAGCTGCACAAGTAAATGATGTATTAGAAAATACTGTAGCTGAAATTGAAAAATATGAAAAGCAACAATTAATAGATGCAGAAAAAGCAAGATTGAAGAAAAAATATCAAGAAATAATAGATATCAAAGATGACGATGGTATATATTCAAGTGCAAAAGCATTTGCTCAACAAGCAATCGTAGCAGTAAATGGAGTTGAAGACCTTTCTACTGCAGAAGAATATGAAGCTAAAATGAAAGAACTAAAAGATATTGAAGAACAATATGACGAAGAACTAAAAGTTGATTTAGACAGAATAGCAAAAGATAAAGAAGATGATAGAAAAGTAGAAGTAGCAAGAGTAAATCCTATAATTGATGCATATATCGATATAGCAAAAGCTAGTGGTAGAAATGCAGTTGTTACAGCATTAACAGATTATAAAAATCTAGTAAGTAAAGCTGAAGATGCTGATGCTGTTAAGGCAGTTGAAGCAGAAATGAATGGATACATTGAAAAATCTTGTAAAACAATAAAACAACAATATGAAGCTATCACTAAATTAAATAAAATTTATGACACATATGTAAAAGATGCAACATTTAAGCCATATTTAGAGAAAATCAAAGCAATAATTGATGACGGAAATGCAGATATCAAAGCTATTAAATTAGATGATTGGAATGATGTAGACGGAGAAAATGGTATTGTTAATAAAATTAAGGCAATAGTAGAATTTAATTCTGAACAATTAAAAGAGGTTAGTGAGGCAACTGTTAATACTAAAATTAAGGCAATAACTGATGCAAAAACAGCGCTTGATAGTAAAAAGATTACTGCTACTGGAGCAATAGACACAGCAATAGGAACATATAATTCTAGCTTAGAAAACGAGTTAAAAAATTATGTACAAGATTTTAAAGATCAAATTAATGCAATAACTGAAGATGATGAAGATGGTACTAAAATTAATAAAATAAAAGAAGATGCATTAAAATCACTTGAATCATATGTTAAAGCTGGAATTACAAATAATGCTAAAGACACAACAGTACCTGAAGAAGCTACTCAAATAGCAGGAGAAAAAACAGCTCTTCAAATTCAAGAAGGTGTTACAATCAAAAAAAGCGGATCAGTAGGTGTAGACTTTGATGTTGAAGGTAAATTAATTAAAGTAGATACTGACTGGACCGATCTTTCTACTATAAGTACTCAAACAGGATATTTTGTATGCTTAAAAATTAATGCTAAATATGCTGGAAAAGTAGAAGCTAAGTTCAATAATGCAACAGATGATGTAGAAGTAAAAGATCAAGCAGATGGTTCTAAATTAGTATTAGTTAGAGTTTCTGATGTAGGAGTTTTCGCAGCACCTACAGGAAAAAAATTAGAAATAAAATACTGGGATACTACAGCAGGATCTGGAGCTGAAACTGCAAAAGTAGTATATTCATTAGATAAATTAACTGAGCAAGCAGGTTAATAATAACTAAAAAAGACTTTCTTTCGAAAGTCTTTTTTTGTTAATCTGTTATTCCGCTTAAATCATAAGTTATAGTTTTTACAGGTGTTGTATCTTTTTCAGATAAATAATATCTAACAACAATTTTTTGACTAGCTTTATCTGTAATTTTAGCAACAAATACGCTATCATCGCCTTTTAATTCTATTTCATTTGGAGTCTTTTTTGCACCAACTAATTGAACTGTAATTCTATCTGCGATTGCAACACTTTTATCTACATATATTGGTAGATAGTGTCCTGTTTGTTCAGTCGGATCATTAGAAAATTCTGTATACTCAGATACTTCTTCAAAAGAACCTGTAACCTTACATGTATCTCCATCAGCTTTATAAGTGAATGAACCAAAATTAGCATAATCTTTACCATAAGCAGTTGTTGAAGTAATTTTAGATGAAGCTTCTTTTTGCTCAACAGTATTTGTTGTTACAACTTTTTCAATCTCAGATTTTGCTACACTTTTAATTATGTCTAGAGCATCTTTTAACAAAGCATTAATTTGTTTTTGATAACTTGTTTTTCTTGTAATTGTGTCACTATTAATTTCAGCTATTTTTCCACTAACAGCTCCTTGTAATGTAGTTTTAAGAGCTGAAAATTTTTCAATTTGTTTATTAATTTCTGCGATAGCAGCATCTTTTGCATTTTTTACTGCTTGATCTAGTGCTCTAATTTCTGCTACATCTGCATCTAATTTATCTGTAATTTCTGTAATTTGAGCTTCTACAGTCTTTTCTGTAGGTTTTAGTTTTTTAATATCTGCTATTGCCTTGTTAACAAGACTTAATATATCTGCATCTTTTTCTTCTTTATAAGTATTTTCTAACTCAACAATTGCATTATATTGATCTTCTATATCTTTGTATGTAGTTTCAATTGCAGTTTCAAATTCTTGATATTTAGCATCAACATCTGCTTTATTATTTTTTGCTAATAAATCTGTCTTAAATGTTTTAAATGCATTTTGAGCAGCTGTACTTCCTATTGATTTTGCTATATCGATATATTTGTCTATTTCTACTACATACGCATCTTTTAAGACTTTTAAAGCTTTTAATCTTTCGCTTTCTAATTCAGCAAGTTTAGTTTTTACAGTAGCTCCAATTTCATCTTCTATTTTTGTAACATCAGCAGGTGTATTCTTTTTATTAACTCCATCATAGTCTAACGCTGTAATTTTTGTAATAGTATCAGTAAGAACATCTTCAACATCATCATAATCTATATCAGGATTTTGTTCTTTTAATGTGGCTACTGTAAGTAGCATGTCTGTATATTTTTGGATTGCTTCTCGTTTTGCTTCTTCTAATTCAGATTTTTTGTTTGCTTTATCTATTTCTTTTTCAACTGCATCTACAGCTGTTCTAACAGCTTCAACATCTACTGCTGATTTTACTTCTGCTAATTGGGCAGTAATAGCATCCTTAACACCATCATATATAGGATCTTCTACATCTTCATATTGTTCCTCATATGCTTCTAGTTTTGCAATAGCATCTCTTTGTTCTTTAGCAAACTCATATGCATCTGCATGTTCTGCAAAATTAGGATAATATTTATCTAAGAATCCATCACTTCCGTCGCAAAGTAAAGCCATAGCATCTACTATCTCTGAACCTGTAGTAGCTTTTTCAACTTTTTCTTTTGTTGCATCAAGCATTTCTTGAATTCTTGAAACAGCTTCAGTTGACAATTCTAAATCTGCTACTTCTTTTGGATCTTTTAGAATTTCATTATATTTAGCAAGTTTTTGCATAGCTATTTTATATTGTTCTGCACGGTCTGCTTTATCTTTTTTGTAATTTGCATCTACAGCAGCAGCATTGTGCTTTAATGCATTTTCATATCCAAGGAAGTGTTCATCAGATTCTTTTGAAGTAAGGTCTGATTCTTCGAAACAGTTATCTGGATATTCTTCTGCAGATTTTGTTTCAGGATCAGGTGAATTAGTATCTCCTTTACCATAATATAAATCTTTTATTTCATTTTTGGCATTATCAAGTTCTGCCTTTGTTCCATCTTCTTCAGCTGCTTCTTTAATATCGTCAATCTTGTCAAGTAATTTTTGTGCTAACGCATTTACGTTTTCATTAGAATTAGCTATATATGGATTTAGTTTTGCAACAACTTCTGTATATATTTTATTTAAAGCATCTTTTGAAGCTTGCAATTCAACTTCTGTAACAACATCTTCATGATCATTCATAAATTCATCAAATTCATCTTTAGCAGTATCTACTGCTTCTGCATCTTTTGCATTGTCAACTTTTTCCTTAATTGTTGCAATTTCATCAAGGATATGTTGTTTTTCAACTGAATCTATTTCTGCTGTTGCTAGATAGTTTTCATATCCTTTTAGATAATCATATACTTCTTTTTGTTTATTTTTTAGAGTTGGCAACACTCCACTTTCCTCTGTTGTAAGTTCTCCAATTGCTTCAGTAACTTCTTCAACTGTAGTAGCTGCATTTACATCTTCAATTGCTTTTTCGATAACTTCTTTCATTCCTGGTTTTGCTTCTGCTAAATATTCATTTAAGTCTGCAAGAGCTTTTGCCTTTGCTTTTGCTATTTGTACAGATTCATAGTTATCCATTAAACCGCCAAAATTTGTAGTAGCTGCTGTTATTTCGTCTTCTGAATTTGCAGCATTTATAGCATTTTTTGCTTCTTGAATAAGTCCTTTAATTATTTTTTTGTCTTCAGAACTTAATCCTTCTACACTATTTAAAACATCTTCATAAACTTTGATATCTGCAAGAGCATCATCTTTTTTATCTTGTAAATCTTCTAAGTTTTGATCAATTGTAGGTACTGTACCTTTAATTTGTGATAATATATCATCAAGTGCTGTTTCTACAGCTTCTTCTGAAGTTGCTTTCTCTATATTTGACTTAGCTTCTTCGATTTTTGCTAAAATAGCATCATATTCTGAAGCTTCTTTATTTGCTTCTAAATAATCTTCATATTTAGATATTTCTTCTAGAGCATTAGCTATTACTTTTTCTAAAGGTGTTTCTTTTTTTACAAGCATAACTTGTAATGCTTCAATTCTTCTAGACCATCCAACTGATCCAGCTATAACTTTATTTCCATTT
>CANQWH010000030.1 GCA_947627495.1 uncultured Clostridia bacterium
CCTCCAAATCTAATTTTATTATAGCATACGTTTTCACGTACGTCAATAATAATATATTAGTTTATCATAATATTAGTGATATTATTCGTTAAAACCTAACTAAATTACTTTGTTTTAATTTTTCAATATTTTTTTACTTTTTTGCGATATTTAACAACTTTAATATCAACGCCATTCTTATATATTTGCCATTTTCAACTTGTTTAAAATAGCATGCTCTTGTGTCGTTATCTACATCTTCTGAAATTTCGTTTACTCTTGGTAATGGATGTAATATGCTTAAATCCTGTTTTGCATTTTTTAGTTTTTGCATATCTAAAATATATACATCTTTTAGCCTTTCATATTCTTTTTCATCTGCAAATCTTTCTTTTTGAACTCTTGTCATATATAGGATATCAAGTTTTCCTATATTTTCTTCTAAATTTTCTACCTCTTCAAACTTAATATTTTTTCCCTTTAAAATATCTAATACTTCTTGTGGCATTTTTAGTTCTTTTGGAGATATGAATATATAATTAATGTTTTCATATCTTGATAGTGCAGCAACTAATGAATGAACTGTTCTTCCATATTTTAAGTCTCCACACATTCCTATAGTAAAATTAGATAATCTATTTTTTTCTGATTTTATAGTCATTAAATCTGTTAATGTTTGTGTTGGATGTCTGTTTGAACCATCTCCTGCATTAATAATTGGAACTTTAGTTGCTTTTGCTGCTATTGTTGCAGCACCTTCTTGAGGATGTCTCATTGCAATAATATCAACATAGCTACTTACAGTTTTTATTGTATCTGCAATACTTTCTCCTTTTGCAGTAGAACTCGAAGCAGCAGATGAAAAGCCAAGTACACTTCCTCCTAAACTTAACATTGCAGATTCAAAACTTAGTCTTGTCCTTGTACTAGGTTCAAAAAATAGTGTTGCTAGTTGTTTTCCCTTGCATTTTCCAAAATACTTTTCTTTATTTTGTTTAATATCTTTGCCAACCTCAATTAACTCATTAATTTCATCAACAGATAAATCTGTAATATCAATTAAATTTCTCATAAATTTTTCCTTTCTCTTCTATATATGTGTATATTAGTACATAAACGACGCAAGACGTAGCTTATTTTTTGTACTCTTACTTAATCCAGCTCTCATCACTAGGATTATTTCTAAATGCAATTAATCTTTCAACATCGTCTTTTTTAATATATCCTTCTTCTGCAGCAACCTCTACTAATGTATCAAAATTTGATAAACTTATATTTTTTACATTTGCTTCACTTAATCTATCTAAGCCTTTTTTCATTCCATAAGTAAATATACTTGCAATTCCTAAAACTTCTGCTCCTGCTTCTCTTAAAGCATTTACTACTTCTATTACACTACCCCCTGTTGAAATTAAATCTTCTACTACAACTACTTTTTGTCCTTTTTCTAATTTTCCTTCTATTTGATTATTTCTTCCATGATCTTTTGCTCCAGACCTTACATATCCCATTGGCATATTTAAAATATGGCCTGTTATAGCTGCATGTGCAATCCCTGCTGTGCTTGTTCCCATTAATACTTCCGCTTCTGGGTAACATTCTTTAATAACTTTAGCTAATCCATTTTCAACATCGTTTCTTACCTCTGGTGCTGTTAGAGTTAATCTATTATCACAATAAATTGGGCTTTTTATTCCACTTGCCCATGTAAAAGGTTCCTCTGGTCTTAAAAATACAGCCTTTATTTTTAATAAATCCTTTGCTATTTTAACTTCTAAATCTTTCATAAAAATCTCTCCTATCTTTTTTTATATTTTAATTAATATTAAATTTTGCTAAACAATTATTAATTAGTTAAATAAGTTTCAACTTATTTCTTCTTTTTATTTTTTGTACTTTTCTTCTTCTAGATTAAATTATTAACATTTGTTTTATAATGTTTTAAAATCTTTCAAATTCTAATCGCAAAATTCTTTTACACATCTTCTATAAGCTTCTACTGGATTTTCTGCTTGTGTAATAGGTCTTCCAACAACAATATAGTCAGAGCCTATTTCTTTTGCTTTTGCTGGTGTTGTAACTCTTACTTGGTCTCCAACATCACCATCTGCAAATCTAACTCCTGGTGTTACAGTTATAAATTCTTTACCACATTTTTCTTTTACTTTGCTTGCTTCTAATGGAGAACATACTACTCCATCTAGTCCTGCTACTTTTGCATTATATGCATATTGCATAACAACTTCATCTAATGGTCTATTTATCAATAACTCATTTTGCATTACCTCTTCACTTGTTGATGTAAGCTGAGTTACTGCTATAAGTAGTGGTCTTGTTCCATCTTCACGAGTTAATCCTTGAATTGCAGCCTCCATCATTTTAGTAGTTCCACTTGCATGAAGATTACACATATCAACATCTAAATTTGAAAGAACCTTCATTGCTTTCATAACTGTATTTGGTATATCATGTAATTTTAAGTCTAAGAATATCTTATGACCTCTTTTCTTTATTTCTCTTACTATTTCTGGACCTTCTGCATAGTATAGTTCCATTCCTATTTTTAAAAATGGCTTTTCATCTTTAAATAAGTCTAAAAAATCAAATACCTCCTTTTTGCTTTTAAAATCGCATGCGATTATAACATCTTTTCCCATAACATTCATTCCTTTCTTTTTTTATTTTTATTATTATTTACTATAAAATCCGCCAAATCTCGTCGGAGCTTTCATATTTTTTTCTTAAGAAAAAATCAAAATGGCTACGCGGGTAATCCGTGAGCAGCAGGCTGTTTGATTATTTTCTTTCGAAAAAAATATGAAACTCCTGCGTTTGGCTACTTTTAATTAATCGGCTATTAATTGCATTAACTGTAAGTTAGACAAACGAACTAAAGAATTTTTATTCTATAGCACTGAATTTGTTACAATTCAATACTATAAAGTTCATTCATTAATTGTAGAAATGCAAAGCGTAATCTCCTCAAGTATGTCCAATAAAACCTTTACTGTTTCTAATGCAGAAAACATTGCAACATTATTTTCTACTGCACATCTTCTTATTTGGAAACCATCTGTTTCTTCTGTATGTGAACCAAGTTCTTGTGTATTTATAACATAGTTTACATAGCCTCTTCTTATAGAATCTAATATTTCTTCACTACCTTCACTTATCTTTGCTTTTACTCTTGTTCTAATTCCATTTTGTTTTAAGAAATTAGCTGTTCCTTCTGTTGCCTCTATATTAAATCCTAAATTATAGAATCTTCTTACTAATGGTAAAGCTTCTTCTTTATCCTTGTCTGCTATACTTACAAATAAAGTTCCATAATTTGCAAGGTTCATTCCAGATGCTTGTAATGCTTTATACAATGCTCTTGTTAACTTTGTATCATATCCTATTGCTTCACCTGTTGATTTCATTTCTGGTGAAAGGTATGCATCTAATCCATTAAGTTTTGAGAATGAGAATGTTGGAACTTTTACATACCATCTTTCTTTCTCCTTTGGATATATTGTAGTTATACCTTGCTGTTTTAATGATTTACCTAGCATAACTAATGTTCCTATATCTGCTATTTCATATCCTGTTGATTTTGATAAAAATGGCACTGTTCTTGATGACCTTGGATTTACTTCTATTACGTATACATCTTCATTTTTATCTACAATGAATTGTATATTATATAGTCCCCTTATGCCTATACCTAATCCCAGTTTTTTTGTATAATCTATTATTGTGTCTTTTACCTTTTGACTTACACTAAACGTTGGATATACGCTTATACTATCACCTGAGTGTATTCCTGTTTTTTCTACAAGTTCCATTATTCCTGGTATAAATACATCTGTTCCATCACATACTGCATCTACTTCTAATTCTTTACCTCTTATGTATTTATCTACTAAAACTGGCTCTTTCTCATTTATTGAAACTGCTGTTTTTAAGTATTTTTCTAATGCTTTTTGGTCACCTACTATTTGCATTGCTCTACCACCTAATACATAACTTGGTCTTACTAATACCGGGTAACCTATTTCTTCTGCAGCATTTATTCCATCTTTTATTTTTGTTACTGCCATTCCCCTTGGTTGTGGTATATTTAGTTTTTGCATAACCTTTTCAAAACTATCTCTATTTTCTGCTTTTTCTATTGCTTCAAAATCTGTTCCTATAATTTTAACTCCACGTTTCATCAATCCTTCTGCTAAATTTATTGCTGTTTGTCCACCAAGTGAAGCTATAACTCCTTCTGGCTTTTCCAAGTTTATAACATTCATAACATCTTCTATTGTTAGTGGCTCAAAATATAGTTTATCACTTGTTGTATAATCTGTTGATACAGTTTCTGGGTTATTATTTATAATTATTGCTTCATATCCATTTGCCTTTATAGTTTTAATTGCATGAACAGTTGAATAATCGAACTCTACACCTTGTCCTATTCTAATTGGTCCTGAACCTAAAACTATTATTTTTTTATTCTTACTTACAATTGATTCATTTTCATCTTCGTAAGTAGAATAAAAATATGGAACATAACTTTCAAACTCACTACTACATGTATCTATCATTTTATATACTGGATATATTTTATTTTCTTGTCTTAAATTATATATATCTGTTTCATCTTTATCCCATAATTTAGCAATGTACTTATCACTAAAACCTATTCTTTTTGCTTCTTTCAAAACATCTATATTCATAATGTTTTCTTTTAGTTCTTGTTCAAAGTTAACTATTTTCTTTATTTTGTCTAGGAATAACATATCTATTTTAGTTGCATTATTTATAAGTCCTGGATCTGTTCCCCTTCTTAATAATTCTGCTATAGCAAATATTCGTTCGTCTGTTCCTAATTTTATATATTCCATTAATTCTTCTTGTGTTTTATTACTAAATTTATCCATATATAAATGGCATACACCAATTTCTAATGACCTTACTGCTTTTAGCAAGCTTTCCTCTATTGTTCTTCCTATGCTCATTACTTCTCCTGTTGCTTTCATCTGTGTGCTTAATATATTTGAAGCATCACTAAATTTATCAAATGGAAATCTTGGCATTTTTGTAACAATATAGTCTAAAGCTGGTTCAAAACTTGCTGGCGTATTTGCTATTTGTATTTCATCTAAGGTCATTCCTATTGCTATTTTTGTAGATACTCTTGCTATTGGGTAACCACTTGCTTTAGAAGCTAAAGCAGATGAACGAGATACCCTTGGATTTACTTCAATTATATAATACTTAAATGAATGTGGGTCTAATGCAAATTGAACATTGCAACCACCCTCTATTTTTAATGCTCTTATTATTTTTAAACTGCTATCTCTTAATAATTGATATTCCTTATTTGTAAGTGTTTGGCTAGGAGCAACTACAATTGAATCTCCTGTATGAATTCCAACTGGGTCTATATTCTCCATGTTACATATTGTAATTGCTGTATCATTTTTATCTCTTATTACCTCGTACTCTATTTCCTTATATCCCTTAATACTTTTTTCTACTAAAACTTGTCTTACTGGTGAAAGTTTTAAAGCGTTTTTCATTATTTCTTTAAGTTCATCTTCATTATTTGCAAATCCTCCACCTGTTCCTCCTAGAGTAAATGCAGGTCTTAATACTACGGGATATCCTATTTTTTCAGCTGCTTCTATTCCTTCTTCTATTGAATGTGCAATTATAGATTCCAATACTGGCTCTCCTATTTCTTCACATAATTTTTTAAACTTTTCTCTATCTTCTGCTTTTGCAATACTTTCTGCTGATGTCCCAAGCATTTCTACTTGACATTCTTGCAAAACTCCTTTTTCTTTTAATTGCATTGCTAAATTTAATCCTGTTTGTCCACCCATACTTGGTATTATTGCATCTGGTCTTTCATATCTTAAAATTTTTGCAACATACTCTAAAGTAAGTGGTTCCATATATACCTTATCTGCAATTTTAACATCTGTCATTATTGTTGCTGGATTAGAATTTACAAGTATTACTTTATATCCTTCTTCTTTTAACGCTAAACAGCTTTGTGTTCCTGCATAATCAAATTCTGCTGCTTGACCTATAACTATTGGTCCTGAACCTATTACTAATACTTTTTTTATATCTTCTCTCTTTGGCATTTTATTCTTCTCCTTTCATAAGGTTTATGAATTTATCAAATAAATATGTACTATCTTGTGGACCTGGGGCACTTTCTGGATGATATTGTACACTAAATATTCTATCTTTTTTGTTTTCTACTCCTTCTATTGTTTTATCTAATAAATTTATATGTGTTACTTCTAATTTTGTTTTTTTAAGTGATTCTTCATCAACTGCATATCCATGATTTTGACTTGTTATTTCTATTTTTCCTGTGCTTAAATTTTTAACAGGATGGTTTCCACCTCTATGTCCAAATTTAAGTTTATATGTTTTTGCACCATATGCTAAACTTATTAATTGATGTCCTAAACATATTCCAAATATAGGATATTTTCCTTTTATCTTCTTTATTAATTCTATTGTTTCTGTTACATCTTCAGGGTTTCCTGGTCCATTTGAGAAAAATACTCCATCTGGCTTTAAACTTTCTATTTCTTCTGCTGTTACATTATATGGTACTACTGTAACATTACATTCTTTTTTATTTAGGCTTCTTACTATGTTTAACTTTATTCCACAATCTACTGCAACAACATTATATTTTGGATTTGCAGTTCTTGAATACCATTTCTTTTTTGAGCTTACTTTTGATACTGCATCTGTTGGTATGTTATATTCTTTTATTCTTTTTATTGCATCTTCTAAATTTGTATCTGCATCTGTTATTAATACTTTTCTACTTCCAAAGTCCCTTATACTTCTTGTTAATTTTCTAGTATCTATTCCTTGTATTGCAGGAATGTTATTTTCTTCTAATATTTCAGATAGTGTTTTTGTATATCTAAAATTACTTGGTTGGTCGTTATATTCTCTTACAATCATCCCGCCTATTGATGGTTGTTTTGTTTCATAATCTTCATCTGTTATTCCATAGTTTCCAATTAGTGGATATGTCATAACTACCATTTGATATGTATATGAAGGGTCTGAAATAATTTCTTGATATCCTACCATTGATGTATTAAATACTAACTCGCAAATTGATTCTTTTTTTGCACCAAAGCCATATCCATAATATTCTGTTCCATCTTCTAATACAAGTTTTCTGTCATACTTTTTTAACATTTTTCTCAAATCCTTTCTTATATAAAAAAAGAATTAATTAATAATAAATACTAATTAATTCTTTTTTATATGAAATATTAAATAAATCAAAAATAAAATTTCTTATGTCAACGAAAAATGAAACAATAATAGAAATGAAATTTCTGTGTACTTTTTTTCTATTATTATGTGATTTACTCATTTTCATTTTTCAACCATTCCTCTCTATGTACTAATCAAATTTTCATCTTAACTAGGATACCATTTTTCGACATTCTTGTCAAGCAATTTTCAATAATTTTTTTTATTTCTGTAAATTTGTGCATATTTTTTATTATATTCCAAATAATATTTTTGAACATAATTAGTTAAAGGAGGTAAGATTTTGAAAGCAACTGGCGTAGTTAGAAGAATTGATGATTTAGGTAGAATTGTTATTCCTAAAGAAATTAGAAGAACTCTTCATATTAAAGAAGGGGATCCTCTTGAAATTTTTACAGATAAAGAAGGAGAAATTATTTTAAAGAAATATTCACCTATTGGGGAACTTTCTGAATTTGCAACTGGTTATGCAGAAACTCTTTCTAAAACAACCGGACATATTGCATGTATAACTGATAAAGATACAGTTATTGCTGTTTCTGGAGGTTCTAAAAAAGAATTTTTAGAACAAGCTTTAAGTCCTGAGTTGGAAAAAGTTATTGAAAACAAAGAAATATATACAAGTAAAGAAAATAATGAAATTGCTTTACCTATTACTCAAAATGATAATAAGGAAAGAAGATATAATTCCCAAGTTATCTATCCTATTATTGCTGATGGAGATGTTATAGGTAGTGTTATTTTACTTTCTAAAGAACAAAATACTAAGATGGGAGATACTGAACTTAAAGTTGTTCAATCAGCTGCTGGTTTCTTAAGTAGCCAAATGGATGTTTAAAAAAAAATTTAGACCTTAGCCAAATACGTTAAGGTCTATTTTTTTACTTTTCTAGTATTATTGTTACTGGGCCGTCATTTAGTAATTCCACTTTCATGTGTGCGCCAAAAATACCACATTCTACATTTTTAACTTCTGCTTTGCATTTTTCTTTAAAATATTCATATAATTTATCTGCTTTTTCTGGAGAAGCGGCATTTACAAAACTTGGTCTATTCCCTTTCTGGCAATCTGCATATAATGTAAATTGTGATACAACTAGTATCTCTCCATCTATATCTTTAACAGATAAGTTCATTTTATCATTTTCATCCATAAATATTCTAAGTTTGCATATTTTTTGTACCATTTCATCTGCCACTTTTTCTGTATCTTCTGGTCCTACTCCTAATAAAATTAACAAACCTTTACCTATCTTTCCTGTTACATTTCCATCTACTGTTACACTTGCATTACTTACTCTTTGTATTACTGCTTTCAAATTAACTTCATTCCTTTCTTATTTTTTTATTAAACTATTGTTTTTAATAATTCATCATTATTTTTTTTACTTAGCATTGCTGGTGGTATATCTAAAACTGTTCTTGCTCCACTTTCACCTTTTTTATGTAATCTATATGCTGCTCTTGCATACGCTAAAAGTACACTTGCTGTAAATTCTGGATTTGATTCTAACTTTAATGAATATTCAATTATTTGTTTTGTTTCATTTTCTTTTCCTGTATTTCCGCTTCTAATTACAAATCCACCATGTGGCATTCCACTATGATTTTTCTTTAACTCTTCTTCTGTTATAAAATGAACAACTGTATCATATTCTGAAAAATAATTTGGCATTGTTTTTATTTCTTCTTCAACTCTTTTACTATCTGCTCCATCTTCTAAAACAACAAAACATTCTCTTAAATGTTTTTCTCTAGTTGTAAATTCTGGATTTTTTCCTGCTCTTACAGCTTCAACAGCCTTATCAATTGGAATTGTATATTGTACTGCATTTTTTACACCTTTAATTCTTCTTATTGCATCTGAATGACCTTGACTTACACCTTTGCCCCAAAATGTATATGTATTTCCTTCTGGTAATATTGTTTCTGCATATAATCTATTTAATGAGAATAAGCCTGGGTCCCAACCAACTGAAATTATAGAAATTTTATTTCCTTTTATCGCTTTTGCATTCACATTTGCAAAATATTCTGGAACCTTTGCATGTGTATCAAAACTATCTATTGTATTGAACATTTCTGCATACCTTGGTCCCTGCTCTGGTAAATCTGTTGCAGAACCACTGCAAAGAATCATAACATCTATTTTATCTTTCCAATGTTCTACATCTGCTACACTAACTACTTGCACATTTGTATAAGTTTTTACACTCTCTGGATTTCTTCTTGTAAATACTGCTACAAGCTCCATATCTGGATTTTGCTTTATTCCAAGTTCTACTCCTCTCCCTAAATTTCCATAACCTAAAATTCCTATTCTTATCATAAGCACCCTTCCTTTCTTAATTTATTTTATACTCAATATCCTCCATAAATTCAAATAATTCCTTCACAGCTTTTAAAGTAACTATTTGTTTTCTTGGATGTGGACCTTTTTCATCTTTATTTACTAACTCTCGTGAATAACAATTCTTATCTAGCTTTGTTAATAAATATCTTTTATTCATATAAGTATAGTATATTTGATAACCTTCATTTAATTCCTTCCATAATCTTTCAAATGTATAATCTTCCATTTAATTTATATTCCTTGTATAACATATTTAGGTTTTTGAATAAGGTTACCTATAAACCTTTATAATTATTTATTCATTTTTTAATTCTTCGTCTTCACTATTAATCATTTTTTCAAATTCTTGTTCAGAAATAACTGGTATTCCAAGGCTTTGAGCTTTTGTTAATTTGCTTCCAGCATCTTCTCCTGCTAAAACATAAGATGTTTTTTTAGATACAGATGTAGAAACTTTACCTCCATATTTCTCAATAATTTCTCCTGCCTCATCTCTAGTATATTTTTCTAAAGTACCTGTCAATACAAATGTTTTTCCTAAGAATCTATTATCAGCATTTTCTTCCTCTTGCAAAGTCATATTTACACCTGCGGCTCGTAATTTTTTTAGTAAATCCTTAGTTTGGTCTTGCAAAAAGAATTCTCTTACACTATTTGCTGTTATATCTCCTATTTCATCAATAAAAGTTAATGTTCCAAAACTTGCTTTTGAAAGAGCATCCAATGTTTTAAATTTTTTTGCTAAAATTTTTGCAGATTTTGTTCCTACTTGTTCTATTCCAAGAGCATTTATTAATCTATCTAAATTATTATTTTTACTTTCATTTATAGCATTTATTAACTTCTCAGCAAATTTTTTTCCATCCTTTTTTAGGCTTGCAATATCTTCTTGTTTTAAATAATATATATCTGTAATATTTGATATATATCCTTTATCCATTAGCTGTTCTATTACTTTTTCTCCTAAGCCTTCTATGTTCATTCCTTCTTTTGAAGCAAAATGAACTATATTTCTTAAGTTTCTTGCAGGGCATTCTATACCTATACATTTTGTAACTGCTTGTCCTGGTACACGTATTACTTGTCCTCCACATACAGGGCAAGTTGTTGGCATAACAAATTCTCTTTCTTCACCTGTCCTCTTTTCAGGAAGTGCTTTTACAACTTCTGGAATTACATCTCCTGCTTTTTGAATTATTACTCTATCTCCTATTTTTAAATCTTTTTCTCTTACAAAATCTTCATTATGCAAAGTTGTTTTTGAAATTTTAGAACCTGCCACAACAACTGGCTCTAATATTGCCATTGGCGTTAATGCACCTGTTCTCCCAACTTGGCACACAATATCCTTTAGTGTTGTTTCTTTTTGCTCTGGTGGATATTTATATGCAACTGCCCATTTTGGGGTTTTGAATGTTGTTCCTATTCTTTCTCTTAATTCCAAATTATCAACTTTTACAACAGCACCGTCTATTCCAAAATTCAAATTTTCTCTTTCATTCCCTATTTTTTCAATTGCATTTCTTACTTTTCTTAATGTATCACATGGAATGATTACAGGGTTTATATTAAATCCTATCTGTTTTAAATATTTTAAAGATTCATAATGTGATGTAAAATTTTTTTCTTCACATTTTTGAACATTGAATATAAATATATCTAATGGTCTTTCAGCAGCAATTTTACTATCTAATTGACGTAATGAACCTGCTGCTAAATTTCTTGCATTTGCAAACTTTTCTTCCTCATCTAATTTATCGTTTAGCTTTTCAAAATCTTCTTTTCCTATAAAAACTTCTCCACGAACTATTATGTCTATTGGTTCTTTTAATTTTTTAGGTATGTTTTTTATAGTTTTTAAGTTTTCTGTAACATCTTCTCCAACTTGTCCATTTCCCCTTGTAGCTCCTCTTACAAATTCACCTTTTTTATATTCTAAACTTACAGATAAACCATCTATTTTAGTTTCTACTACATATGTTACATTTTCATCTTCTTTTCGCATTCTTATATCAAAATCTTGCACTTCTTCAAATGAAAATACATCTTGCAAACTTTGAAGTGGGACCTCATGCTCTACTTTTGCAAAGCCCTCTTTAACTGTTCCACCAACTTTTTGAGTTAATGAATTTTTAGATACAAACTCTGGAAATTCTTTTTCTAAAGCTTTTAGTTCATTCATTAACATATCATATTCAAAATCACTTATTTCTGGTTTATCTTCATCATAATACTTTGTAGCATAATATCCGTGTTAATTTATTTAATTCCTCTATTCTTTTCTTTGCTTGTTCTTTATCCATAATGTTTACCATTCCCTTCTGGCACTTTTTCATTCTCTATAGTTGTAACCAATTTGTTTAATTATTATATATAATTTTGCAAAATAAAACAATGTATTTTATAAAAATACTTTAAATTTTTATTATTAGTTTATTGCTATAATTTTTGTAATATTTATCCCTAAAAACTATATTTTTCTTGATTTTATGGTATAATAATAAAATAGATTATAAAAAAGGAAAGTGAATATTTATGGTAAATCCAAAAGAAGAAGTTAATGTAGCAAAATTATATGGTAAAGAATGTACACTACCTAAGGATGATTTTATTAAAACATATAAAGTCTGTAAAGAAGGCCTATCATTTAGCGAAGCAACAACAAAGCTTCGTAAATATGGTCTTAATGAAATAACACAGGCCAAACCAAAAAAGTGGTACAATTATTTTATTGAAAGTTTACTTTCACCATTTAATTGTATCTTGCTTGGCATTGTACTTATACTTTTATATACAGACGTTTATTTATCTGAAGTTCCAAGTTATGCAAATATTATAGTAATTGCAATATTAGTTACTGCAAGCACTTTATTAGACTTTTTTGAAGAATATCGTTCTAATAAAGCAGCAGAAAAGTTAAAAGAATTAGTTGCAACAAATGCCACAGTAATTCGTAATGGTAAAGAATATCAAATTCCTATAAAGGAAGTTGTTCTTGGAGATATAGTTGTATTATCTGCAGGTAGTATGATTCCGGCAGATTTAAGACTTATTGAAGCTAAAGATTTATATGTTGGACAATCTGCTTTAACTGGTGAATCTGATACTGTCAAAAAAAATGTAGATTCTCAACTTTCAATGGAAGAAATTGTAAATATAGCAGATTTAGATACAATCTGTTTTATGGGAACTAATGTTGCCTCAGGAAGTGCAAAAGGAGTTATTATTAAAACAGCAGATGATACTTATTTTGGTAAAGTTGCTCATACTTTAACTAATGGAAAACCTAAATCTTCTTTCCAAGAAGGAATTGAAAATATAAGTAAATTATTAATTCATTTTATGATTATTATAATTCCAATTGTATTTATTTTAAATGCTTGGAAACATGATTCTATACTTGCCTTCACATTTGCAGTTGCCATTGCTATTTGTATTACGCCTCTACTATTACCTGTTATCCTATCTTCTAGTTTGTCTAAAGGTGCTGTAAGAATGTCAAAGAAAAAAACTATTGTAAAGAAACTAGATTCTATACAAAATTTTGGAGCTATGAACATTCTTTGTACTGATAAAACAGGAACTTTAACAGAGGATAAAATTGTTCTTGAAAAATATTTAGATATTAATGGTGATGAAGATATTCGTGTTTTAAAGCATGCTTTCCTTAATTCATATTTTCAAACAGGTTTAAAAGGAAATATTGACGAAGCGGTTATTGCAAGAGGTATTAAACAGGGAATGAAAAAATTTAAAACTATGTATAAAAAGATTGATGAAATTCCTTTTGACTTTTCTCGTAGACGTTTATCTGTTGTATTAGATGATGGCTCTAAAAAGCAAATGATTACAAAAGGCGCAGTTGAAGAAATTTTAAATATTTGTACATTAGTAGATTATAAAGGACAAGTAACTACAATAACAAGAGATATTAAAAATCACATTAAAGAAATAAGTAAACAATTAAATGAAGAAGGTCTAAGAGTTGTTGCTGTATGTCAAAAAAATAATATTTCAAAACTTGAAAATTTTGATGTATCTGACGAAAGCAATATGGTTTTAATGGGCTTCATAGGTTTCTTAGACCCACCTAAAGAAAGCGCAAAAGCATCAATAGAAAAGTTAAACAATGCAGGAATTCGTGTTATTGTATTAACTGGAGATAATGTTGAAGTCACAAGATGTATCTGCCAAAAAGTTGGTATAAATTCTAAGAGAATTGTCGTAGGAAGTCAAGTAGATAAATTGACTGACATTGCTCTTCTAAAACATTTAAGAGATACAAATATTTTTGCGAAACTTTCACCTATTCAAAAAGCAAGAATTGTTCGTCTTTTAAAAGAATCTGGTAATACTGTTGGATATATGGGTGATGGAATTAATGATAGTCCTTCTCTTATTAACTCTGATGTTGGTGTTTCAGTTGATACTGCTGTTGATATTGCTAAAGAATCTGCTGATATCATTTTACTAGAAAAAGATTTAAATGTATTATTAGATGGTGTAACAGAAGGAAGAAGAACTTTTGTTAATTTAATGAAATATATAAAAATGGCAACAAGTTTTAACTTTGGAGAAGTACTTTCAGTAATGTTTGCAAGTGTACTTTTACCATTTTTACCGGAAACACCAATTCAACTATTAGTAGAAGGTGTGTTATATGATTTCGGTCAAATGACTTTACCTTTTGATAATGTTGATGATGAACCATTACAAACGCCAAAAAGATTTAATATAGATAGTTTGAAAAAATTTATGTTTTTTATGGGGCCTTTAAGTTCGGCTTTTGATTTAATTATATTTGCTTTTGTTTGGTTTGGATTTGGAATTAGAAGTGCTGCTACTTTTCAAACTATTTGGTTTACTTATAGTATAATTTCAAACTTACTAGGAATGTATATTATTAGAACTGCTAAGAGTCCTTTCAAAGGTAGCAAACCAAGTAAACCTGTACTTTTATCTTCTATATTTATTATGATTGTCTCAATATTTATACCTTACACTGCTTTAGGAAAAGCAATAGGACTTGTTCCAATTGGTATAAACGCTATATTTATTATGTTTGCTATTGCATTATTCTACTGTGTTGTTGCAAGTGTTGCAAAGAAGATATATATAAAAAAATATGGAGAATGGATTTAAGATTACCCAGCATAGCTGGGGTTTTCTTTAATATAGCCTTTTTGGGCAAATTGTTTTAACACATTTGTTGCCCATCTTCTAAATTGAATTGCTCTGTCTGAATTTACTCTATAACCAACAGATATGACTGCATCTAAATTATAATAGTTAGTATTATAATTTTTTCATCAGATGCAGTTAGTAAGAATTTCTTACTAACTGATTTTTCTTCTAATTCTTTATCCTCAAAAATATTTTGTATGTACATTGTTATATTGTTTCTAGTTGTGTTATAAAGCTCTCCTAATGCTTTTTGAGTTAGCCATAAATCTCCTTCTTCGAATCTAACTTCTATTCCTTTTTCTTTTTTTTGTTGTTCAAATATCAAGAATTCAGCAGAACTGCTTCGTATTATCAAATTTTATGTCTGTTTGAAAATATATTTTTTTATCTAATATTATATGACTAATCGTTCTTGCAGTTGGTTCATCATTTAAACAGGTTGCTAACACAATATGTTTTTTCTTATCTAAATAATCAAAAGTCTCTTTTTCTAATTCATTATAATCTATAAATTCACTTCTATTCATCTGAATCACTCTCCTCTTTATTTTTTATTTGTTTTAAAGCATTTTGAGTTAAATTTTTATAATTTATTTTTTCAGCAACTTTTCTTCCAATCTTTCCTTCAATCTCTTTTCTAGCCTTTCCTGTAATTTTTCCCGCTTCTTGT
>CANQWH010000031.1 GCA_947627495.1 uncultured Clostridia bacterium
ATGTTATATATCCGTGGGTATCTATCTAATAACATATCAAACACTTTAGCTTCCTTTTGGGTAAATTCTATTACTTCATCATCTATTTTTAATTCTCTTAATTGTTTATTATATTCAATCATAACGACTCCTCTTTTCTTTTGTAGTAATCTATTGTATCTCTTAATGCATCAATTTCTACTTTTTGTCTTTTCTCCACTTTAATACTTCCATATCTTCCAATTCCCAAACCAAGCAAAAATCCAATAACAAGTATTAAATATATTATAGTAGTTTGTGTATTTTTATTCATAACTTTTATCCTCCAATAATTCTTCACAAGCTCTTATTGCCCCTAAATCTCTTATTGCTAGTTCATTATCAAAACAAGTTCTTGTTCCTACTTCTTCAAACTGTTTGTCTGCAACTGCTTTATGCTTTTTATATTTTTCTTTATATTTACTTTTTACTTCTTCTATTTTCTTTTTAGGTATTAAATTTTCTTCTATAAATTGCTTTGCTTTTTCTTGCTCTTCTTTTCTACCTCTTAAATACCCTTCTTGCTGATTTTGCATATATTGAGTTACTGTAATATCATCAATATCTTTTCCACCAGTTACATAAATAAATTCTCTATATTGTCTACATTCTTCTTTTAATTTTTCTAATGCTTGTAATACTGTTTCTATAGCTTTTTTATCTTTCAAAAAAACGTCATCATGATCACTATCATTTTGAATAAAACTTTCTCTGTCAATAATTAAATCTTTTAATTGTTTTATAGCTTTTTCTAAATCCATATCTTTACTTTTCAACATTATTATTGCCTACTTTCTTTTCAAAATATTGTTTTATGCACTCTATCCAATAATCTCCGTGGCAATCTTCATTTCGGCAATCGTCTTTTAGACAAATATTTTCAACTCTGTATTCTTCACTAGTAACCTTCATATATGCTTTTGCCATTTCATCAATTATCTTATTTTGCTTGTTGTTTTCTGTTTCCAGTTCTTGTATGTATTGTAAGAGCGTTTCATAAGCTTTCTTGTTTTTAATGCACTCAGGACAATTACAATCATCTTTTAATAATATTTTTATTCTGTCTTTTGATTTTTCTATTTCTTCTTTGCTCATTTCTCTCCCTCCACTTCATACATAACACTATTAAATTGTTCTTTTGTTACTATTGATTTAATATCTTTATCTGTTATTTGTGATAAGCTTCTATCTCCCCAATAATCTACTTCATCTCTATTAAAAAATATATCTGTTTGTCCTTTTATAAACGGATCTTTTTCTATTTTAAATACTCTTTCGCCATTTACATAGTCGCCTACTTCTATTAAGTCTGCAATGTTTTTTGAATGTTTGGCTATATCAATGTCTGCTATTATTCCTTTGTCCGCTTCGTAGTTATGAAATATCGCTTTTTTACCGCTTCCTTCATGATAAATTGCATCTTGATATAATTGTGCTTTAGCGATTATCCCTTTTTTAGTTCTTACATACTCTCCAATTTCAATTTTATCCATATTACACCAACTTTCTCCCACACATTGGGCAATAATTTATGTCAAATCTAGGGCAGTATATTTTTTTGAATATATTAAATTTCTTTTCATTACCCTGTACCTCTAATATCTTTCCAGATACTGACAAAGTTGCACTACCACAAAAATTACAACTTTTTAACTCTTTTCTTTTTTCACAATATTCGCACATCTATATTTTCTCCCTTTCCGTTAATTTGCTTCCTATAATGAATAATACTAATGCAAATAATATTATTGCTACTACTCCGTTCATATCGAATATCGATACTATTAACATTAGCAACAGTATTATCGCACTATATATCATCAGTTCTAGTCCGTATTCTTTCCATCTTTTGTTTTCTCCTTTCTCATATTTAACGGTTTATAAAAATCAAATAAGTCATTTTCATTCTTTTTATACAATTGATTGTAAACAATATCAATGTGTAATTCTTTTACTGCATAGGTCTCTCCACTAAGGCTCGAAGCAACCTCTTTCATATCGTGTTCTACATTTATATTCACATTTTCAGCTTTTTGTTTTATTTCTTTCAAATCGTCAATTAATTGTTCAATCATAGCTTTTTGAACAGCTTCCATTTACTTTTCCCCCTAGTATTTTTATTAAATCCCAACTTGGATTTCCTTCTGCAGGTATTGTTTTACTACCTGTTTTTAATATATCAATTACAGTGTCTACATCTATCATTCGTATATCATTACCTTCAAAGCATATTAAGAAGTATGCTTTAAGTCCTGAGTTTTTACATTTTTTTAATTCGTTCGTTTGCTTTATATCCTTTTCAACCATGTGCCATTTTTTAGTTTTACATTCCTTTGCATCAAAAACTGCTTTATAATATGATAAAAAGATTTCATAATCGAATGGCTCACCTTCTATGTATGTTCCATCTTGTAATCTTTTAGGATGATTCTTGTGTGCATGTCCACCTATTGCTTCTACATAATCACATACCTTTTGAATTTGGTTTTCGAATTTATATCCTCTTCTTGGCATTTTAATCCACCCACCTTATACAATAATAATCTCTAAAAATGCTTGGATCGTCTGTTGAATACCCCTTTTTCTCTAATTTTTCTTCATTTATTGGATATATAGAAGAAACCATTAAACCTTTATATCCTTGCATTTTTGCTATTCTAATTCTATTTAACAAACTTATATATTGAAGAAATATTCTTAACATTTTTATCACCTACCTATAAAATAATCTATTCAAAATTTGTGATGCCTGCATTTTATTTAAATTGTCTGTATCAAAATCCTTTATAAATCTTTTAATTTGATTTATTTGCTTTTCACTTGCAGGATATTGTCCCCATTTTTTCATTTTTTGTACATTCCAAATGTACTCACACTCCGCACAGTTGTCTCTTAAATATTGATACACTTTATCAAATGCTTTCTGCATACTAATTTTTTCACCACCTAATGTTGTCTTACCAACTTCATCTTGTGCAGGAATTTTTATTTTCATTTTTGGCATAGTTACTACCATATCGCCATTTGGCATTTGAAAGTAATTAACTCCATGCATATTATATTCTTGCTTTTTTGCCCACAAATTTACTATTTCAATATTTCTTATCCAACTTGATGGACAATCCGCTTTTTTTGTTATCAATTCTGGTAGTTCAAATAAATCTCCTTGTATTTCATCTTGTTTGTTTGCAGGTACTGCATTTAAGTCTATTCCTAATAATGAAGGTGCTGTACATAAATTTGCTCTGCCTGTTGTTCCAACTAAATCAATCAGTGTTAATTTTTCTTTTCCTGGATACAACCTTAAACCTCTACCTACCATTTGTGTATATAGTGAACTATTTGAGGTTGGTCTTGCAATCATAACTGTTTCAACAAGTGGCATATCAGTTCCTTCTGTAAATATCATACAATTTACAAGTACAGGTATTTCTCTTTTTGTAAACTTTTCAATTAGTTCTGATCTATTTTTAGTATTTGCTGTTACAGCTACTGCTCCAGGAATTTCTTTCGCAATATCCTCTGCATGTTTTACAGAAGTTGCAAATATTAAGGTTTGTCCTTTTGCATATTTTTTATATGCTTCAGCTATTGCTTTATTTAACACTTCTGTATTCATAGCTTCTTCAAGTTCTCCTGGTGCAAAATCGCCCATCCTTCTTGCTACTTTTGAAATATCATATCCAATATTTACTCTCATACAATAAATATCAGTTAAGTATTTATTTTGAATTGCCCATTTTATATCTCTTTCAAATATAATATCCTGGTATATATCGTCAAGTCTTACATTATCACCCCTATTAGGTGTTGCTGTAAAGCCTAAATGTAATCTTGGTTTGAAATAATCATATATTTTTCTATAAGATGCTGCAGCTGCATGATGTGCTTCATCCGTTATGATCATATCAAAATCGTCTGGCTTGAAATTTTCTAATCTATGTGTTAAACTTTGTACTGAGGCAATTACGACTGGCTCGTTATTGCTTTTATGACCTGCCATTTCAATTCCAACAGGGCAGTCATAATATTTAATTGGTTGTGTTACTAGTTCTTCTCTGTGTGCTAGAACTAGTACACGACCTTTTCTTTTTATACTTGTAAATGTAGCTGTTTTTCCAAGTCCTGTTGCCATTTGTATTAAATATGAGCCTGGTGGAAGATTATCTATTAAATCGTTACATTCTTTTTGGTAATCTCTTAATTGTATTTTCATATTTGACCACCTGCTCCCAGAGATGTATCATTTATGTAAAAATCATTATTTATAGGATATAAATCCCTATATTCTGTTTTTGCAGCAGTTTCTCCAGAATGATAATATACAAAAGCACCATCCTTACATAGTTTTTTTATTTCTCCTATTTCTACTTTATATATTTCTCCTGAAAAATCCTTCCCTACAAAAGCAACTAATTGTCCTACTTTAAATTTGTCCAAATTTATCACTCCTTTTTTGTTTGTATTTTTCTATTCTTTTTTGCGAAAGCCTTATTGTTTTCTCACATTCTTGTTTTTCAAACATAGCAATATGTGTATATTTCCTTGGTTTCCCTAACTGTTCAGATAACCACTCATAAGCCTTATTTCTTGTACTTATTCTTAATGGCTTTTTCCATATTTGATCAAACCAGTAATGTGTTATTTTTCTATATCTTCTTAATTCCTCATTTGCTAAAGTTCCAAGTGGCCTGTCCGTTCCTGGATGCACTCCTACAAATGCTCTGCAATTTCTGCATAAATAGCATTTTCCTTCGCCATACTCTCTGCCATATATTTCTGCGTTAGAGGTATAAACAACTGGACTGCCACAATATCTACATATTGTTGGTTTCTTCATTTTTCTTTTCCTCCAACTCTACTTCTAGCTCATCATCCTCTTCTTTATATTTTGAAAATATCATAAGTAATCCTTTGAGTGTTAAATCAGCTATTTCACTATCTTCTACTTTTTCAAATTCAAACGAAGTTGTACCTTCCTTTTTATTTTCCGTTACATATATCTCTATAATTTTTCTTTTATTTTCCACTTTTCTTTCCTCCTAAAAACCTAAAATTTGATATGCTATTAACCTATGTAATTTTTCTTTTTCTTCTAGATCACAATCCTTTGTATGTTCTTTAAATAATCCCATATTGTATAATCTGTTGTGTGACCTCCATTCTTTTATCCAACTTTCAATACTTCTATTACTCTCATAATTTGTTTCCATTATGAAACACTCTAATGTAACCCTCATAGTATCTTTGTCGTGAATTTTATAAGAATTTATAATTGATACGCATTCTTTGTCATATCTTATTTTTACTCCACATACATCAATTTCTTTCATTTTCTTTTCTTTTTGTTTCTCTATTTTCAATGGCCTTTTTATCATGTTTACACAATCTGTTTTTTGAGGGTTATCTATTAAAGGAAACTTTCCACATTCAATACATCTCATGTAAATTCCTCCTCAAAAATTGTATATATAATATCTAATGCTAATTCCAAACTATCCTGTAGCCAGGGTTTTGTTATTTTTGCATCTTTATCTTTAATCCTTTTTCTTAATTTTGTTCTTTGATTTTCAGTTTTTTTAATGTTTTCAATATGTTCTTGAAACATACTTTGCTGGAAATCATATTCTTTACATCTTTTATCGTAATCAGCTAAAATTCTATTTTTTGTTTTTGTAGCATTTTCCTTACCAATTTGCTTATTACGAAACATTATTAACAATTGCTTTAATGCTAAAAAGCAATGAATTTCTAATAAATTATAATCTTTTGGTGGTGTTTCATTTTTGATTGAATCGTTTATTATAATTTCTTTATCTTTCATTTTTGTCTAACCTCCTGTCTAACTTTTTTTATATACTTAAATATGCTATTTCAATAGTTGTCTGACCTGTCTGACCTTTTTTCGAGGGTATATTTATATTTTTATAAAAATTTTTTATTTTTAACTTTAAATAAAAATTTTCCGTATAGATATTATTATTTTGTTAGACGTCAGACTTTTAATTTTTTATTTTATATAAGTCGCTTGGCTCTAGTTTTTCACAATGTCTAACCTTTTTCATTTTTAGGTCAGACCAGGTCAGACTTAAAAAGGCAAATCCTCTATTTCTTGTTGTTCATAATCTTGTTCATACGCAATATCCGACTTATTTGGTTCTAATCTAAATTTTATATAAGCACCTTTTATTCCAAAAGCTCTTGTAAAATGTGTAAATTTCCCTTGTGAATTTCTTTCTATTTGGTTTCTGTCCGCAAACTGTCGAATTACTGCTGTAAAATCAAATCCTGCTTTATTCAATGCATCTGTATATACACTTTTATTTACAAGGCATAAATCTTCATTTTCTATATATTTGCCCCAAATTTCTCCATTCTCATTTTCTTTGAATCTATTAATATTTTGAGAAATCCAGTTCATTGTCCATTCATAAGCTCTCGCAGAAACATCAACTTCTTTTATACTTGTTAACCATTTTCTTACATCTTCTATTTCTAGCTTTTCGTCCTTAAATATTAAATCTGTAGATATTTCATCTGCTAATAAAACAGTAGCCATAGCCATGGCTTGCTTATCAGTTGTGTCCGTTTCTTTTAAAATATCTTGAAAAATTTTTCTATATCTTTCCTGCAATTCTTCTTGATTAGGGATATTCTTTACAAATTCCTCTCCAGCATATCCATAATTTTTTCTTACAAAATTACTTACAAAGTTTCCATCCTCTATTACTTTTTCTGTAGCTTCAATTTCTAAAACTCTATTTTTTACTCCTCCACCAGAAGTTGCTTTTGTAATTGGTTCTTCCCCTGTAAAAAGAAAACAGCAATTCCATTCTTTTAAAAGTTCAATTCCTCCGTATGCTTTGCCTCTACCCCTGTCAACACCTTCTGTCAGATACATTACTAAATTATCAAAACTATCCCATCTATTTTTTATAGTTTGTAATTCATCTCCTGCAAAAGGTATGTCATGAACAAAACTTGCATATCTTGCTAGTGCTACTTGTGTCGCATTTAATGTTCTTACTAACTTTCCTACTTCAGGATTTCCCCAAACGGACATAGCAAGCATTAATCCTACTGTCTTTCCTGTTCCAGTTCCACCCCATATATGTACGACAAATGGCAATACTCCTAACCTTTGATTTAATACACTTGCAAATGAGGATGCTAAAAGTATATGTGCTATCTTACTTTTTTCTCTTACTTTTCTACATTCCTCTTTCCATTTTTCATAATCCCCCATTTTCCTAATACTCGAATAAACATCCCTAAATGCTATATCTCCATCGTATCTTAAATCATCTACATAGGGAGCAAATTCATTTTCAATCCATCCCAATCTGTCTGTGCTTCTACTTACTGGTATTTCTTTTGCATTAAGCGATACTACATCTGCAATATAAGACACAAGATCTTTTGCATTTTCCGAATTTACTTCAATTCCTCTATCTGATAATTGAATTATGTTAGATTTATTAGCTACAATACTGCGATCTACTGTTATATATTGCCACTTATTATCTTTAAAAAATGCTAGTTTGATTTTTTCTGTTTCAGTATCAACATTTATAAGTCTTTCTACTGGCAATATTGGGTGAGAACATGCTACTACTGTTTGTGGTATCATGCCAGCTCCTATAATGCTTTTAGTTACTCCTGTATCTTGACATTCCCATTTCCCACACTTTAAATTATCTATAGGTGGCTTTGTAAATTGAATCGAATTACTACCTCTTTGCTTAAAGCTCTGTACATATTCTGTTTGATATGCTTTTAACAATTTATCGAAACTTCTTATACATCCAAGCTCTTTTGCCTTTTCTTCTAATTTAACAATTAAAGTAGTTCTTGCTAATTGATTATCCATCGAAAAAATATGCTGATAAATTTCTTTGTCTGTAATATTGTCTTTTGTTAGTTCATCAAACTCAAAAGGTGTAAATCCTTCATTCTCCAGTTGCTCTGAAAGTTCTAATTCTTGACTCAATTCTTTTCACCACCTTTTTTTCGCATTTCCAAAACCATATTTTGTCCTCAATTGTTCCTTCAATAAAAATGTCTATAAAATATTGTGTTTTTTCTTTTTGCTGTAGAGCTTCTACAAATCTTTCATCATCAAAGTTTGCTATTTTTTCCCAATTCCATAAAATATGCAAATAATCTGTTAATAAGATAAAAGTTTGCAATGTCCACTTCTTAAACATTTCTTCTGTTTTTCTTTTTTGTTTATACTTATTTATTTCTAAATAACTGCTTGGTTTTTCTGCGTTTAATCCTAAACCTAAAGTGTTATTTATACTTTTTGCTGCCTCTAAAGCATTTATATTTAATAAATCTGATACAAGAGAAATTACATCTCCACCTTTACCACATCCAAAGCACTTCCATATTTGTTTTTGTGGTGATATAGAAAGACTCGCTGTTTTTTCTTTATGGAATGGGCATATACATTTATATGCCCTATTTAATTTCATTCCATAATACTCTGCTACTCTTACTATATCAGCCCTTTGTTTTACTTCTCTTATAAAATTCATTTGTTACCTCCTAAAAAGGAAGATCATCGTTATCATTTGCTTCTGATAAATCAAATTCATTATTTGCTTGTTCTGTTTGTTGTAATTTCTTTGGATTTGGTACTTTAGCTTCTTTTGCTTTATCATAAGATACTGCAAAGTAAGGTTTTATACTCGTATGTACTTGTCCATCTTGTCCTTCAAATTCTTCTTCTCTAAATACTATACCTACTTTTTTACCTACCAATTTTTGCTCATCAAAATCAAATTTAAAGTTTTCATTAGATGCTTCAACAGAAGTTATAAGTCCTTTAAATCTTGGATTGGTTGTTCCTGGATTATATCCTTCTATAAACACTGTCCAAGTTCCACTCCATTTTCTTTCTTCTATTGATCTTGTATCATTATCAAATTTTCTTTGATAGAAGTCCTTATATTCTCCTTCAGCAATATCAAATGCTATTTTTAGATATTTTTTTCCTTGTGAAGTTTTTTCACATTTTATTTGTTTTATAATACATTTATGTCCTCCTGCAGGTAGTGTTCCAAATTCTCCAAAGGCTTGTGCCTCATCATATCCTTGTGGTTTTTCCATAATTATTTTTCCTCGCTTTCATTTAATTTTTCTAATTCATTAAAGTAATAATAAGTATAATGTAAATTTTTATTATCAAAACATATATAAGCTTTATTACCTTTAATTTTTTCAATTGTTCCTTTACCTTTATTTAAATATCTAGAAACTTTAACTCTATCTCCAACCTTAAAACCGTTCCTCTGGTATATCATTATCAAAATTACTGTCTATTGTTGATATATGATTGCTTATCATTTCATCATATTTTTTAGCTTTTATAACTAATTCTTTGTATTCTTCACTAGTAATCATTACTATCATTTTTTATTCCTCCTAAAATAAACTTTGTTGCTCATTCATATTTTGAACTTCTAGTTCTTGTTCATCGTTTATTGATACTGAATAATTGAATCCAACTGCTCCTTTATATGATCCTTTGGCCTCTTTTATTTTTTCTTGTATTTGAAAATCGTAAATTGGCTCCAAATATTCTTCAATTTCATCGTTAAATTCTCTATCTTTTTTATTTACGCTGACATTTATTTTTAATGTTATTTCAGCATCTTTCCCATTTAAAATTGCATTTTTTGTTAATGTATCAATAGAACTCTCTAATCTTTCCTTCATTGGCTTTAAAAGTTCACTATCTAAATTAAGAACTTGTTTTTTCTTCATTTTTCTTTTTTCCTTTCATTTCATTTTTATCTAATTCGTAATATTCTCTAATCGTTTCATCTACCATTTTTAAATCGTTATCTATTTTTAAGTCAAACATTCCCATTGGGCTTTTGCAAGTGCTATAACCATCACTTTGCGTTTCAAAGTAATGATCCTGTCCATCAGTTTTGCAAAGTAATACTATTGAAAATAAACCTTCTAATGTTAATTGATTATCAAGCATTTTTCCGCTTGTTTTAGCTTTAATTTTTCCTGTATCAGTTGTTTCTGTATGATGTAAGAAATAAACTATTACATCATTTGGAAGATTTTTTATTACATAATCTACAAGTCCTCTAAAATTAAGTGCTACATCTGTGAACTTGTTGTATCCAAGTTCTTTTGCTCTATCAAACATTTCAAAAGCCATTAAATATTGTGAATCATCTATTACATAAGTTTTGAAATTTCCTTTTGCCATATTGTTTTTAATCTGTGTATATGTAACATTATCAGCTTTGTTTAGTTGTTTCTTAAATGGTAATGGCTTACCTGCTATGTTATAGATAACAACTTCATCTTTTTCAAAATTCCTTAAACTGCAACTTTTTCCTGACCCTGATTCTCCTAAAATTAGTACGGGTATTCCCATAATTATTCTCCTTCCTTGTTTTCTTTCATTTCATCATACAACTCAAATAAGTTTTTACTTTCTATAGTTGTCAATATTTTTGTGATTTGGTTATTAGTTGTATTTTCTATTAACGCTTTCCTATACTGATAATACTTTTGTTCCTTTTGAATTAAATCTGTATATCTTTCAACTGTAATTTTCACTTCATTTCCCATTATCTTATCCTCAAACTTTCTCCTCTTGGCTCTAAATGTGCGAAAGGTAATTCTTGTCCTGCTTCCAATGCTGTTCTTATTTTTTCTGTGTCTGTTTCTAATTTTTTATATTCTTCTGGTACATCTCCATCAATTGTAAGTGCTTGTTTACCACCATTTTTTTGTATTCCAAAACTAAATAATTCAGTTTTGAATTTTGTTTTTCCAAGCTGTGTCATTGTATTTTGTAAATTATCTTTCAATAATTTTGCTCTATTTTCAAAAGCCTTTTGTCTTGCTTCTAATCTTAATTTTTCTGCCTTTATTTTTTCTGCATCTCCTAAAAGTTCTTTGATTATTTTTGCATATCCATCTGCTTTGTCTTCAATTTCTCCTTCTATGGATTCTAATGTATCTAATACCATTTGTTCATCTATATCTTCCTCATATAGCATATTTAATACAGCTTCATAATCGTTTGTTAATTGATATAAATTCATTTTATGTATTCTCCTTTCATATTTCTTGACTTCTACCGCTTATTTATGTTAAAATAGTGGTAGAAGACATATTATTAATGTGTTAAAAAATGTGTTATTGAACTAGATTGTTTTGGTAGGCATCTAGTTCATTTTTTATTTTGTCTATTACTTTAAAGAAATTTTCGCCTGTTTCATCACCATTCTGAATTATACTTTTGACGTGATTAATTAGTGTTGTTTTTTCTGATTTTTCAAACCTTAAATCTGCATTTTCACTTTTGATTTTGTTGTTTTCTTCTTTTAAGTTTGATATTTCTAAATATAATTCGTCTTTGCTTACTCTCATCTTTTTAATCCTCCTTTCTCAAATCTTTTATAAAACTAATAACGTTAATACCTAAAATCATATATGTTACTGTCATAATCTGATCCATTGTTATTATTTGTGATAATTTATCAGCTATTATCCAACCTATTAATGCTAATACTATAAACTTAATTAAATTTTTCATTTGTTACCTCCTCTTAATAAACTTTACAAACTTTTCTACCTGTGCCTTTTGTTATTCTTATTTTTGTTTTTTTATTTTCTATTTTATTTTCAATCGCTTGATTTTCAATGTATTCTTCAACCCACTCTTTTTTAAATAAATATCCTTTGCCTTTACCTCTTATATGCTTTAATCCATTTTGTATCCAAGTGTGAGTTATCATATATGGTGTAATATTTTTTTCTTCTCCGCTATACATTTTGGAGATTTGTTCAGTTGTATACAGCAACGATATCCCTCCTTTACTTAGTTTGTAAAACGTTTTGTTTGTTTTAATTCTTTTGTTGTATATTTTTTAAACGTTTTGTTTCATTAATGCATAAAAAAATATATGCCATTGATACTTTAAAAAAATCTGCCATTTTTTTCTTTAGCTTATCACTAGGATTTCTTTCTCCCCTTTCTAACATAGAAAGATATTCTTTTGTAATATTAAACTCTTTGGCTAACTCTTCCTGCGTTATATCTTTACTTTCTCTTAGATCTTTTAGTGTTTTTGGTTTCATTTTAGTCCTCCTTTCTTGAAACTTTTTGTTTGAACTGTAATTATATTATCAAACAATTTGTTTGTTGTCAACACTTTTTGTATAACTTTTTGAAATTATTTGTTTCAAATTAATCAAATCGTTATGGCTGTAAGTAATTTTTTTTTTAAAAAACTCTTTACAAAACAAACAAATTGTTTTATAATGTATTATATAATTAAATTATAAGGTGGTAGCTATGAATAGATTAAAAGAATTGAGAGAAGAATTTGATGAATCTCAAGAAGATATAGGAAAGCTGATAGGAACTTCTGGGCAAGCAGTTGGTCAATACGAATTAGGAAAAAGAGGATTGTCTCAAGATAAAATGATAATACTAGCAGAACATTTTAATTGCTCTGTCGATTACTTGCTAGGTAAGTCCGACATTAGAAACCCTGAAGAAATAAAAAATATTCAACATGCTAATAGTGGTGGATTAAATATTGATGGACTTGACGAAGAAGATATGTTGGAGATACAAAAGCAAATTGATTATATTAAGTGGAAAAAGGAAAATGAGGAAAATGACACTAAATGAATTAGAAAATATAGCATATAAAGAGAAAATTGATATATCAAACTACAAAATGAATAAGACAAAAGCTAGAATTATAAATCACAATGGTTGTCATATCTTTATGGACTACTCTAAGATACATACTGAAACAGAAGAAAAATGTTTACTAGCTGAGGAGCTAGGGCATTATTACTATGATGCCTATTACACTCTATCATCTAACAAGCAAGAAATTGAGAGACAAGAATACAAAGCTCTAAAATGGAAATCATTAGCTTGTGTACCTCTAAATTCGATTTTGAACTGTTTTAAAAGTGGAATATATAATTTATGGGATATGGCAGAAAAATTAGAAGTTGAGCCGAATATGCTCGAATTTGCATACAAATATTATAAGAATAATGAAATGTTATTTGCTAATTAATCAAGTTATTAATGTTTTAAAATATATAACAAAGGGAGGAATAGAAAAATGTTTTGCTATAATTGTGGAAAAGAAATCGATGACAATGCAGTTGTTTGCATTCATTGTGGAGTAGAAACAAAAAATATGAAATTAAATAATGATAAAAAAATAATAATTAACAATAGTTCTTCATCTACTTCTACTAATCCAAATATGAGAATTAAAAAGAAATACAATTTATTGCTAGATATTCTTTTAATTTGTTTTACTGGTGGTCTATGGATTATTTGGATGATAATACGACCAAAATATGAATATTAGTTTAAATAAAAAATAGATAATACACTCGGCGACCAAACTTTGTGTATTACCTATTCTCTCATAACTACTTATATAAGTAGGTTATTTATGTATTTATTATACACTAATTTAACCTCTTATACAAGTACCAAAATTTTGTTTAGGAGGTTATTTTTATGGCAAACAATATAACTATAGATGCAGATGTATTGCAGACATTAATTAAAAAAGCTACTACAAAAGAAAATAAAAAAAGACATAAAGGTTCTTATGAGCTATACGACAACGGAAGAGCAAGGCTATATTACACTTTAGATGGCGAAAGATATCGAACTACTGTAGAAGTAAAAGATGAAGAAGATGCAAAACGTAAACTCGATATCTTTGTTACTGAAGTAGAAAAAGGACAATTCATTAATACTAATTATACATTTGGAGAATTTGCTCAAATTTGGCTTGATCAAAAAGTTAGACCAAACTCAGGAGAAAAAACTGTAAACAAATACATAGGACATTTAAACAATAGGATTTTGCCATATATAGGAAATATAAAATTAAAAAATTTAACAAAACAAAAACTAGAAAAATATTTTAACGAAATAAAAAAAGTTAAAACCAATTACAAAAATAGGGAAAAAAATTATACCGTTAAGCCTGATACAGTGAAAAAATGGAAAAGTATCATTCATGCATGTTTAGAATACGCTGTAGAATGTGAGCTGATATATAGGAATCCATGTGATAAAATTAAGATAATTTACACAAATACTACTGATGAAAAAACCATTAAAGAACTAGTAAAATCAAAACGTGAAAAATTTTCTTATTATAATACAGAAGAATTTAAAAAAGTGTGTAACTTGTTGGAAAACGAATTTTATTTTTATTATAATCTTCCAAAAATAGATAACACCAAAAGATTAAGAGAAGTTGGTAGAAGATTTTTGGTATTATTAGCATTAAAGACTGGAATGAGAAGGTCAGAATTGTTTGGATTAACGAAAGAAGATTTAGTAATTGAAACTGCAACTTTCGATGTAAACAAAAGTAGACATTATTCAAAAGATAAAGGTAAATATACTAAGTACCCTAAAAATTATAGTTCTATCAGAAAGAAATCATTACCAAAATCTATTTTAAGCTATTTAGAAGATTATTATAAACTACTAGACAAATTAGAATATAAAGAGCCTTATATTTTTGACTATTTAAGCATAGATGGTATTTGCAGTTGGTTTTCTAAATGGCAAGTTATAAACAGTATCCATAAAATAAGGTTTCATGATCTAAGGCATACACATGCAACTATACTTCTATCATTGGGAGTAGATGTGAAAACAATTTCTGAAAGACTTGGACATGCAGATATACAAACTACACTCAATATATATGCAGATGTGCTTAAAGAATTAGACGAAAAATCAGCTGAAAAAATAGATCATTTATAATAAGAATTTGGGAAAAATTTGGGAAATTACCCCCAAAAAACGCCCATTTTTGCCACTTTTTAGCACTTTTTAAGATGATTGTAAAAATCGCTACATCCTTTTTATTTCAAGGCTTGTAGCGATTTTTTGATTGTTTGCTGGCTCCTCATGTTGGACTCGAACCAACGACCTATCGGTTAACAGCCGAGCGCTCTACCAACTGAGCTAATGAGGAATATATAAAATCTGGCAACAACCTATCTTTCCAGCAGGGTAACCCACAAGTATTTTCGGCACATTTGAGCTTGACTTCTGTGTTCGGAATGGGAACAGGTATTTCCT
>CANQWH010000032.1 GCA_947627495.1 uncultured Clostridia bacterium
TTATTTTCCTCCTTTAATATTTGTATGAAGTATTATCACTTTTCTTATCTTAACATACATAAATCTAAAACACAAATTTTAAGAATCTAAAAATGTTACATTAATTCTATTTTAATAATTTCATTTATTGGTATTTGAGTTGCATCATTCAAAATTAAAATTTCTTTATATTCATCTACTTTTTTTACATTTTCTTGTATGCTCACATACTTTCCACCTTTCTTTTTTAAATCTGGTATAAAATATGTAACCTTTACTTTAGGATTATTTTCTATTTTATTTTTTATATTTTGAAGCTTAGTGTTTATAATTTTCTTTTCTTCTTCTCCGAATTTCTATTTTATCTTCTGTTATTCTAACTGTTTCTTCTACTTCATCTTCATACCCAGTTAATGCTGCAAAAGGTGCAAATTGTGCTGCCCTTTGCTCCATACTAAGTCTTGGATGTGTTTTAGATACATGGTGTGGTAAATTTATAATATCATCATAATTTTGCATAACTTTAAATCCTTTCTATTCTCTATGTCCTCCTATTTGAGAATTTCTTTCTATTGTTGTTCCATCCTTTTCTAAATTCATTCCCTTTAGAATTGCATTTTTACCATATTTCTTTTTTATATCTATTATTGCATGTTGCAAATTATTCTCTTTTTTTCTTTGGGCTTTTTCATGTTCTTTTTCTTTATAATCAACAAACAAGCTAATTTGTTCGTTTTGTGTTTTTTTATTTGCTTCACCTTCATTTACCAAATTATTGGCTACGACATTTATTCTTCTAACTAACAAGTCTTTGTTTATAATTCTATCATATAGTTTCTCTATTGCTTCTAAAATTATTTTTGTAGATGATGTCATTTCTTCTAAATTAATTGTTCCATGTGCGTGTTTTGGAATTTTTCTTCCATATCTATCTATTGTTATTTCTCCATTATATAGTTTATTTATTGATGAATTAGTTAAGTTTTCTACATCATATCCTATTGTTAAAACAAGTTGATTTGTAACTAAATGCTTATCAACTATTTCCAATACTAATAAATCTGTCATTTCTTTTACAATTAATTTAGTTTGTTTATAATCATATGGGCAATGTAATACTTGACCTGAGCTTAAACTATTTGTTGCAGGTCTAAAATTTTTTACATCTTTCATTGTGCAAGGTTCATATCCCCAAGCATGGTCTATTAAAAGTTCTGCATTTATTCCAAATATTTTATATAGTAATTCTTCATTTTTTACTGAACATCTTGCTACATCTCCCATTGTAAACATATTGTATTTTTCTAATCTTTTGGCATAGCCTTTTCCTACTCTCCAAAAATCTGTTATGGGCATATGATTCCATAATAATTTTCTATATTTCATTTCATCAAGTTCTGCAATTCTTACACCTTTTTTATCTGGCTTTATATGTTTTGCTCCTATATCCATTGCAATTTTTGCTAAATACATATTAGTTCCAATTCCTGCTGTAGCTGTTATTCCTGTTGTATCAAATACATCATATATCATTTTGGTTACCATTTGTCTAGGTGTCATTTTAGCTGTTTTTAAATAATTAGTAATATCAATAAAAACTTCGTCAATTGAATATGGATATATATCTTCAGAAGCAACATATTTTAAATAAATATTGTATATAGATGTACTGTATTTCATATATTTTGCCATTTGAGGCATTGCAATTATATAATCTAATTTTAGATTAATATTGTTTTTTAACTCTGTATCATCATAAGATGAATTTTCAAATTCATGATTTTTAGCTAAAACTTTTCTTTTATAATTTATTTCATTTACTTTTTGAATTACTTCAAATAGTCTCGCTCTACTAGGAATTCCATATGCTTTTAATGAAGGACTAACTGCAAGACATATTGTTTTTTCAGTTCTTGATTCATCTGCTACAACTAGATTTGTTTTTAAAGGATCTAAGTTTCTTTCTCTACATTCAACAGAAGCATAAAAACTTTTTAAATCTATACAACAATAAATACTCAAACAATATTCACCTTCTTACTTTAAATATTATATCACCTTTATTTATATTTGTAAACATATGTTTGCAAAATATTTCAATAAAAAAGTTCCAATTGGAACTTTTTACCTTGAATTAATTATATTATATGCTTCCTCTTCTGTTAAAGAGCCAAATCTAATCATCTTATCCATTACTTGCCTTTGTCTTTGCTCTGCAAGTTCTGGATTTTTGGTTGGTGCATATACTGAAGGAGCATTTGGTATTCCTGCTAGCAAAATACATTCATAATCTGTCATCTCGCTTAATTCTTTATTAAAATAACCTTTACATGCTTCTTTTACTGTATAATATCCATCTCCATAATAACTTGTATTAAAGTATAATTCTAATATTTCATCTTTATCATAATTCTTTTCAATGTTTGATGCCATAAATGTTTCTGCAATTTTTCTACTTAATTTTTTATCTTGAGTAAAATACATGTTCTTGGCTAACTGTTGTGTAATTGTACTGCCTCCTTCAACAAATTCCATAGATTTTATATCATTTACAATAGCTCTTCCTATAGCAATTATATCTATTCCTTTATGTTTATAAAACCTATGGTCTTCAACAGATATTACTGCATTTATATACATTTGTGGTACTTCTTCTATTTTAGCATAATTTTCTTTTTCTCTAATTGATTGTACTTTTTCTTCCAAAGAAATTTGTTCTAAAGCATCTTTATACAATTTATATCCACTATGAATTATTAGTAAACCTATACTTGTTAATGCTATTAATGTAATTAATACTACACGCATTATTAATTTTAATATTTTCATTATTATCACCTTTTATTTCATTATTACTATATATAAAAATTATTAAGCAATACTGCACATATACTAAATCTACTTTTTTGTATCTGTATAGTAATTATAGCATACAATAACAAAAATAACCTTACAAAATTGTAACATTAAAAAATATATTATTTAAAATGTAACAAAATTAAAAGATGGAGGGAACAATAAATTTTTGTTACAATTTACAGCTTATTATATGTACAAAGTAGCCAAACGCAGGAGTTTCATATTTTTTTCGAAAGAAAATAATCAAACAGCCTGCTGCTCACGGATTACCCGCGTAGCCATTTTGATTTTTTCTTAAGAAAAAAATATGAAAGCTCCTTTCGAGTTTGGCGGATTTTTTAATATAAGCTGTGAATTGTAACTAATTCTTATTATCCCCTCTACTACTAATTAACACTGTTTACTAATTTCTATCATCAGGTCTTCAAGAGAAAGTTTTAATTGTTCTCCTGTTTTCATATTCTTTAATGTGTATAATCCAGTATTTCTCTCATCTTCACCAATAATAATGACGAATGGAATATTCCACTTATCAGCATATTTCATTTTTTTCTTCATTTTTGCATCATCAAAATAAATATCTGTATTAATATTTGCTTGCATTCTCAATGTACTTGCAAGATTCATACATTCTTCAAGTTCTGAATCCATTGGAATAATTAAAACATCAGCTATAGATTGTTTATCAACTTTAATAGCATCTATCTGGCTTAATTGATAAAACAATCTTGTTAATCCTATTGAGATGCCAACACCTGGCAATTTCTTATCTGTATAGTATTCTGCAAGATTGTCATAACGTCCACCAGAGCAAACACTTCCAATTTTCCTATAATCGTTTAAAAATGTTTCATATACTGTTCCAGTGTAATAATCTAATCCTCTTGCAATTTTAAGATCAACATTAAAGTATCCTTCTGGAACTTTTAAAAACCTAATATATTTTATTACATCTGAAAGTTCTTGTACTCCTTCATTAAATGTATCATCAGATATGTTTAGCTCTTTTAATTTAGATAATATTTCATCAACATTTCCATTTATAGAAACAAAATTTATAATTGTATCTATAGCTTTAGTGCTAATTTCAATATTTCCTAATTCACTCTTAACAGAATCTGCTCCTATTTTTTCAATTTTATCAATTATACGTAAAATATCTGTTACTTTATCAGATAAGTTAAGAGATTTAAATAATCCATTAAGAATTTTTCTATTATTAAGACAGATGGTAAAATTATCAAAACCTAATTTTTTAAATGTATTATAGATAATGCTAGGAATCTGAGCATCATTTATAATACTAAGCTCTCCATCCCCTATTATATCAATATCACATTGGTAAAATTCACGGTATCTACCTTTTTGAGCTTTTTCGCCACGATAAACCTTACCAATTTGATATCTTTTAAATGGAAATGTTAAGTCATTATAGTATTCTGCAACATATTTAGCTAGTGGTACTGTAAGGTCAAATCTCAAAGATAAATCTGTATCTCCTTTTGTAAATCGATAAATTTGTTTTTCTGTTTCTCCACCAGCTTTTGCTAGAAGTACTTCTGATAATTCAATAACTGGTGTATCTAATGGAAGAAATCCAAAACGTTCATAAGAATTTTGTATAATTTGTATCATTTGATTAAACTTAACCTGGTCATTTGGTAATAATTCCATAAATCCTGGTAAAGTTCTTGGTTCTAATTTATTTGCCATATTTTTTACTCCTTTCAGTAATATAATGTTAATTGATATTCTCCAATATTTCTATAATAAAGTTCCACATCTTATTTGCTGATTTTATAGACATTCTCTCATCAGGACTATGTGCATTATATATATTTGGTGCAATAGCTACATACTGTAAATTAGGTATTTTGTTTGAAAAATAACCACATTCAAGGCATGCTTGAACTTTTACTTTTTTTATTTTTTTATTAAAGCATTTATAATATATTTTCTCACAACACTCTATTAGTTGACTATTTTCCTCTTGTTCATATCCTAAAATATTACCATGATTTTTAGCTTCTATATTATAATGTTCCATATCACTTTCAATTTTATTTTCTAATTTTAAGCCTAACTTACTAGAATTATATCTAATAGAATATAGTAAATTCATAACTTCATTTTCTTTTTTTACAGCACCAAAATTTCCAGATAATATTACGTTTCCATATTCATCCTTAACAATAGCACCATTTTGAAAACTATTTATAAACTTTAGTAAATTTTCAGACAATTGCTTTGAATAACTCTTTTGTACATTATTTATTTTATTTAAAGAAATATCTGCAGTTTGATACATATTCTTTATTCTACTTATTTCATTTTCCAAAACTGATACTTTAGATAATTCATTGTTATTTATAGAGAAAATAATTTTACAGTCTCTAGGAATAATATTTACCTTACTTCCTCCTTCAAAATCTGAAATATATACATCAGAAAAGCAATTTAAAAGCTCAGCTATAATTTTTATTGGATTTCCTCTAGTAACATCTCCTATATCTATACCAGAATGTCCTCCCTTAAATTTGTCTAAATTAAGACAAAATGTTGTAAATTCCTCTGGATTTAAATCTATTTGTGGTTCCTTAATAGTAGAAGTCCATTCTTTTGCAGTAGCTGAAGAAATCCACATTTCTTCCTCATTATCATTATCAAAAGAAATAATTCTTTTGGATTGTAATATGGAAGCATCAAGACCCATAGCTCCATTCATTGTTGTTTCTTCTTCTGTTGTAAAAATGCACTCTAATTTAGGATGCTTTATTTCTTTAGAATCTAATATTGCTAAAATATATGCAACACCAATTCCATCATCTGCACCTAATGTAGTATTTACAGCCTTAATAAAGTCTCCCTCAACAATTAATTTTAAAGGATCTTTAGAAAAATCATGCTCTGTATTTATTAATTTTTCACAAATCATATCAGTATGACATTGTAACCCTAAAATTTCTTTATCTTGAAGTCCTTCACTTGCCTCTTTCCAAATTACCACATTATTATATTTATCCGTATAATATTTAAAATTTCTTTTTATAGCAAAATCAATAATATATTTTGCTATTTTGCTTTCTTCTCCTGATCTACGTGGAATATTACTTATCTCTTTGAAATACTTCCAAAAATCGTAATTTAATGTTTCCATCATATTTCACCTCAATTTTTTTATATTATGTCAATATATATTAAAGTTTATTTTAAAAAAAGCATCTATACTAATTCTCCAACCAAGTCATAATCTCTTACATCAATTATTTTTGCTTTTACCCATTTATTTTCTAAATTTGATTTTGTATTTGGTATGTATACTAGACCATCTTCTTCAGGTATGTCCATATATGTTCTTCCAACATAGTATTTACCATCAAAAGTTTTTGTTTCTATTAATACTTCATATTCCTTACCTATTTTTTCTGTTAGTTTTTCCCTTGAAATTTTTCTAGCCAAATTCATTATTTCATTATGTCTTTTATTCTTTGTTTTGTAATGTATTTGATTAGGTAATTTTGCTGCTGGTGTTCCTTCTTCTTTGGAATATTTAAACACTCCTAATTTATCAAAATTGGCTTTTCCTACAAAGTTATAAAGTTCCTCAAAATCTTTTTCTGTCTCACCTGGAAATCCCACTATTAAAGATGTTCTTAAAATTACATCTGGAATCTCTGCTTTAATCTTTTTTATTAAGCTTTCTATTTGAGCCTTATTACTTTTTCTATTCATTCTTTTTAAAATTTGATTAGATATATGTTGTATTGGTATATCAAAATAATTGCATATCTTATCATTATTTTTTACAATCTCTATTAATTCATCTGTTATACTTTCTGGATATGCATATAAAAATCTTATCCATTTGATTCTTTGTATTTTACTAAGCTCACTTAATAACTCCGCAAGTCTTGGTTTGCCATATAAGTCTATTCCATATTTTGTTGTATCTTGTGCAATTACTATTATTTCTTCATAACCTTCTTTAGCTAATTTATTTGCTTCTTCTATAACATCTTCAAAAGGCCTACTAATGTATGCTCCTCTTATGTATGGTATTGCACAATATGTGCATCTGTTACTGCACCCTTCTGCTATCTTTAAATATGTTGTTTTACTTCCAGTAGTTATTACTCTATGTAAATAATCTAAAGTATTTGTACTTAAAGTTTGTGTATTATTATTTACTAATTTTTCTATTTTCTCCCACATTTTATCATAATCTTTAATTGGTATAAATAAATCCACTTCTGGAATTGCTTTTTTTAGTTCCTTTTCATATCTTTCAACTAAACATCCCATTACAATTAAATATTTGCAAGTACCCTTTTCTTTATATTCTGCCATTTCCAAGATAGTATTTATGGCTTCCTCTTTTGCACTTTCTATAAATCCACAAGTATTTACTACAACTATTTCCGCTTCATTTATATTATTTACTATAGTATATTTATGCTCTTTAAATAATCCAATTGTCATTTCTGTATCTACTAAATTTTTAGAACATCCTAATGAAATAAATCCTACCTTCAATATTTCCAACCCTTTCAATATTTATTGTTACTCTGTATAATAATCATTATTACACATATTTTTTCGTGTCATTTCTAGTAAATTTAATTTTGTGAAACCTGAAACTTGTGTTTTGGCTCTATCTTTTTTTAATTGTGTTTTTAATAATTCTTCTATTTGAGTTTTATTTTCATCTTTATGCATATCTATATAATCAATTATTATTATTCCTCCTATGTCTCTTAATCTTAATTGTTTTGCAATTTCTATGGTTGCTTCATTATTCACCTTATAAATTGTTTCTTCAATGTCTTTTTTACCTGTGTATTTACCTGTATTTACATCTATTGCTGTTAAAGCTTCTGTTCTATCTATTGTTATGAAACCACCGCATTTTAGCCATATTTTTCTATTTTCCATTTTTTCTATTTGCTCTGATAATGAGTACATAGAAAATAGATTCTCTTTTTTTAATTCTAATTTTATATCTTTCATTTCTCCTAGAAGCTCTTCTAATTCCTTGTATACTTCTTCATTATTTACAATTATTTTTTTTAATCCTCTATCTAATATATCTATTAATGTTCTTCTAATTAAAGCTTTGTTATCATACAATAACTTTGGTGCTTCTGTACATTGTTTTTCCTTCTCTTTTATTTTCTTCCATTTTTCACATAAATCTAATATTTCTTGTTTTATTTCTTTTTCTGTTACATTCTCACCTGATGTTCTAATTATTGCTCCCATATTTTCTGGTAAGTTTTTCCTAGCAATATCCATTAATTCTTTTCTTTTCTGGCTATCCTCTATTTTTTGTGATATTGTTACAATTTCTGTTTCTGGCATTAATACTACAAATCTTCCAGGTAAATTTATATGAGAGCTAACTTTTGCTCCTTTACTTGATGTTCCATCCTTTTTGATTTGTATTAGAATATTATCTCCTTGTTTTATTAATTTTTCAATCGGCTTTTGCTCAATTTTTCCTTTTGTTATGTCTACTTTAGGTAGTACATCTTGTACTCTTATTAAACTATGCCTTGTTTCTCCTATGTCTATAAAAGCAGCCTCCATACCTTTTAGTACATTTACCACTTTCCCTAAATATATATTCCCTTCTAATCTTTTTTGATTTTCATGTTCTTCATGCTTTTCAAGTAAAATTCCATTTTCAACTAGCATTATTGTTTTTAAATTTTCTTCTTTATTTATTAATAGTTCTAGCACCTTTAACTTTCCTTTCCATTAAATTTATTCATAGCCATATCTATTCCACTTCTCAATATCTCCAGAACAGCCTTTGCTGCTTTATTTACACCTTTTTGTAACATTTCTTTTTCTTCTTGCTCTATAGGACCTATTACATAGTTTATCAAATCATCTTTATATTCTGGTTTTCCTATACCTACTCTTACTCTTATAAAATTATCTGTTTGTAAATAGTGTGTTACTGATTTCATTCCATTATGTGTACCGTGGGCTTCCCTTTTTCCTTATTCTTATTGTTCCAGGTTCTATATCTATATCATCATATATTACAATAATATTTTCGTTTGGAATTTTATAAAAGTTTTTGAATTCTATTACACTTTCCCCACTCGAATTCATATACGTTTGTGGCTTTAAGAAAATAACTTTTTCCCCTTCTATATTCTCTACTGTATATATTCCTTTAAATTTAGACTGTGAAATTTTTATATCACAGTCTTTTGCTATTTTATTTATAACATTAAAACCCATATTGTGTCTTGTGTTTTCATATTCAACATCTGGATTTCCAAGTCCTACTACTAAATACATAAATTCTCCTTATAATTTATAAATTTATAATTTCTCTTCGGAAGTACAGGTGATTCTTCACCATCTTCTAATGATTCTAACACTGCATTTATTCTAATAGGTAAACTTTTTGTTTCATTATATATAAAACTTAATAAATAAGGTTGTAATTCTTTAGGAGTAGTTTCATATAATTCCATTAAATGATATAATATTTTATACATATCCTTGCATCTCTTTATATTCGGAGTTGCCATTATACTACCTTCTCTATTACGATAATAATAATAAATTGGAAATGACCCATATTTTAACTTTTCTGCTAAGATTGTAGCTTTAATTGAATATACCATATCCTCATAGTACATATCTTCTATAAATACAATATTATTCTTATCTAGGAATTCTTTTCTCCACACTTTGCTTGCAACTGCAAAATGCATATCGCATATTATTCTTGCTTCTCTTGTTGAATTCTCTGCTGTTGGAATATGTGCTTTGTTATCTCCTCCAACATATTGTACACCAAAATAAATTAAATCTACTTTTTCTTTTCCTATTGTTTCATCAATTTTTGCTAGAGTTTCTTTTTCATATAATGTATCATCACCATCTAAGTGAACTATATATTCGCCATTTGCTTGTGCTATTGCTATGTTTCTTGATTTTCCAAGTCCAAGATTTCTTCCATTATCTATTACTCTAATTTTGTCTTTATTTTTTTCTTCGTATTCTTTTAATATTTTTAAAGTTTTGTCCTTTGAACCATCATTTACTAATAATAATTCATAATTTTCAAATGTTTGTTCTAATACACTATCAATAGCTCTTGATATATAATCCTCAATATTGTATGCACATATAATTACACTAAATCTTCTTTTCATGGCTTGTCCTCCTTATTTAAGTTCATACTTCATCAAGTATAAAATATATTTCATTTTCCTGTTCCAATTCTTTCTGTATTCTTTTAAATCCTTTTTTTATATAGAACTTAATTGCCGCTTCTAATATTTTATATGTACTTAATTCTATTTGTAATATTTCATTTTTTCGAGCGAAACGAATTAATTCATCATATAGTATATGAGAAACTCCTTTTCCTCTATAATCATTATGTACATATAGTTTTTTTAGCTCACCTATATTATTTTCTTTTTTTTCTAAACAGATTGTCCCTATAATATTTTCTTCATCGTCAAACGCTATCCAAAAATTTCCCCCATTATCAACAAATCTTTTATTATCCTCTAATAATATTTCTTCTTCATGATGTCTAAATTCAAATTCTTCAACTAGTATTGTGCGTATAAATTCATTTATTTTTTCATTATATTTGTGATCATAGGTAAAGTTCTCGCTATCAAATAATCTATTTATTTTAGGCACACTTTTCTCTAATTTCTCAACCGCTTCCTTTATATCATCTTTATAGCTTTCTCTATTCTGTATATACATGAATAATGGCTTATATTTTATCCATTCTTTTGAAGCTTTTAAGAATCTAATAAGATGTCTATCATTTTTCCAACTATAAGTACTTATTTCATATTTATATTTTCTATTTCTTCTATTACTTCTAGTCTTTCACTATATCTTCCGCCTAAAACTTCTGTTCCAATCCACGCTCTTATAATATTAATTGCAGTATCTATGTTAATAAATTCTGCAGGAAGTGCAAGTACATTTGCATTATAATGAGCCTTTGCACGCTTTGCTCCCTCTTCATTGAAACAATCAACACTTCTTATACCTTTAAATTTATTCGCAAACATTGCCATTCCAAATCCACTTCCAGAAATAAATATTCCTGATTCACACTTTTTATTTTGAATACATCTGCAAGCTTCTTTTAAAGCTTCTGGAGCATCCAAAGTTTTTTCGTCATATGTACCAAAATCTTTATATTCAATATTTTTTTCGTCTAGATATCTTATTATTTCTTCTTTTAATTTATACCCACTACAATTACATGCTATTGCTATCATAAAATTCCTCCTATATTAATAAATATATTTTTCAATACTTTTGATTTACAAATATAAATAATTAAATTTTATGTTTTAGTTTTTCTATAAGATTCTTATCATTGTTGTGTAAATTTACCTTCAAAATTTTGTTAATCATATGTGATTTATAGGCATTTTTTTTATAATTATTAATCTTTTTTTCTACCTTCTTTATATAATCTATATCTGCTAATCTTAAAATTTTAAATTTTTGATTACTATATTCTAATTCATTTATTGCCATATTATATTGACAATACTTTTTTTTTGACTTATTCCATGGTCTATTTGTAATATATCTCAAAAATGCTTCTATTGCGACTCCATGAGAACAAATTAATATGGTTTTACCCTTATTTTTAGTGCATATATCCAATATACATTTATACATTCTTTTTGCTACATCTTCACTCGTTTCTTGTCCTTTAATTTCACAGATTTGACCTGTTTGCTTTTGTCTTATTAAAACTGATGGATCAACTTTATTTACATCTTCCCATTTCCATCCATCATAAATTCCAAAATTCATTTCGTCTAATTCTTTTTTTTGTATTATGTCTATATTATTTTTATAAGTTAAATATTCAATGGTTGCCTTTGTTCTATTTAATAAACTACAATATGCAACATCAAATTTTATATTTTCTAATTCTGTATTCAAAATTTTTAAATTTTCTTTTCCCTGCTTGCTAAGTGGATAATCTTTTATCCCTACTAATCTATTTTCTATATTGCCTATGGTTTCGGTATGTCTTATTAAATAAATTTTAGTTTTCTTCATGAAATACCTCTTCCATAAAGTCATCATATGTATATTCTCTCTTTGGATATACTGGTGTTGATGTTTGATCCACCAATGATTTTAATATCGCTCTTATTTTTAACGGAATGTTTTCACTTTCATTTTTTATAAAACTTAATAAGTACTTTTTATATTTTTCTGGGGTAATATCAAGTAAATCTACTAATTCTGCTAAACTCCTATACCAATCTGAACACTTTTTTATCGTTGGTGTGTGCATTATACTACCGTGTTCTATTTCTTCTATAATAAAAGATAGGAAATTCTCCATACGTTGTTTTCTCTGCTAGTATATTAGCTTCCATTGAAAACATTTCGTCTTCATAAAATAATCCCTCTTTAAATTTTATATTTTTACTTTCTATAAATTTTCTATTCCAACATTTACTTGATACAGAGAATGAAACATCGCAAGTAATTCTTGCTTGTTTGGTAGAATTTTCCTTATTAGATAATCTCATTTTATTAAGATTTCCTAAGTCTTGATATCCTAAATATATTATATCAAAATTTTCTTTACCTATTAATTCATCAATTTCAGTTAACACATAATTATTATATAATTTATCATCTCCATCTAGAAATAAAATATATTCTCCATTTGCATTTTCTAAACCAACATTTCTTGGTTTCCCTGGTGTTATTGTGTTGCGTTTTGTACTACATACTTTAATTCTTTCATCCTTATATTGTTGAATTTTTTTTGCAGTATTATCTGTTGAACAATCATCAACTACTATTATTTCATAATCTCTAAAATCTTGGTTTAATACACTTTCAATGGCTTCTTCTATATATTGTTCGACATTATATGCTACAATTATAATACTAAACCTAGTATATCTTTTTTCCATTTATGGATACCCCCAAATTTGACTTAACAATTCTTCATAATATTATATCATATTTTTTACCATTTGTCACTTTTTCTTTTATTTTGATGTTACAAATTACATTATATAATACTTTTCTATATTTGCAAAAGTTTCATTCTATTTATCATAATATTATTTAATGTCATTATACATTTTACGAAAAAAAATCGCTCCTAATATAAAAATTATATCATAAGAGCGATTTTTTTGCAATTATTTTTTCTTTAAACATTTTCTTTTATATAATCTACAACATCTCCTACTGTTACTACTTTTTCTGCGTCGCTATCTGGAATTTCTAAATCAAATTCTTCTTCTAATGCCATTATTAATTCAACTATATCTAAAGAATCTGCACCTAAATCGTCTATAAAAGATGCTTCTAGTGTTATTGCTGATTCTGCAACACCTAATTGTTCTATAATTATTTCTTTTACTTTATCAAATATATCATCTGCACTCATGTGTTGACACCTCCTTTTCCCATTGCTATTAACTTCATCTCTATTAAGATATTATATGATTGAAAAAATGTCAATAGTTTTTATATATTTTTTTCAAATTCTTTTTTTATAATTTCCACAGTTCCACTTTTTGCAAAGTTTTCGGCTTGTTTTATTGTATAATAAAATAATTTTTCGTCACTACTTCCATGTGCTTTTACAACTGGTTTCTGTACTCCAAGGAATAATGCTCCTCCGTATTCTTTGTAATCCATTGTTTTACTAAATCTTTTTATTGCTGGCATTGCAGGTAATGCACATAACATACTAAATACATTTTTCTTTAAACTTTCTGTTAAGCTTCTTTTTACTAATTTTCCTAACCCTTCAACTGTTTTTAAAAATATATTTCCAGTAAATCCATCTGTTATAACTGCATCTATTTCTCCTGAAAATGCTTCTCTTCCTTCTATATTTCCTACAAAATTTATTCCATAATGTTCTGACTCTTCTTTTAATAATCTATAACTTTCTTTTACTAAATCATTTCCTTTTGTTTCTTCTGTTCCTATATTTAATAATCCTATTGCTGGTTTTTCTATATTATATATTTTTTGCAAATATACATTAGCCATTTGTGCAAATTGCAATAAATTTATTGGTTTACAATTTGTATTTGCTCCTGCATCTACTAGCATTACTCCCTTTTTATATGAAGGAAGCATTGGTGCCATTGCTGGTCTATCTACACCTTTTATTCTTCCTACAAGTAATGTTGCTCCTGTAAGTAATGCTCCTGAATTTCCAGCAGATATAAATACATCTCCTTCTCCGCTTTTAAGCATTCCAAATCCTACAACCATTGATGAATCTTTTTTATGTTTTATTGCTTGTGTTGGAATATCCTCCATTGTTATTTCTTCAGTTGTATTATGTATTATTAATTTATTTGAAATTTCTTTTATATTATCTTTTCCATATATTTCTTTTACTTTTTTGTTTATAATATCTTCATTTCCTACTAATACTATTTCCGATTGTATTTCATTTATTGCTTTTACAGCTCCCTTAATAGTTGCATCTGGTGCATTATCTCCACCCATTGCATCTAATATTATTTTCATAATAATTCAATTCCTTTCTAGGTTATTTTTTTATGCTACTATTGTATTATTTTATTTATTAAAAATCAAGTAGTATTAAAAGAAAATTTTAATAATAAAATGGATATAAATAAAAACCCTACCCGTTACAATTCACAGCTTATATTAAAAAGTCCGCCAAATCTCGTCGGAG
>CANQWH010000033.1 GCA_947627495.1 uncultured Clostridia bacterium
GAGAACCTGTATTAGGTAAAGCATCTATTGGCTTACCGTCAGTTCCAACTGGTCCATTTGGTTTTTCTGGTGTTTCTGGAGTTGTAGGTTCTGGTTCAGTTTTATCAGGATCTTCAGGTTGAGGATCTGTTGTACCAGGATCTTCTGTAACAGGTTCTGTAATATTTACAGATACTTCATAATTTTCTAGTTCTTCATCATGTGTATTTGTATCGAAAGAACCTTCTTCAATAGTAAATTTTGCAACGCCTGCTGCTTTAGCTGTAAAGTTTAATGTTGCGTATGTAAAAGTTGCAGTACCATCTCCTTTAGCAAAAGCAGATATAATTATAAGTCCTTCTCCTTTGTCTATAGCATCTGCATTTAAATTACTTGCATTGTCAAATTCACATCCTGTGTATGTAAGTAAAGATGTGTCATAATGTACTCTTGAATCTAAAGAACCTGAAGCTGGGATTCTTATTGTTACTGATACGTTTCCTCCTACTTCTGTGTCTTCGCTTGCTTCAAATGTTGCAGCATTTACGCTACTACCTAACATAGCTACTAAAACTAATGCTAAAATTGTTAAAATTGTAAATGTTTTTTTCATTTTTCTTCATTCCTTTCTTTTCTTTTGTATGGGATATATTTTTTACCATACAAGTATTTTTATTTTAAATTTTAAAAAGTTAATAACTAAATTTAAGTTTTCCTAAAGTCTTTAAATTTCATGTGCTTTGCAAATTAATCTTGTTGCTCCTCCTGGACTGCAAGTAATTATTGTTATTACTTTTAATCCATTATCATTTTGTTCTAAACAAGATAAATCATCTGGAACACAAGTATATATATCATATATTTCATAATTCACTTTAGTTTTTGTTTCTTTATCAATAGTGTAAAAAGTGTCTCCTACTTGCATTTCAGTCATTCTTTTTAACATATTTTTCCAATTATGTCCACAAATACAAAAGTTTCCTGGTTCGTTTAAATTTGGACCATATAGCTTTGCAGTAGATACTTTTAGAGAACTATCATTACAAATTGCAAGGATATTTTTTTCCACTTCAATTTTATCAATAACAAGTTTTCCTACGACTTTATAGCCTCCCATATTATCTGGGATATCAGAAACATCTACCTCTTCTGTTTCTTTTTTTTCTACTACTTCTGGTTCTTGTGGTGGTGCTTGCGTTTCTGTGGTTATATCAGCAACTTTGTCTTTTTTACGCAAATCCAAAATTCTATTACTTACAATTAAATAGATAACAGCTGCTACAATAATCAACAAAATAACACAAACAGATATTTTTTCTTTGTTTAAATTCCTTTTTTTAGCTCTTTTAGCCTTATGATAAACTACCATTCTACTTTTTTTTCTTATTCACCTCCCTATATTTTTCTAAATATGTTATATTATGTTAGACAATGATATTCTAATTTAAACTTACTTAAATGTCAATAGTTTTTTTAAAATTTTTTTAAAATTTTTTTATAAATTTTTATTTCTTTTATTTCTTTGTAATCATTAACAATAAGAGCCAAATTCCTACAATTAAAGATTAACTGAATGGTGCAAAAATTCCAAATGTTAGCATGCTTTTTTCTAACATTTGGAATTTTTATTTTTATTTAATATATTCTTTTTATATTTTACTTACAAATACTAGTTTCTATCTAAAATTCAAAAACTCTATAGCAATTTTTGAATTCTTTTTCAAAAATTACTAAGAGCTTTTTTATAATATTTGTTTATAAATTTTTAATTCTATTCTCAATGTTTTCTAACATTTCATTCCACTTTGCAAGTTTTAGTTTTTCTTCTTCTACCTTTGCTGCTGGAGCTTTTGCTAAGAAACCTGGATTTCCTAACATTTTATCTGTTTTTTCTTTTTCTAACAATATTTTTTCTTTTTCCCTTTTTAATCTTTGTTTTTCTTCTTCTACATCTACTAAATCTTCAAATGGCATAAATACTTCTAAATCTGTGGTTAGTACATTTACTGCATTTTGCGGAATTCCTGCTTTTTCTTCTTTTACTTCTATTTCTTCACTAAAACCTAATTTTTTTATAAATCCTTTTGACTCTTCTATTACATTTTTATATTCTGGCTTAGCTATAAATATTAATTTTGATTTTCTTGATGGGTGAACATTCATTGTTGTTCTTATATTTCTTATTCCTGATATTATTTCTTTAATTTGTTCTATTTTATATTCTTCATCTGCAAAATTCAATTTTTCGCTATATTCAGGATATTTTGCTATCATTATGCTTTCATCATTATTATATAATTCCTTATATATTTTCTCTGTTTCAAATGGCATAAATGGATGTAATAGCTTTAAGGCTTCTCCTAATACTTTGTTTAGTACATATTGTGCTGTTTTTCTTGAATTATTTTCTTTATCATATAATCTTGTTTTTACTATTTCTATATACCAATCGCAAAATTCATTCCATATAAATGTGTAAATTTTATCTAATGCAACTCCTAAATCATAGTTATCCATATTTACTGCAATTTCTTTTGATAATGTGTTTAATTTTGAAATTATCCATTTATCTTCTGTTAGAAGTTCTGGTAACACTTCATCAATTGATTGTTTTAAATATTTTTCATCTGCATCTTCTAAATTCATTAAAACAAATTTTGCTGCATTCCAAATTTTATTTGCAAAATTTCCTGCTGCTTCTAGTTTCTCTGGTAAAAATCTCATGTCATTTCCTGCTGATGTTCCAGATATTAATGAAAATCTTAAACTATCTGCTCCATATTTTTCTATAATTTCTAATGGGTCTATACCATTGCCTAAACTTTTTGACATTTTTCTTCCTAGGCTATCTCTTACTATTCCATGTATAAATACATCTTTAAATGGAACCTTTCCTGTTTGCTCTAATGAAGAAAACATCATCCTTACTACCCAGAAGAAAATTATATCATATCCTGTAACTAATGTGCTTGTAGGGAAGAATGTTTTAAAATCTTCTGTTTCTTCTGGCCAGCCAATTGTTGAAAATGGCCATAATGCTGAACTAAACCATGTGTCTAATGTATCTTGGTCTTGCTCTAAATTGCTACTTCCACATTTAGAACATTTTTCTGGTTTTTTAACTTCTACATTTATTTCTCCACAGTCTTTGCAATAATATGCTGGTATTTGATGTCCCCACCAAATTTGACGTGATATACACCAATCTTGTATATTATCTAACCAGTTAAAATATGTTTTTTCAAATTTTTCTGGAACAAATCTTGTTTTTCCTGTTTTAACCGCTTCTATTGCTGGTTTTGCTAAATCTTTCATTGCAACAAACCATTGATCTGAAATTTTTGGTTCAACTGTTGTTCCACATCTATCATGTTTTGCTACATTATGTCTATAGTCTTCTATTTTTACAAGTACATCTAATTCTTTTAATTTCTCTACTATTAGTTTTCTTGCTTCATATATATCTAGTCCTTTATATTCAGGTACTAAATCATTCATTTTAAAGTTTTCATCAAATACTTCTATTATTTCTAGATTATGAGATAAACCTGCTTGATAATCGTTTGGGTCATGTGCAGGTGTTATTTTTACACAACCTGTTCCAAATTCTTTTTCTACAAATTCATCTGCAATTATTGGTATCTCTTTATTCATTATTGGAAGTATACATTTTTTACCAACTAAATCTTTATATCTTTCATCTTCTGGATGTACTGCTACTGCTGTATCTCCAAGCATTGTTTCAGGTCTTGTTGTTGCAACTGTTAAATATCTATCCTCTCCTACTACTTTATACTTAATATGCCAAAGGTGAGTATCTTCCTCTGTATAAACAGCTTCTGCATCTGAAATTGAAGTATTACAGCATGGGCACCAATTTATCATTCTCTTTCCTTTGTAAATTAGCCCCTTATCATATAATTTTTTAAAAACTGTAAGAACTGCTTTTGAAAGTCCTTCATCCATTGTAAACCTTGCTCTTGACCAATCACTACTACATCCTAATCTTTTTTGTTGTTTTACAATAGTTCCACCATATTCTCTTGTCCAATCCCAGGCTCTTTCTAAGAATTTTTCTCTACCTAAATCTTGTTTATTTATGCCTTCTTCTTTTAACTTCTGAACTATCTTAACCTCTGTTGAAATTGCAGAATGGTCAGTTCCTGGAACCCATAAAGTATTATATCCTTGCATTCTTTTATATCTAATTAATATATCTTGAAGTGTTCCATCTAATGCATGTCCCATATGTAACTTTCCTGTAACATTTGGTGGTGGCATCATTATACAGTAATTTCCTTTTTCCTTATTTCCACTTGGTTTAAAATATTCTTTTTCTTCCCAGTTTTTATATATCTCTTCTTCAAATGAATTTGGTTCATATTTTCCTTCTAAATTATGATTGCACATTTTTTATTCTCCTTCTTTCTTTATATATTATGTATGTAAATTTGAAAAAAATGATTATCACAAAAAGCAAACTAAAAATTTTATGTTCCATTTTTTTAGTTAACTAAAGAGGATTACATTTATTTTTCAAATTTTAATTCATGTAGTCACGAAGTTTTTTACTTCTACTTGGATGTCTAAGTTTTCTTAGTGCTTTTGCTTCTATTTGTCTTATTCTTTCTCTTGTAACTTCAAACTCTTTTCCAACTTCTTCTAGTGTTCTTGCTCTTCCATCTTCTAAACCAAACCTTAATTTTAAAACTTTTGCTTCTCTTGGTGTTAATGTATTCATTACTTCATCTAATTGTTCTTTCATAAGTGTATATGATGCAGAGTCTTGCGGTGCTGGGCTATCTTCATCTTGTATAAAATCTCCTAAATGGCTATCATCTTCTTCTCCTATTGGTGTTTCTAATGATACTGGATCTTGTGCTATTTTCTGAATTTCCATTACCTTTTCAACTGGCAACTCCATTTCAACAGCAATTTCATCTGGAGTTGGTTCTCTACCTAATCTTTGTAGTAATAATCTTGATGTACGTATTAGTCTATTTATTGTTTCTACCATATGAACTGGAATTCTTATTGTTCTTGCTTGGTCTGCTATTGCTCTTGTAATTGCTTGCCTTATCCACCATGTTGCATAAGTGCTAAATTTATATCCTTTTGTATAATCAAATTTTTCTACTGCTTTTATTAGTCCCATATTTCCTTCTTGTATTAAATCTAAGAATAATAATCCTCTACCCACATATTTTTTAGCTATACTTACAACTAATCTTAAGTTTGATTCTGCTAATTTTTGTTTTGCATCTTCATCACCATCTAAAATCTTTTTAGCTAATTCTAATTCTTCTTCAAATGATAATAATTCTATTTTTCCTATTTCTCTTAAATACATTCTTACAGGGTCATCTGTGCTTATTCCTTCAAGAGAGATATTTTCTATATCATCTAGTTTTAAGTCTTCTACTTCTTCTAAATCTTCTATATCTGGTTCTTCTAAGTCATCTTTTAATACATCTACACCCATTTCTTCCATTACATCAAATACTTTATCTATTTGCTCAGGGTTTATATCTCCTAATTCATTTGCTAATTCTCCATATGTTATATTTCCTTTTTCTTTAGCCTTTTTTATAATATCTGTTACTTTTTTTTCTGTATTATCATCTATATTTTCATCTTCTTTTTTTACATTTTTTTCTTCTTCCATACTATCCTCCTCTTCTTTTGAAAAAAATATTATTTTATTAATTTTTTTTCTAATATAATCTTATTTATTTCTTGCATTATTGCTACTTCTTCCTCTGTACTCAAGCCAGGTGTTTGCTGTTTTATTATTAATTCCATTTTTCTTGTATCTAGTTTTTCTATTTTATATGTATTAATAGCATTTCTTATTGCTTTATCATCATTTTTTATTTGATAATCCTCCGCCATAACTTCAGTTAATCTACTCATTGCTTCTTCATCTTCATTAAAATCATTTAATACATTATTTATATTACTATTTCCTTTTTCGTATTCTTCATACAATCTTTTTAATATTTTTTTATTAATTTCAGATTTAAAGTCTTCTACATTTATTTCATCTTTAATTTGAGCATATGCTTTTTCTTTTTCTTGAATTAGTAATGCTATAATTGATTTTTCTCTTTCTATTAGCTTCTTTTGTATGTCTTCTCTCTTTATAATTGTTTTTGGTGCTCTTTCTAAAATCTTATTATTTATAGTTTTATTACTAAGCTTATTTATTTCTGCATAAAGGGCTTCTTTTGAAATATTATGTTCTTTTGAAATTTTATCTACATATAACTCCTGTTCTATTTTACTATCTACTTTTGTTAATAATTGTGCCGTTTCTTTCAAGAATTTTATTTTGTCATTTACATTTGTTATATCTAAATTCTTCTTAAGTACTTTGGTTTTAAATTCTATTAAAGATATTGCATTTTCAACTAATAAATTAAACCTACCATTTCCATATTTTATAACATATTCGTCTGGATCTTTTGCTCCATCCATTTGCAATATTCTTACATCACATCCAACATTTTTAAGTATATCTAAGCCTCTTAAGGTTGCTGCTTGTCCTGCGCCATCCGAATCATAAGAAATTACTACTTTTTCAGTATATTTTCTAAGTAGTCTTGCTTGTCCTTCTGTAAGTGATGTTCCAAGTGATGCTACAGCATTTGAAATACCTCTTTGATGAAGAGAAACTGCATCCATATATCCTTCAACCATTATAATATTTTTAGTATCAGCATTTTTTGCAACATTTAGTGCATATAAATTTCTTCCTTTATTATATACAATTCCTTCTGGAGAGTTTATGTATTTTGGTTTAGAGTCATCTAATACTCTACCTCCAAATGCTATAATTCTATTCCTTACATCTTGTATTGGAAAGATTAATCTATTCTTATATACATCATTATATCCATAATCTGTTTTTTTTACTAAATTAGATAATAGTATCTCTTCTTCTTTAAATCCTTTTTGTTTTAGGAATTTATACACTTCATTTGTTCCATTTGAATAGCCTATCATAAATTTTTTTAATGTGTTATTATCTAATTTTCTTTTTTTTACATATTCTTGTGCTTCTTTTGCTGATGGTTTATACAAATTCTCATGATAAAATTTTGCCACAATTTCATTAATTTCATACACTTTTTGTTTTAACATTTCTCGTTTTGCATCTTGAGCATTATCTGAAACTGGTAATGTTATATTTGCTTTTTCAGCAAGAATTTGTATTGCTTCTTTATAATTTACATTTTCAATTTTGCATATGAAAGTAATAACATCTCCACCAACTCCACAACCAAAGCAGTGAAAAATCTGTTTATCTGGTGAAACAGAAAAAGAAGGTGATTTTTCCTTATGAAAGGGACACAATCCTAAGAAATTTCTACCGCTTCTTTTTAATATTACATATTGTGATATAACATCTAGTATATTATTACTAGTTTTTACTTCATCTATAATAGATTCTGTGTATCGAACCATTTTAAGCACCTTTCTCAATATATATATTATTCGACATAAAGACTATAATACCTGCTTTTATTTACATAATTTGTTATATTTGTCATTTTATAGTTTTTTCTTATTAAATTAACTGTATATTTTATTTTCTTTTGTTAATACTATATATATAAATTGTTAGGAGGTGCTTTTTATGTCAGAAAATAAAAATAATAAAAACAATAAAAACAATAATAACAATAACAATAGAAATAACAACAATAATAACAACCAAAATGAAAGAAGTAACAACAACAGTAACTGTAGATAAGTAAAATAGACTTTTTGGAAGGTAGCATATTTAAACTACCTTCCTTTTTCTATTTTAATGTTCATACCATTGTCCATTATTTTGTAATTCGTTTATTAGTTCAAGATGTTCTTCATTTGTTGTGGTAAAATATGTTTTTCCGCTTTTGTCAGCTGCAAAGAATAAATAATTTGTATCATTTGGCTCTATGGCTGCTTCAATACTAGCTTTTCCTACTGAAGCTATAGGTCCTATTGGAAGCTTTCCTTGCATATTTGGTCCTCTTGTATTATATGGATTATATGTATCAAGTTCTTTTTGGTATAGTTCTCTCTCCCCCATATCTACCTTTATTCCATAATATGTTGTAACATCACTTCCAAGTGACATTCCTAAATTTAATCTATTATAAAATACACTTGCAATATTTTTTCTATCTTCATCATTCATTCCTTCTGTTTCCACTACTGAAGCAAGTGTTATTAACTCGTGAATAGAATATTTACTTTCTTCAATTTTTGTTTTATATTGTTCTAAAATGCTTTCCATTTTGTCTAGCATTTTTTCAAAGATTTCTTCAACTTCTGCATCTTTTCCAGATATTTCATATGTATCTGGAAACAAATATCCTTCTAATGGATAATATATATCTTTATTTTTTATACTATCTGTTAAGAACCAATATTTTTCAATTAGTTCATCTGTATATTCCTCATTTTCCAATACAGCATAAACATCTTCTTCTGAATTGTTTGTTTTTTCTGTTATCTGCTTTACAAGCCACCAAATTGGTTTTCCTTCTAAATAAGTTATTGTTATATTATTTTGGTCATACATTATTCCAGTTTTTAACATATCTGTTATTTCTTTTATATCCATACTTTCTTTTAAATAGTATGTACCTGCTTGAAAGTTTGATACTTTATTTATTTTTACATATATTTTAAAAACTAATTCATTTTTTATTAAATTTTTTTCTTTAAGTATCTTGGCTATTTGCTCTGTTCCGCTTCCCATTGGTATTATAACTTCTTTTTCTTGTATATTTTTACTTACTGGCATTATTGATATTTCATATGTTCCTATCATTAATATTACTAAAATTAGTATTACACATAATATAATTATTATTTTTTTCAAAATTAAAATTCATTCCTTTCTGGTACAAATATAGTCTTTTAACTTTATCTTTTTTAAATTTTGTGCAATTATTTTTTTGTAATTATATAATTTACTATATCTATATATTTATCTTTATTTATTTCTCCGTTCTTTTACAACATTTATTATAATTCCAATTTCTCTTAATCGTGGTGACAATTCTGTAACAAATCTTTCAATTTCTTCATTGTTATTTTTTATTAATATATTTACACCTTTTATGTTGTTTTTCATTACTATGCTTATGATATTTTTTATTACTTTAGTTCTATCATTATAATTAGTTAATTTAGCATTTTCTATTTCTAAATTTGCCCATATATCAATATCTTGGTTTTCATCTGGTAACTCTACATTTTTTAATAATATTCCTTCTTCTGTCATTGTTAATAAATCTTTTATTACAGTTTTTCTTCCATTTATTTCTAACATAGTATCATTTGCAATACTTATTGATAAATCCTTTGTTTCTATATTTTGATTCATATCTTGCCTTAATATGTATTCATTTGTTAATACGTTTGCCTTTACATAGCCTATAATTCCACTCTCTGTTCGTATTAATCTCCAACCTTTACTTGTTGTGTAAAATGCACTAACAGTTTCTCCAATTCTAGTTTTTCCAAGCTTTTTAGATAAACTCCTTGGTTTATATCTTATGGTTGATTCTTCATCTATCTCTGCTTTTATCATTCCTTTATTTAATTTGTCTATTATAACAATATTTTCGTCTGCAAGATATTGAACATCTAAATTATACACTATTTTTATTTCTTGTATTGGTATATAAATTACATCATCTTTTAAAATTACTGTATTTAATGTATCTTTATTTCCTCCATTTATATTTATTATTTTTTCTCCAATTTTCATACTTGCAACATTTACTTCTGATGTTAAAATTATCATATTGCTCTCTTTATCATAATATAGAGTTTTATCTAGCAATTGCTGTACATCTTCCTTTGAAAGATATATATTTTTATTTTCATCTATATATATTGGTTTTTGTAATTTTTCTGTAACATTTTCATCTCCTATTACTAAATTCGTTACATCTTTATATCTATTTCTTTTATATCCTGGTGCTGTATTTATTATAAATGCTACTATAAGCAATGCAATTATTCCAATTACTATATTTCTTAAAAATTTCTTTTTTTGTATTTTTATTTTCATATATCTTATACCATTCCTTTCCAATGGATAAAATTGTCACTTATAGTATATCAAAAAAAATAAAATATTAATATAGTTTTTTGTAAATTTTTAAAATTTTTTGTAATAGGTTTCTGTCAATTATAACTATTTTATTTTAATTCTATTCTTGGATTTTCTTGCATTATGTATTCTGCTTTTGGTAATATTCTTTTTTCTGCTGGTATAAAACCTCTTACTTGTACTGTAGGTAATATCCAAGTATATGGTCCTATGCATGTACCTGGTACACTTGTACTATTTGCACCTAGTCTTGTATTATCTCCAACTATTGCACCAAAAAAGTCTGTTTCTGTATTAAATTTTTCTCCATTTATTTTTATTTCTATATTTTTTTGATCAAATCTTCTATTTGCTAGAATAGTTCCGCTCCCTATTCTAGTTGATTTTCCTATTATAGAATCTCCACAAAAAGTAAAACTCTGAACTTTTGCTTTATTTTGTATTATGCAGTGCTTGGCTTCGCAACTATGTCCTATTACACAATTATCTCCTATTATTGTTCCTGGTCTAATTAGTGCACCAGATTGTATTGTTACATTCTTTCCTATTATAACTGGACCTTCTATACTTACATTTGCACCTATTTTTGTTCCTTCATCTATAAAATAATTTCCTATTATTGAACAAAATTCTCCTATTTCAGCTTTATTTATTTTTATATTTGGTTCTACTATTTTTTCTTTTAAATAGCTATTAATTTTGTTTAGTGGCTCCCATACATATGTACAATTTTCAAAAATTTCTTTTTCTCTAAATTCATCCATATGTTCAAAATAGTATTTTAATTTTATTTCTTCCATCTTCATTTTCCCTTCTTAATTATAAAATTTATTTATAACTTCTAACTTCTTTCATATTTTTTTATTATACGTTCTAAATCTCTTAAAAATTCACTAAGCATTACTATTTTTATTGTAATTTCTTTACCTTGTATATATTGTTCTATAATTCCTTTTAGTTTTATCATGTTTTGTAGCTCTGGTTTTAGTTTTACTGGATTTTTCTTTGCTCTTTCTAATAATTTTTCTTTTATCTGAACTATGTCCTCATTACTAGCACAAGATATTCTTTGGAATAATTGATGTGGGTCATAATATTTAAATATTGGTATTTCCATACATTCTTCATCTAATTTTTCATAAAATGTTTCTATTTTCATTGGTATTGACTTCAATACATCATTTGCTTTTTCTGTATACATTTTATCTTTTAATTTACTATTTAGTACATAAAAGTGTGCAAGAATATCTTCTACATCTATATTTTTTTCACCTAATGATAAACTCTCTAACTCTTTCTCTGGATTTTCTATGTATTCTGAATTTTGAACAGATATATCCATTCCATTAAAGAATATTGATTTTATTTCACTAATTTTATAATTTATTAATCCTTTTTGAATAAAGTATGTAAAATAGATGAATAATTTGGTAATATCTATTAACTTTATTTTACCACTTTTTACATTATTTATTACTTCTTCTATAACCTCTGGGAATTGACTATCTGATATTTTCCAAAATTCTTCTGTTAGTAGTCTCTTATGTCCTGGCAATTTTTCTGTATCTACTGTATTTATTATGTCTTCCATTTCTTCTTTAAATTTTCTTGTATCAAATATTCTTGTTCTTACATATGTTTCTATAAATTTAAAGAATCTATATTCTGCTTTAAAGTTATAGTAATAGTTATTATCAAATTCTTTTATATAGAATTGCATATTATCTATAAATACTTTAGATGATATAACTAATGATTTATATTCTTCATTGTTATTTATATATACAAATTTATCTTTTGTTATTTTCCCTGCTTTTATTTCAAATGAAATAGCTACTGTAAAAATAAGCATTGTTTGCATTACTCTATAATTTGTATTTGGATAATACTTATTTACCATATCAAAAATTTTTGCAAAATCATTTAAAGAATGTTTTAATATTCTTAAGTTTTTTGTTTGACTTTTGTTAAATGTATTTATAATATATGGCGTGTTTTCCCTCAAAAATCTAATTAATTCTGTATTGTTTTCATACCTCATAAGTATTCCATTTATTATATAATTAAATTCCGGTCTATATTCAAAAGTTTCGCCTATTAATTTTTCTTTTATTCTTTCATAGTCATTTGCTTTATCAAATACGTATTCTATTTTATCTTGTATTCTTTCAACCATTGGTTTAGTTTCATCACTTAATTTTCCTTCTTTATCTAATATGTATGTTGCTATAAATGTTTTCATCTCTAGATTACTATTTTTTAATTTTGTTGAAAGTTCTTTTTCATTACATATTATTATTGTTTTTATATGGTCATGCTCTACGAAATTATTTATGTAACCTAATATATCTATAACATCTACATTTGCTCTTTCTAGGTCATCAAAACACAAAACTTTATCATCTGTTGCAAAGAATTTTTCATAATCTATTTTATCATTATTACCATTTATGCCAAAAGCATTTGCCATATTTAATCCAGTTTTTGCATATTCTGGAATAGAATATTTTCCTGTAATATCTATATGTTTTTTTACATTTTTATCCATAAGTTGAGAAGTTTCTATAAATATTTTTTTACTTATTTCTTCCAAATTTGAAATTCCATATAATGACATGTAAATAGTTGAATATTTTCTCCCATTAAACTGTTTGCCATCAATTTTAGGTCTTATTTTGTTATTCCAAAAATACGTTTTTCCGCTTCCCCATTCTCCGTTTATCATTATTGCATAATCCGTATAATCAGCTCTTATGTAGTCTAATATACTCTCCACTAAATCTTCCATTTTTTAATTCATTCCTCTCTCTTTGCTCAAACTTATATAGCTTTGAGCTGTTATTTTCATATTCATCTTCTTTTGTTTTATAATGTTAGTCTACTGCAAGTGTTATCACCAAAACTTCTCTTGCTCCTGCTTGTTTTAACACTTTGCTACATTCATTAACTGTATTGCCTGTTGTATATATATCGTCAAATAATATTATTTTTTTATTGTTTACTTTTTTATCATCTTTTACCTTAAATGCATCCTTTATATTTGTTGTTCTTTCTTTTTTTGTTAATGTGCTTTGTTTTTTTGTATCTTTTATTTTTATAAGGTTATTAAAATTCTTTTGAATTTGTAATTCTTTTGCAAGTTCATTTGCTATTAATTCGCACTGATTATAACCTCTTAACATCTTTTTACTTCTATACATAGGCACACATATAATTATATCATATTTTTTTAGAAAACTATATATTTTTTCATTATTTAATATTATTTTAGCAAATGTTTTGTATAAATATGATTTCTCATTGAATTTAAAATCTATTATTTTGTTTCTAATTATGTCTTTATATTTTAACACTTTTATTTGATAATCGAAATACTTATTTTTAGATTCTATTATAGCATTTATTTTATACGGCTTTATTAGTATTTCACATTTTTTGCATAAATTTTTTTTATTTATTTTTTCACATATTCCACAAACTGGTGGATAAATTAAATCTAAGATCATTTTTTCCTTCTTTCACAATTTTACATAAAATTTAATATTATATATTAACTTGCAAATATTTATATTAGGAGGTAATTTATGAGAATTTTTAAGAAGACTTTAGCTGTTTGTTTAATTGGATTAGGATTAGGAATCTTACTCGTTATTTTACTTCCTTTCACAGGTTGGTTATTTCTTATTGGTCTTATTGTAGTTTGTGTTGGACTATCTTGGTTATGTTGCTAATTTTTATATAAAGGAGTGTGTTTAAATTGACAATAGTTGTAAAAAAAGTTCCAAAATTTTTAAGGGGATTTGTTAAATTAATTTTCGGAATTAAAGAGAATTAAAAGTTCTGTTCACCGCCTAAGCTTATTTAATAATAATATAAGTTTCGATTTATATTATTATTAAATATGCAGTGAATTGTAACAATTAAAATTAATTTTTGTAACAACCTAAGGTGAAATTGTAAAAAGAGCTATACTTGCATTTTTATCTTTATAAAAAATCATAATATTTTTACATAAATGTTTACAAAATAAGAGCAAGTTTTTCTTGCTCTATATTTTTAGGCTTTTTTTACTTTGCCTGAACGTAAACATTTTGTGCAAACATTAATTTTCTTTGTTTGACCATCTACAACTGCTTTTACTGATCTAACATTTGGTTTAAATGTTCTTGATGTTCTTTTACTTATATGTGAACGTGTTATACTTAATTGATTTCCATAATTTACTGATTTATTGCATATGTCACATTTTGCCATTATATATGCACCTCCTAATATTGTTCAAATAAAATTCACTATTATTTAGTTTAACATACTTTTACAAAAATTACAAGTATTTTTACTTACTTTTATTAAGTTC
>CANQWH010000034.1 GCA_947627495.1 uncultured Clostridia bacterium
AAATTAGTGATAGGAGATGATTTTTTTAATGGTTCAAGATTTTATAAATAATTTAGATTGGATGATGTTATTACGTGCATTTGTTGTTGGTGGAGCAATTTGTGTAATTGGACAAATTCTTATAGATAAAACCAAAATAACTCCAGCAAGAATATTAGTGGCTTTTGTAACTATTGGTGCAATACTTGGTGGACTTGGAATTTATCAAAAACTAGTTGACTTTGCTGGATGTGGTGCAACAGTTCCTTTAACAGGTTTTGGTAATTTACTTGCAAAAGGAGCTATAAAAAAAGTAGAAACTGATGGATTAATCGGTGCCATTACAGGAGGTACAGCCGCAGCTGCTGGTGGTATTGCTGCTGCTATATTCTTTGGCTATATTGCTTCACTTGTTTCAAAACCAAAAATGAAAAAGCAATAAGCGAGACTGCTGAAAAAGCAGCCTCATAAATTGATTTCAACTTTTTTTATATTTAATAGATAACTTGTAATTTTTATTTGAAATTAGTTTATAGCTACACCATTAACATATAACTTATACCCATTAAAATCTATATTGCTATATGTTGTATCACTATCTTCTAATTCTGTAATATAACAATCTCCTGTTAATTTTATTTTAGATGTATTATCTAATTTTAATTTTATACTTTTGGCTGAATTATCTGCATTTATTATTCCTTCATAGTAAGAATTTTCTTTCATAGTCATATCTAATGTTGATATTTCATCTATAACAATATTTCCTACAGCTTCTTGCTTTTCTAATATAAGTGCAACATTTCCACCATTAGAACCTGTTTTACCCCAAGAATCTTTTTGTACTCTTAAAAAATTTCCAGTATTATCGTTGTTTATAATTGTATTATTTTTTAAGTTTATAGTTGATGTAGTATTTGTTACATAAAAGGAATCTCCCCTATTTGTTATAATCTTACTATCATTTGCAGTAAATTCAGAATTTCCAGTTGCTGCATCTCCACTCATCGATTGATACAAGAAAATATTTTTATAAGTAGTAGATTGTCCATTTAATTTTGTATTACTGTCTGTTAAATTACAATTATTTATTGTTACACTATTTTTTCCCTCTATAACAATTCCTTCTGATTTTTTAGAAATTAGATTACTATTATTTACTGTTACATTAGCTGTTGAATAAATTGTAGGCGAACCTTGACCTGTCGTAGTATAAGTTCCACCATCTACTGTAACATTTCCTCCACCTCTATCTGTTCTTATTGCTGCACTTGATGTTCCTGCTGTATTTATAGTTAGGTTAGAAGCTTTCATAGTACCTCCACCTGTTGTCATTATTCCACCTGAATTATCTTTTGTTGTTGTAATTGTAGAATCACTAATAATTACTTCCGTTCCATCACTAGAAGAATTGTTTGTTGTGGCACTACCTCCATAACAAAATACTCCATTTGCTCCAGTAGCATTTGTATTTACTGTTATACCCTTTAAAGTAAGATTTGCTCCACTTTTTGATAGTATTGCTGAATTTGTACCATAAAAACTTGTATTATCTCCACCATCGGAATCTCCTGTTTTATTTACTTCAATATTAGAAATTGCTACATCAATATCTCCATTTATTAATAGTGCATTTTCATCTGCTTTTTCTGATGAATATTCTCCATCTTCTATTGTAGTATCATCAGTTATTTCTTTAGATGCAGAATAAGAAATAGAACTGTTATTTGTTCCATTCATTCCACCTTGCATTTCTCCGTTTGGTTTTTGCATTTCTTGATTATTCATCATATTATTTGAATGATTTTCATTTATAACATCTATTGTATATTTCAAGAATATACCTAAAATAATCACAAGGATTATAATAACTATAATTTCAATTATCGTACTTTTTTTCATATTTCCCCTCCTAATTGATAGTATTGTTACTGTTTGAATCTTCTGGTTTTGCTGGTGGTTCTTCGTTACTATCTCCATCAGGCTTTTCTGGAGGTTCTCCCTGTTCTTCTCCATCTGGTTTTGCAGGTGGCTCTCCCATATTCTCATTAGGAGGTGGCCCAATTTGTCCATTTTCATTCATTTGCATCATTTCAGGTTGAGCCACATTATTACTTAATGATTTATTATAAACTAAAAATCCACCTGTTGTAATAATAGCACCTATTAAAGCACCAATAATTAAAAACATTATTTTATCTTTCACTTTTAATTCCTCCTATAAATATTTTATTAAATCATATATAATGTTTCTTAAAACTGTATTAAATTTTACATTATTTTTATGAACAATATATGAATAAAATGAAGAAAAAGCTTCAAGAAAAGAAAAGAGTTCTCAAATTAGCTTGAGAACTATGATTTATCAAATGGCGCGCCTGGAGGGATTCGAACCCCCGATCTCAAAGTTCGTAGCCTTGCATTCTATCCAGCTAAACTACAGGCGCTTAAAAACAGTACCATAAAATACGGTACTGTTTAATTATAATAGTTTTTTTTATATTTTTCAAGTATTTTTGTAAAATTTATATATCAGCCTTATCTAAATCTTTTACTGATGGTTCTGTTATTAATTTTCCTTTATAATCATATCTTGAACCATGGCATGGGCAATCCCAAGTTTTTTCTAAATTGTTCCATGTTAGTTCACATCCTAAATGCTTGCAATATGGTTCTACTGCATATATTTTGCCATCTTTATCTTTATATACTCCAACTTTTTTTCCTTCATATTCAATTACTCCACCACTATCTTTTTCTAAATCTTCTAGTTTATACTTAGATGGCTTTATTTTGTTTATTCCAAGCGAGTATGCTGATTGTCTTAACATATTTCCAAATTCTTTGTAGTTTTTTAATGCTTGCATTCTTGTTGCTTTATATATTTCTTCATACTTATTTTCTTTTCCCAAAATTTTATCTCTAATTATTTCAGCTGCCACATGAGATGTTGTCATTCCCCATTTTTTGTATCCTGTTGCAATATATATATTAGGCATAATGTTGGAAAAATTTCCTATATATGGCACCTTATCTAGTGATACACAGTCTTGTGTTGCCCATCTATATTTTACTTTCATTGATGGATATATTTCTTTTGCATATGTTTCCAAACTTTTATATGCAACTTCTATATCAACACCATTTTCTCCTGTTTTATGGTCTGAACCACCTATTATTAAAAATTCTTCATTTATTGGTCTAAATGAAGCTACTGGAGTTTCTGCTGATATATACATTCCTTCTGTTATTTTACTTCTTGGTTCTATTGTAATTACATATGACCTGTCTTGGTACATTTTTAAAAAGTGTAATCCAGGAAAATTCTTTATTGGATAATGTGTTGCCATTACTACATATTTTGCATCTATCTCATTTTCTTCTGTTTCTACTTTATATCCATCGCCTTTTTCTTCTACTTTTACTACTTTAGAATTTGTATATATTTGAACATCATTTTCTTTTAATATTTCTACTATTTTGTATAAATATTTTAATGGATGGAATTTTGCTTGGTTTGGAAATTTTATTCCTAACTTTATATCAAATGGTAACTTTGTGTTTTCTATAAGCTCTGCATTTAATCCTAATCTATTCACTGTTTCTACTTCATCTTTTATTCTCTGCAAATATTCTTCTGTACAAGTATAAATATAGTTATCTGTCCTCATGAAGTCACAGTCTATATTTTCTTTTTTTACAATATCTTCTATTGTTCTAATCGCTTTTTCATTTGATTCTAAATATAGTTTTGCAAACTCTGTGCCAAATGTTACTTCTAAATAATTATATATTAACCCATGTTGACTAGTAATTTTAGCAGTTGTATTTTCTGTTACTCCACTGCATATTTCTCCTTTATCTATTAATGTTATTTTAAAACCTTTATTTAACAACATATAAGCAGTCATAATCCCTGTTATGCCTGCTCCTATTATACATATATCTGTGTCTATATCCTTATCTAGTTTAGGAAACTCTGGTCTTTTAGTTGTATCTACCCAATACGAATTCAATTTTCATACCTTCTTTCTTTTGGTATTATTTCCTAAACTTGTGTTTTTTATTCTTCTATTAATATTGATACTGTTGCAACTGCATAGTCTCTACAATGAGATATACTTATATCAATATTTTTTATTTGTTTAAATTCAATTCCTATAAACTCTACTTTTGGATTTCCATTTTCATCATTTATTACCTGTGCATTCTGCCAGCCTATTTCAAATCTTTCTTTTAATAAAGGATATACTGCTTTATATATTGCTTCTTTTGCTGCAAATCTTCCTGCATAATGAGAATACTTAATATTTTTCCCATTTTCACAATATTCAATTTCTTTTGGTGTATAAATTTGTTTTATGAATGTATCTCCGCTTCTTTCTATTGATTTTTTTATTCTATCTATTTCAATTATATCTGTTCCACATAATACTCTCATCATTATTCCTCTATTTATTTTGTATAATATATTCCTTCATCTGCTAAATGCCATTCTCTTATGAAGTCTACGTATATATTATTATCTAAATTTACTTGTGGTTGTAAAACTAATTTTCCGCCTTTATCTATTACTCCCCAAAATCCATTTAATTTTACTGCTGCGAATCCATAAATGTTTTGTTCAAGGGCTTCATCATATGCATAATCTACTACTACATTTCCTTGGCTATCCATAAAACCATATTTTCCATCTTTTTTACTTACAAATAATGTGTTTTTTGTTAATATATCTTTTGCTTCTTTTTCCTCGAACTTATATGTATAATATTTGTCTTCTCCATCAACTCTAGCCTTTATATAATCTTCTTCATATACAAATAATCCTGCTAATTGCTGTGTTAAGTTGCTATCAAATAGTACAGTTTCAGTTTGTGTTCTATCTGCTATTATAATTTCTTTTTCTTCCCAATATGTCATATTTAAATATTCCAATGGAAGAACTATTGTATTATCTGTATTTATAATTCCATATTTTCCATTTAGTTTTGCTATATAATATACTGAAAAAGCGTAATTTAATTCTTCATATGTTGGCTCTATTTTTACCTCTCCTGCTATTGTTATAACTCCATATTTATTTCCAGATTTTACTATTACATAATCTCCTTTTGAATATGTATAATCATCATATTGATTATTTAATATTTCACCTTTTTTATTTATCAAATTCCATTTGCCATCTATCATCGCTACAAAAACATCTGTGCTACTTATATTTTTTATATCTTGATATGCTGGTGTTACAATTACAGTTCCACTTGTACTTATTATTCCACAATTATTATTTTCATCTATTATTTTATATTCGTCCTTGTAACCTTCTTTTAATATTTGCACATCTTTATATTCTATTGGAACAATAATTTGACCTAAATTATTTACTATTCCTACCTTATTATCTTTTTTTACAACCAAATTTCCTTCTACACTTTTTAATGTTGTTATTTCATCATATTCACATTTTAAAATTTCATTTCCATCACAGTCTATTAAACCATATTTGCCATTTTTTACTACTCTTAATAAATTTTTTTCATACCATATATTTTGTTTTGAATCGAAATTTTCTATTGTTTCTACTCTATCGTAATTTTTAAATAACTGCTCACCTTTTTCATTTATAACTTTTGTTTTATATTCTCCTGTTTGTTCATTTACATCATATACGCAAACAAAAACTGCTTTTTGTGGATTTGGAATTGTTATCATTTCATCATATGTTGTATCTATTATTGTTTTTCCTGTGCTATTTATAACTCCCCATTTTCCATCTACATATGCTGAAAAGTATGTTTCTTTTGTTGTTCCGAACTTTGGCTGCTTCTTTACTTAATATTTTATTAATTGTTACAATAATAATTATTATTACTGCTAATACTATAATTGTTCCAAATACTTTTTTCATATTTAATTTTGCTTCATCATCATATCTTTTACCTCTACTCATATTCCATCACCGCTTATACTATATCATAAACAAATGCCCTTTTCAAGTTTTTAACAAAAATAGCAACATTTTTATTAATAATAATGTTATATATTTTGCTTATTATAGTTGCATTTTATTTTTATTTTGTGTTATAATTTTTAATGTAATGAATTATATATATTTATAGGAGGTAATGTCTTATGTGGATTATTATAGCTATTGTAGTTGTTCTTATTATATTTGTTATAATGCTATATAATAGTTTAGTAGGTTTACGTCAAAAAGTTAAAAATGCTTGGAGCCAAATTGATGTTCAATTACAAAGAAGATTTGATTTAATTCCTAATTTAGTTGAAACAGTAAAAGGTTATATGCAACATGAAAGTGATGTTTTAACTAAAGTTACTGAACTTAGAACTTCTTGGGCAAATGCTGGTTCTGTTAAAGAAAAATCAGAATTAGATAACGCGCTTTCTGGTGCTTTAAAAACTATTATGGCTGTTTCTGAGAATTATCCAGATTTGAAAGCAAATCAAAACTTTGCTCAAATGCAAGAAGAATTACAGAATACTGAAAATAAAATTTCATTTTCTAGACAATTCTACAATGATAGTGTAACAAGATATAATACAAAATTAGAAGTATTCCCTTCTAATATTATTGCATCTATGTTCCACTTTACAGCAGAAGAATTATTCCAAGTTGATAATGCAGAAGCTAGAAAAAATGTAAAAGTAGATTTTGGAAAATAATATCTTTATCGATATAATATTTTTGAAACTGCCAATTATTTGTTGGCAGTTTTTATGTGGTAAAATTTAATAATTTTAATAATTTTTAAAACTTTCATGATTTTTGATTTTTAATTTTTTTTGATTTCATTAGTTTTAGTTTAAAATCTCTAAGTTTATATGCACACTTTTCAAATAAAAAATATATAAATTTGTTATATACTTTGTGCATATCTATAAATTCCACAAACTCAGCATTAAAACCTTTTTTGAATCTATATAAACCTTCATTATAATGTTCATTATCTATTGCACATACTCCTCTAAAATCGTAGTATTCACAACCTCTTTTTAGTGCTTCTTTTATCATTTCCCATTGAAGTAAGTATGTTGGCATTAGGTTTCTGTGTTCGTTTAGGCTTCCTCCATATAAGTACCATTCTTTCTTTCCATAGAATATATTTAAAACACATGCAATTGGATTCCCTTCATATTCTGCAAATACTAATTTTATATTTTTACTATCAAAACTATCATATATCTTCTCAAAGTATTCTTTCTTTCTAATGTAAAATCCATCTCTCTTTCCAGTTACTTCTAATATTTCTTGGAACTTTTGCAAATCTTCTCTTGTACCTTCCTTTAATGTTACTCCTTTTTTACTTGCTAATCTTATATTGTACCTTGTTTTCGAATGAAAATTTGCAAATATCTCTTCCTCTGTTTTACTTCTCAAGTTTAATCTAAATACGAATCTTGGCTGTAATAATGTATTTACATTTTTTATTTTTTCTTCCACTTTAAAACCATACTTTTCTGCCATTTTTTTAAATTTTTCATTACTTGCTAAAATATCTGGATCCATTTTTATCATAAATGCCTTATATTTTTTTGCTAATTCATCAACCTTTTTCATTAATTCTTTAAAGGATTCTTCATCATCTATATCACATACTGGTCCTCTTGGAGCATACATCAATGTGCTATTAATATATGGAAGTTTTCTTATTAATAAACTTAATGTTGCTTTTATTTTTCCTTCATTATTTCTTAATATAATTATCTCATTCTTCCACTCATTTTTAACATTTGCCCATTCTATAGATTGTGCATAGTGACCTTTATTATGAGTTTCTAAAAATTCTTTATATTCTTTTTTGATGATATCTTCCACTAAAATTAATTTTCTCTCCTCCCATAACTTATTTATAACTAGGAAAATAGATAACTTCTGCGTTTGGCTACTTTTAATTAATTGGCTGTAAATTGTAACTTAAAATATTACAACTTAAAAATTTTTTTAGCATTTTCGTATGTTATACTGGCAATTTTTTCAACTGGCATTTCTTTTACATCTGCTATTTTTTGAGCTATATATTTTATGTTTCGTGAGTCGTTTCTTGTTCCTCTTAAAGGTTCTGGGCTTAAGTATGGTGAATCTGTTTCTATTAGCATTCTTTCTAATGGAATGATTTTTATTACTTCATTTGCATTTTTTGAATTTTTAAATGTTACAGGTCCAGCAAATGAAATATTAAATCCTAACTTTAAAGCCTCTTTTACAAGTTCTATGTTCAATGGGCAACAATGAAAAACTCCCTTTTGTTTACATTCTATTTTATTTTTTAGTATATCAATAGTATCTTGAACTGCCTCTCTTGTGTGTATAACTATTGGTAAATTTAAACTATTTGCTAATTTTATTTGTTCTATAAATTTTTGTTTTTGTTCTTCCTTATTTTCCTTATTCCAGTAGTAATCTAATCCTATTTCTCCTATTGCTACTACTTTATTATTATTTGCCATTTTTTGTAATTCTATAATATAATTTTTAGATAAATTTTCTATATCATTTGGAGATACTCCTACTGTTGCATATATAAAATTATATTTATTTGCTATTTCTATTGCTTTTTTTGAACTCTCCATGCTGTATCCTGCATTTATTATTGTAGTTACTCCTGAATTATATATTTCTCCGTATTATTTTATCTCTATCATTATCAAATTTTTCATCATTATAATGTGCATGTGAATCTAATAATTCCATTTATTCTATTCCTCACTTTCTTAATTAAATCACGATAGGTTATGTAAAACATCCATATATTATCAAATTTTCTACCTTAAATACCAAATTTTAGAGACGGTATATTTAAACCGTCTCTATTTATTGTTTTATTAATTAGCATTATATTTATGTTTCATCATACATATTAATTATATCTTCGATTGTTGGTTCATCATATTCCCAATCTGATTCATAATCATTTGAATAATATGATTCATAATCCATTTCGTCTTCCCAATTATTAGTTGCTTCTTCTGCTTTATCGAATATGCCTCCTCCTAATAACTCTACTAATGAACTTAATATTTCATTATCTTCTATATTAGATTGTATTTCTTCAAAATCTTTTTCTGTTAAATCATTCATCTTTACAGAATTTCTAATATTCTCTGGTTGTATATCTGCATCATAGTCTACTGAATATTTTATTGTTAATGTAACACTCATTTCATCTTCTGGTGAGAATATTGTTAATGTCATTGTTCCTTTATTATCATCTTCTTTTTTAACTGTAAGTTCAAAATATTTTGTTGCATCATCTAAATCTGTTGATTCTTCATTTAATAAGAAACTAATTACTGTTTCATTATCTGATTTATTTTCTATTTCAATGCCACCTATTTCTTCATCATCAGTAAGTACTGCTAAAAATTGAACCTTAACAATATCGCTATTTATTCCTTTTGTAAATATTGATATTTCAATATATCCACTTTCATCATCTGGGTTTACTTCTTTTATGCTATCTATCAACTCTGATATTTCTTCTGAGTTTTCATATTCATTAACTTTTTCTAATATTTCTTGTGCTAATGCTGTTAATTCTGATGGTTTTAATTTTAATGTTGATTTTTGAACTTTATCTCCATTAAGTTCTACTTTTTCTTTTTCAAATTCTTTACTTTTAAGTTCATCTAATATAATGTTTTCAATATCTTTTAATAAATCTTTATTTAATGTTTCTGTAGTTGCTTCAAATAATGTAGATAAATCTATTCCTTCTAAATATTCTTCATCTACTTCAATGTATTTACTGAATAAATCTTTTAAATAGAAATACATTTTATCATTCTTTATTATAGCTGATGCATTTAACGCTTCCTTATTATCATATAAAGCTATTATGTTTCCACTAAAATATTTTTGTGTTTCATCATATTCTGAAATTAATTTTAATTTTATTGCTTTTAAAATTTCATTTGCTGCTTTTATTTGTGGATCTGTTGCATCCATTTCTGCTGATAGTTCTAGTTCAACTCTTCCTTTAGAAACTTCTTCTAGTTCTTTATTTGTCATCTCAAACATATCTTCTACATTTTTAGAAAATATTTTTTCTGGTTTTTTACTAGAGTTCATTAAAATAACTCCTGTTACTAGTGCTATTACCAAAACCAATATAATAGCAACAATTATTCCTACTTTTTTAGTAGACTTTTTTTCAAATTCTTCTTCCATAAAATTTCCCCCTTTTATATTTTAGAATATCTCAAATTCTATATTCTTATAATAGCACACCCAAAACTTAATGTCAAATTTTTTTGCCATTTTTACAATTATGTAAACTTGCTTTTCACACTTTTTTCCTTCTGTTAATATAATGATTATTATATACTGGTGTTCTATTTTATTACTTAATGAAGATTAATTTTTAAAACTCAAGTTATAATCAATTTACATATTTGTTACGTTTCAATTTATATTATTAATTAAACTGTGAACATTAACAAATATTTTTCGTAAAATGACTTATGTATTTATGATTTTACTTGAGTTAATTATGGAAGGAATGAATTTTTCATGGGACTTACTAAAAATTCTACTGGTTTTAATGTATCTGATCAAGATATTTTTGAAAAAGCAATTGGACTTGATTATACCATTGCTATTGCAGGTAATCCTAATGTTGGAAAAAGTACAGTTTTTAATGGATTAACTGGTATGCATCAACATACTGGTAACTGGCCACGGTAAAACTGTTTCTAATGCTGCTGGCGTTTGTAAATTTCAATCTAAGAACTTTCTATTAGTTGATTTACCTGGTACATATTCTTTAATGTCTAATTCTCAAGAAGAAGAAATTGCAAGAGATTATATATGTTTTCGGTCATCCAGATGTTACTGTTGTTGTGGTTGATGCTACATGTTTAGAGCGTAATTTGAATTTAGTTTATCAAATTATGGAGCTTACCTCAAATGTTATTGTTTGTGTAAATTTACTAGATGAAGCTAAAAAGAAAGGAATTTTTGTTAATTTAAAAAGACTAAGTCTTCTACTTGGTGTTCCTGTTGTTGGAACTATTGCTAGAAAGAAAAAAACTTTAAAAAATTTACTCTCTAATATTCATGATATGGCTACTGGCAAACTTAAAGCCACTCCTAGGCTTGTAAAGTATTCTGATAATATTGAAAGTGCTATTAATTTATTGCATGATGATATTGATAAAATTTTATCAGATAAGGATAAATATATTAACAGATGGCTTGCTTTAAAACTTATTGATAATGATGCTAAAATTTTAGCTTCACTTCAGAAAAACTTATCTAAAACTTTATTAAATGATGATATTAAAGAAAAACTTTCTTCAGACATTAGTCCACTTATTGCAGATGTTTCTAATTTTAGAAATGAACTTGTTTCTAGCATTATTGAAAAGTGTGAAACTGTTACAAAAAATGTGCGCATTTTAAAAAATAAGAACTACAATTTGCGTGATAGAAAAATTGATAAAATACTTACATCTAAGAAGTATGGTATCCCTATTATGCTTTTATTTTTAGGTGTAATTTTCTGGATTACTATTGTTGGGGCAAACTACCCTTCTCAAATACTTTCTAATTTTTTCGGATTTATACAAGAAAAATTGTATGTACTTTTTGATTATTTTAATAGTCCTACTTGGCTTAAAGGTATTTTAATTGATGGAGTTTATCAAACTTTATCTTGGGTTATTGCTGTTATGCTTCCTCCTATGGCAATATTTTTCCCTATGTTTACCTTTTTGGAAGATTTAGGATATTTGCCTAGAATAGCCTTTAATTTAGATAGATGTTTTAAAAGATGTTGTACTTCCGGAAAGCAGGCATTAACTATGTGCATGGGCTTTGGTTGTAATAGTGCCGGCATTGTTGGCTGTAGAATTATAGACTCTCCTCGTGAACGATTAATTGCAATTTTAACTAATAATTTTGTACCTTGCAATGGAAGGTTTCCTTTTTTAATTACAATGGCAACAATTTTTATTGGCAGTTTTTTTGCCCCTTCTATTTCATCATTTGTAGCTACAATATTTGTTTTGCTATTAATACTTCTTGGTATTTGGCTTACTCTTGTAGTTTCAAAGTTGCTTTCAAAAACTATTCTTAAGGGAATTCCTTCATCTTTTATTTTGGAGCTCCCACCTTACAGAAAACCTCAAGTTGGAAAAATTCTTGTGCGTTCATTGCTTGATAGAACACTTTTTGTGCTAGGTAGAGCAGTAGCTGTTGCGGCTCCTACGGGACTTGTTATTTGGCTTTTTGCAAATGTAAATATTGGCGGAATATCTATATTAACACATTTAGCACAGTTTTTAGAACCATTTGCTCGTCTTATGGGATTTGATGGTTACATTTTACTTGGCTTTATTTTAGGCTTCCCTGCAAACGAAATCGTTCTTCCTATAATTTTAATGAGCTATATGTCTACTGGTACCTTGGTAAATTTAGAGGATACTTTTGCTATTGGTAAAATTCTTGTTCAAAACGGATGGACTTTGCTTACTGGTATAAATGCAATGATTTTCTCACTTTTGCATTTTCCTTGTAGCACTGCACTTATTACCATAAAAAAAGAAACTAAAAGTTGGAAATGGACTTTGCTTGCTTTTGCTATTCCTACCGTTTGTGGTATTGTTATTTGTATGTTTACAAATTTAGTTTATAATTTGATTTTTTAATATATGAATAAATTTTAAGTTTATTGTTTTTTATTATGAATTTAAACTTTAGTATTTTCAAAAAAATCAAAAGAAGTATCTTAAATGGAAAAGATACTTCTTAAATTTTTATATTATTTATATATTCTGCTGCTTTTTCAATCATTAACCTTGCTGTTTCAATCTGTTCTATACATTCTTCTCTAGTAACTATATAAAAATCTACATAGTCACTTTTTTCTCTATAAAATCTTGCATTACTAACCCTTTTACCTAGTTCTCTTGGAAAAATATTTTTACTTATATATTCCTTATTAAAATATGCAATTACCGACGAGTGTTTCTTAAAGTCTATTGGCTCTAAAGCAATCACAGCTTTTATTGCATGGAAAATTGAATAATATGCTCTATTGCTTGCACCTTTATATTTATTTATATTAAATAAAGCTTCCGCTTCTTCTAAATTTTCTATTGCTTGCTCTAACCTATACTTAGATAATGTAACCATTTCTTGATTATCCATTTAGCAATACTCCTTCACTTTTTACATTTTGATAAAATGTCATATATTTTATTCTATTATTAAAATTTTCTACACTTTCCACAATTGGGGACAATAATATATTATAATTCAAATCGAAATCATAACTATAATCTAAAATTTCTTTTTGAATTTGTCTTATCTTCTGCTCATCATTTGTATTCACTAAAATCATTATATCAATGTCACTTATTTCTCCATCTATATCCTGTTCTCCTCGAGCATAAGAACCATATAAAATTACTCTATCTATTTTTTCCCCTAATATCTTTAATAAATAATTTACATATTCATCTAAAATATGTTTTATTCTATTGGGCATAAAAATTCACCTCTCTTAATACTTGAAGTATATCATAATATATATCAAAAGTAAATATTTTTTATATTTTATATGCTGTGTCATATAAACCTTAATTTAATAATATTTATATTTTATTTCTAAAATATATCTGATGCATCTAATTCTTCACCTTTATTATTTTTTTCAGTTCGTTCATCATCAAATATTCCTTTTGCACTTAATTCATTTCTTTGTTCATATTTTCTTACTATTTTCTCTGTGTTTGTTGCTACTTCACTTTTTTGTTCAGGAGTTAATTCCCAAGATTTTCGGTTGTCATCATCTTCTTTGTTATTACCTTCTTCTATTTCTTTACTATATGGTTTTAATGCTTCTTGATAAATTTTCTGTACAGTCTCATTTATAATTGTTTTTAAAGATTCACTACTTCTGTTTGATATCTCTTCAATTTTATTTACTACACCATCTTTTAGACTCGTGTTTGTAAAATGTATTTCATCTATTACATCATCTGGGAAATCTAATCTATGTAATGTTGTTCGTATACTCTCTACTGACTTTTGAAATAAGCTTTCTACACCTTCTCTTGATAATTTGCTCTTTTCGCTTTCTTCCTCTAACATAGCTGTAGTGTCTTTTTGTTCCTTTTTTTCATCTTCTATATCATCATGATTGGATTCACTATAATCTTTCATTATACGATATGTATCTTCAAATATAACTTCTTTATTTTTATCTAAATTTGATGATATACTTTCTCTTAATTCTTCTATTGTTCTTACCATAGTTCGTGCAGTTAGTTCATTTACATTATGTTCCATTAAATTTTCTTTTACTTGTTCTATAAATGTTGAAACCTCTGTAGAAATTTCTTTATTTCTATTTTCTTCTAAAAATGTTTCTACTTTTTGTGCCAAGTCCTTTCCTAAACTTTCTATTTCACTATTTTTCTCCATTGTATATCACATTCCTTTC
>CANQWH010000035.1 GCA_947627495.1 uncultured Clostridia bacterium
TTTCACTTGCAAATACACTCTTTTTTTGAGACATTTTCATTTACAAGTCACATTGTAACAAAAATTTTTCAAATTTCCTTGCAAATATGAAAAAAATATGATATATATATTGCATAATAAAAATCTAATTAATTTTATTCAAGACAATTCGTCTAAAAAATCCAAAAATAAATTTTAGGAGGACATATGTTATCAATAGTAAAAAGCATGGCTTTGCATGGGCTAGATGGCTATTTAGTTGATGTGCAAGTTGATGTATCTAGTCGGACTTCCATCTTGGGAAGTAGTACGGACTTCCAGACACAAGTGTAAAGGAATCTAAAGAAAGAGTAAAAACAGCAATAAAAAATTCTAATGTTGATTTTTTAAGTAAAAAAATAGTTGTAAACTTAGCTCCTGCAGATACAAAAAAAGAAGGTTCAAGTTTTGATTTACCAATAGCAATTGGCATATTAATTTCTATGGAAGTAATTAATAATGCAGAACTTAAAGAAGTGGTGTTTATAGGTGAACTTTCTTTAGATGGTAAGATAAATAAAGTAAATGGAATATTACCAATGTGTATAGAGGCAATGAAGTTAGGAATAAAGAAAATTGTAGTTCCAGAGGAAAATGCAAAGGAAGCAGGAATTGTAAAGGGAATAAAAGTATTACCCGCAAAGAATCTTATACAAGTTATAAATTTCTTAAATAAACAAGAGAATATAGAACCAATAAATGTAAATGTAGAAGAACTTTTTAAAATAAGTCAAAAATATAATTTTGATTTTTCAGAAGTAAAAGGTCAAGAAAACATAAAAAGAGCATTAGAGGTAGCTGCTGCTGGTTTGCATAATGTGCTACTTATTCGGGAGCCCTGGCTCTGGAAAAACAATGCTAGCACGAAGACTTCCAACAATATTGCCAGACTTAAGCTTTGATGAAGCATTAGAAATAACAAAAATACATAGCATAGCGGGTACATTAAAACAAGATATTCCATTAATAACAACAAGACCATTTAGAGCACCACATCATACAGTTTCAGGAGTTTCATTAGTTGGAGGAGGGAGAATTCCAAAGCCAGGAGAAATAAGCCTCTCACATTATGGGGTACTATTCTTAGATGAACTTCCAGAATTTAATAAAAATACATTAGAAGTATTAAGAGGACCACTAGAAGATAGGCAAGTAACGGTATCAAGAGTAAATGGAACATTTACATATCCTGCGAACTTTATGTTCGCGGCAAGCATGAATCCGTGTCCATGTGGTTATTATGGTTCAAAAGAAAAAGAATGCACCTGTTCTAAAACAGCAATATCAAAATATATGGGGAAAATAAGTGGACCACTTTTAGATAGAATAGATATTTGCATAGAAGTAAGTCCAGTAAAATATAGCAAATTAGATTCTAGTGAAAAGATAGAAACATCGCAAGAGATAAAGAGAAGAGTTGATAAAGCAAGAAAAATACAGTTAGAGAGATACAAAGAAAGTAAAATTTTATCTAATTCGGAATTAACTCCTAGATTAATAGATAAATATTGTAAATTAGATGAAAGAGGAAAGAAAATATTAGAAGATGCATTTAATAAATTAAAATTAAGTGCGAGAGCTTATGGAAGAATATTAAAGGTAGCAAGAACAATAGCAGATTTAGATGAGTCCAAAAACATAGAAGTGAAGCATATTGCAGAAGCAATACAGTATAGAACTATTGATAGAAAGTATTGGAGCAATTAAAAATGAAAATTAAGGAAATAAGTATAAAAGATAAATTTTATCCTAATAAATTAAAAAAAATAAACAAACCTCCTAAAAAATTATATGTATTGGGAGATGAAAAAATATTAAATACGGAATGTTTATCAATAATTGGTTCAAGATGTTGCACAGATTATGGAGCAAAAAAAGCAGAAGAATTTGCAAGTAAGTTAGCAGGGAGCGGGATTACAGTTGTAAGTGGTATGGCAAAAGGCATAGATAGTAAAGCACATCTAGGAGCAATAAAAGCAGGAGGAAAAACAATTGCAGTATTAGGCTCAGGATTTAATCATATTTTCCCAGATAGAAAAGTCTTTGATAAAATACTAGAAAGTGGTGGAGCAGTAATTACAGAATATCCAGAAGATGTAGAAGTATTTCCACAGGGTTTTAGAGATAGAAATAGAATAGTTGCACGGATTATCTGTGGGAGTATTAATAATAGAGGCAAAAGAAAAAAGTGGAACAGGAATTACAGCAGATTATGCAAAAAGATTTGGAAGACCTATATTTTGCATACCGCATGCAATAGAAGATAAGTCAGGTGCAGGAACAAATAGATGGTTAAAAAGAGGGGGGATGCTTGTAACAGAAACTAGTGATATTTTAAAACATTTTACAAATGCAAAAGAAGTAGAATATATAGAACCACAAATAGAAATTCCAGAAGAATATAGAAAGGTATATGAATTAATAAATGGTAAGTTGAATACTGATGAGATTAGTAGAAAGGCAAAAATAAGTACAAGTGAAGTAAATACAATTTTAACAATGTTAGAGCTGGAGGGATTTATAGAAAGCGAGCCTGGAAATTACTATAAAAAATTGAAATTTTAATTAATGAAACTTATAGAAATAAAGAAGGTGCTTAAAATAATGTATCAAAGGCACATATTAGGGAGAAAAGGAGAAGACTTAGCAGTAGAATATCTAAAAAATAAAGGTTATTTTATATTAGAAAGAAATTTTATATGTAGGCAAGGAGAAATAGATATTATTGCAATTGATAAAGATTATATAGTTTTTATTGAAATAAAATCAAGAACAAATACAGAATATGGACTTCCATCAGAAGCGGTAACAGAAGAAAAAATAAAGCACATATTAAAAAGTGCAAGTTATTATTTACATATAAAAGGATTAGAAAATGTAAATGTTAGAATAGATGCAATAGAAGTATATATAAAAGGAAATGAGCATTATATAAACCACATAGAGCAAATAGTATAATTGACATTTCTTTTGATTAGTGATAATATGCTAAAAAGTAAGGAGGAATGTTTATGAAAAATGTTATAGTAACAGGAGGCTCAAGGGGAATTGGAAAATGCTTAGTAGAAAATTTAGCAAAAGAAGGATATAATATTATTTTAAATTATAATAAATCAGAAAAACAAGCAAAAAAAATACAAAACGATTTAAAAGAAAATGGAATAATTATAGAAATATTTAAAGCAGATGTTTCAAAAAAAGAAGAAGTAAAAAAATTAGTAAATTTTGCATTAGAAAAGTGGGAAAGTATAGATATACTTATTAATAATGCAGGAATTGCAAAATTGCAGATGTTTCAAGATGTAACAGAGGAGGATTGGGATGAAATAATCAATACAAATTTAAAATCAGCATTTTATATGAGCCAAGCAGTAATGCCAAGTATGATTCATAAAAAATCAGGATGCATTATAAACATATCATCAATATGGGGAATAGTAGGAGCATCTTGTGAAACTGTATATTCTATTTCAAAAGCCGGAATGGATGCATTAACAAAGTCGCTTGCGAAAGAATTAGGACCTTCAAATATAAGAGTAAATTCAATTGCACCAGGAGTTATAGAGACAGATATGAATAGCAATATAGATGAAAAAATAAAACAAGAAATAAAAAATGAAACACCACTTGGAAAAATAGGAAAAACAATTGATATATATAGATGTGCAAAATGGTTAATAGATGATGAATTTACTACAGGACAAGTAATTTCAGTAAATGGTGGATATGTTATTAGCTAAAAGATATTATATAGGCATTAAATGAATATTATTATGTAAGTTAAAAATGAAAAATAATAATATTAATATGATGTTTTACAATTAGAAAATAAAATTTGAGTAATAAAAATAGAAGCCCTGTAAAAGGGCTTAAAATTTATCTTTTTATCTTTCTTCAATTTTTCTTTTATAATTTCCGGTAATAAGTTTTGGAATATAACGTATTAATTTATATACAGCTATTCTTATTTTTTTACTCCAAATATAAGATTTTCTTAATCTATTAGATCTATCCATACCATAAACACCATCTTTTACAACTAAATCAAGACATGGAGATTCTAATTCAAATATATAATTTTCAGAATTATTATTATCCCATTCGTTATTTTCATTTTTAAAACAGAAATTTAAAGTATTACTTTCAAGAAGATATAACTCTGTTTGAAAACCTAATTCAGTTTTTTCCATTTTTATTTCAGATAGATTATCCCAGTTTTCACCAAAACCATAATGAATATATACTTCATTACAATCCTCTTCGAAAAATTTGCCAGTATAAGAAACTTTTACTGTTGAATTTTGTACTAATTTATCTGTATTAAAAAATATGTTTTTTAATAATTCCATCTTTCATACCTCTTTTTTAAAAATTTATCTTTTGCTATCAACATTATATTATTAAAAAAAATATAATGCAAGTCTTTTTTACAAATTTTTTAAAAATTTTGTAAAAAATGCAAAATTACAGATTATGTTAATACCTTACCAATAATATAAAATTCATCAGAATCAGTTATAACAATATCTTTATAAGATTTATTATCAGCCTTTAATGTAAATTTTCCTTTTTTTAAGAAAAATTTTCTAATTACAATTTCATTGTTAACACTAAATAGTCCAATATCTTTATTATTTAAAGGAGAATTAAGTTCTAAAAATATGTATTGACCTTTTTCAAAAGTATTGTCCATAGAATCATCTGGAACTTTTATAGCAAGTGATGCAGATGGAGCAGAAGATGGACAATCAACAAATGAATTAATATTGTCAATAGCTAAAACTTTATTGTATGATATGTGTTCAACTATTCCATATTTTTCTTGTTCTTCATTTAATTCTTTGTCATATGTATACATCAATTGTTGAAATGGAACATCCAAAGCTTTACAAATGTTTTTTAGAGCTTTATGGCTTGGGTTTCTTTCACCTTTTTCAATGTGTGTTAGGTGTCCGTATATTAATACCTGTCATTTCAGCAAGTTCAGTCTTAGTCATATTTTTTTCATTTCTAATTTTTGCAATCATATCTCCTATCATATTAAAAACCTCATTTCTAAAATAATCTTTTACTATTATACTAAACAAAATTAAAATTGTCTAGTAGTAAATAAAAAAAATATCGAATTTTATAAAAAAATATCATAAAAGTATTGACTTGTCAAATTGATATGTGATATTATATTGTTAAATAGACAACAAGAAAAAGATATGCAATATAAACTTAATCTTTAATAGAATATTTCTAAAAAAATTTATAAATTCTTTAGTATTTGTCTCGTAGTACAAGTTTTTCTAGAATATAAATTTATGTAAGAAAGGAATGGTAATTATTATGTATTATAATAAATTAAAAAAAATAAGAAAAGAGAAAGGTATGACTTTGGAAGAATTATCAGAAAAATGCAATGTATCAGCAGGATATTTATGCCATTTAGAAAATGGTTCAAGAGCGAATCCTTCTATTGAAGTTATGGAAAAAATTGCCAAAGCTTTAAATAAAACAATATTCGAAATATTTTTTAATCAATAAATTTAACATATAAGAATATAATATAATACTTACTTAATTTCTGTAATTTGTATTGTAAAAAACGACATTATATGATAATATTAAACAAGAAGGTATAAAAAATTTAAGGGGTGCAAATATATGAGTGATGAAAACAAAGACTTAGAAACAGGAGTTTTAGAAAGTAGTATAATGGCAAAAAAAAATGTAAAAGAATCTACTCAAAATGACATGGCACTAAATATAGAAAATGGTGAAGCAGATGTTATAAAAAATGAAAGTGCAGTAACTTTGCTTGAAAAAAATAATAAAACAGAGCAAAAGAAAAATACAGAGCAAGAAGAGAAAACAAAACAAGAGAAGAGAACAACACAAGTGGAAGAAAACAAACAATATCAATTTGTAAAAACAAATTATAGAAAAAAAAATCATAAGTCTATTATACTAGTTGTGTTACTAATAGTATTATTAATAGTTATTGCATTGTTTTCAACTATATTTGCTTTAATAAATTCTAATAATGATAAAATACTAAGTGGAATCTACATAAAAGATATATTATTAGAGGGAATGACAGAGGAAGAAGCTATAGATGCTCTTAATGAAAAAATTGAGAGTGAAAACAAAAGAGATATTATACTAAAAATAGATGGGGAAGACTATTCAATAACTCCAGAACAAATTAAAGTTCAATATAATGTAGAAAAAGCAGTACAAGAAGCTTACAATATTGGAAGAGATGGGAACATATTTCATAATAACTTTGAGATAATAAAAACAATTTTAAAAGAGAGTAAAGTTATTATTGATTTTACCTATGATGAACAAATGTTAAATAGAATTTTAAACGAACTAAATGCAAAAATTCCAAATGCAATGATTGATAACACTTATTATGTTGAAGAAAATAATTTAGTAATAACAAAGGGAACAGCAGGTGTAGTAATAAATATAGATAGTGCGAAAGAAGCAATTATTAATGGCATAAAAAGTGGTAATAATGAAATACAAATAGAAACTTTATATACAGAATGTCCAGAAATAGACATAGAAAAAATACATGAAAAAGTAAAAACTGAACCACAAAATGCAACATATAAGAAAGATCCATTTGAAATAATACCTCATAAAAATGGTTTAGATTTTGATGTTGAAGAGGCAAAAAAAATATTAAGTGAAGAAAAGGAAGAATATGTAATAGCATTAACAGTGATAGAACCAGAGATACATACTAATGAATTAGGAGAAGAGGCATTTCCAGATTTATTAGGTGCATATACAACTAAATATGATGAATCAAATGTATCAAGATCAAAAAATGTAAAAATAGCAATTTCTAAATTAAATGGAGTAGTTGTAATGCCTGGAGAGGTATTTTCATATAATAAAACATTAGGTAAGAGAACAGTAGAAGAGGGATATGAATATGCTAGTGGTTTTGCAGGTGGAAAGGTAGTTCCAATGCTTGGAGGGGGAATATGCCAAGTATCTTCAACGCTATATGATGCTGTATTATATGCAAATTTAGAGATAGTTGAAAGATATAATCATATGTTTCAAGTAACATATACAGGACCTGGAAAAGATGCAACAGTTTCATATGGTACATTAGACTTTAAATTTAAGAATACAAGAAATTATCCAATAATGATAAAAGCAAAAGCAGGTAGTGGATTAGCTGAAATAAAAATTTATGGCATAAAAGAACCTGTAGAATATGACATAGAAATAGTAGTAAATGTATTAAGTTACACTCCATATAATGTAATATATGAAAATGATAGTAGCTTAGCAGCAGGAAGAGAAGTAGTTTCACAATATGGATTACAAGGATGTAAAAGTATAACATATAGAATTGTTAAACTAAATGGTCAAGAAGTATCAAGAGAGGTTTTATCAGAAGATTCTTATGACCCATTAAATAAGGTGGTTAGAAGAGGAGTTACTTATAATCAAACTCCAGCAACAAATAATAATTCTACATCTCAAAATCAAACAAACCAGCAACAGCAGACACCTTCTACACCTCAAGGAAATGATACACCTGCAACACAACCAGTAACGCCACAAGAAAATCCAGAAACAACAGAAACTCCAGAAGAACCTGAGATACCAGAAGAAACAGGAACATAAAATATATTTAGAAAGGGAATTTATAATGGAAGCAATAAAATATGAACTTAAACATATATGCAAGCAAACAGGTGCAAGGAGAGGAGTTATTCATACTCCACATGGAGATATTGAAACCCCAGTATTTATGCCTGTTGGAACACAGGCAACAGTAAAATCTATGACACCAGAGGAATTAAAAGAAGAAGTAAAAGCACAAATAATCTTATCAAATACATATCATTTGTATTTAAGACCAGGAAGTAAATTAATTAGAGAAGCTGGTGGATTACATAAATTTATGAATTGGGACAGGGCAATACTTACAGATAGTGGAGGATTTCAGGTATTTAGTTTAGGAGATTTAAGAACAATAACAGAAGAAGGAGTAGAGTTCAAATCCCATTTAGATGGAAGCAAACACTTTTTGTCTCCAGAGAAAGTAATGGAAATAGAAAATGATTTAGGTTCAGATATAATGATGGCATTTGATGAATGTGTACAGTATCCAGCAGAATATGAATATGTAAAACAGTCAATGGAGAGAACTACAAGATGGGCAGCAAGATGCAAAGAAGCTCATAAAAACACAGAAAAGCAAGGACTATTTGGAATAGTACAAGGAGGAACATATAAAGATTTAAGAGAAAAATCTGCAAGAGATTTAGTTGCAATGGATTTTCCAGGTTATGCAGTAGGTGGATTAAGTGTAGGAGAACCAAAAGAATTGATGTGTGATGTTTTACAATTCACAACGAAAATTTTACCAGAGGACAAACCTAGATACCTTATGGGAGTTGGAACACCTGACTATTTAATAGAAGCAGTTTTGAGAGGAATAGATATGTGTGATTGTGTATTACCAACAAGAATAGCAAGAAATGGAACAGCATTAACATCACATGGAAAAGTAGTAGTTAGAAATGCTACATATGAAAAAGACTGGGGAAAATTAGATGAAGGATGTGATTGCTATACATGTAAAAATTATACAAGAGCATATATAAGACATTTAGTAAAAACAAATGAAATATTAGGTATTAGATTACTTTCTATTCATAATTTGAGATTTTTAACAAAACTAATGGAAAGGGTAAGATTAGAAATTGAAAGAGACAATTTATTAAATTTCAAAAATGAATTTTATAAACAATATGGATATAAAGAGTAAGGAATATACTTATGAAAGGGATGTTAATATATGGATTTATTGAATGAAAATCAATATAAAGAATCAAGTGCACCCAAAGGGAAAAAAATAGTTTTATTATTATTAATATTATCAATTATTTTTACAATTTTAATAATTGGTTTAATTATATACATATCAACAAATAGAGTTCCAGAAGAGAAGTTATTTATAAATGGAGAGCAAAAAGAAATAACTCAAGATTTATTTGTAAATGATCAATTAGGAAACCAATATATAGAATTAAAAAACTTAGTAGAATTATTAGGATATGAATTTGAAAATGGTGAATATCAAAAAGACGAGGTAGATACATCAAAATTCTATGTAAAAAATCAAAACTTAATAACAGGTTTTGAGGTGGGGTCAAATAGAATATACAAATATGAAGAAGGTACAAATTTAGATTATCAATATTATACATTAAACTGTAATATAATAACAAATGAAAATAATAGGATATATATTGGATTAGGAGATTTAACAAAAGCACTAAACTGTTCTTATTCAATTAATGAAAATAAAGAAAATAGAATAGAAAGTATGGAATATTTAGCAACAACATATCAAGAAAAACTAAATGAGAGCGGATACGTAGTTGCATCAGATCAAAATAATCAAAAGTCATTTGCATATGGTAGAATAATTGCAAGTAGAGATGGAGTGTGGAACATATTAAATGAAAATTTGGAAGATATAGGATTAAAATACTCAAGTATATATTTTGATGAGCAAAATGAGAGCTATATAGTATCAAATACAAGTGGAAAATATGGAATAATCGCAATAGATGGTGCAATAAAAGAAACTTTGAAATATGAAGATTTAACAATTTTAAATTATGAAAATATGTTATATAAAGTAAAGAATAATAATAAATATGGAATAATGAAATCAAATGGAAAATCACTTACAAAACTTACAGATATAGAATATGATGATATAGGTTATTCAGAGAATTTATCAAATAAGATATTATATACTCTAATAATACCAGAGCTAGAAAAAAATATGAGTAAGACGATTGTTGTAAAAAAAGATAATAAATATGGGCTTGTATATTTAGCAACAGGTGATACATATCTACCATGTGACTATTTAGATAAAATATATTCAATAAGTGATTTAGGAGAGACAAAATATATGGTTGAAATAGGAACAAGAAAAATGGAGTTATTGAATTATCTAATAGAGAGAGGAACTTACGTAGTAGACCTTAATCAATAACATCAACAAAAAGAAAGAAGAAAATAATAATAAATTCTTCTTTCTTTTTTTAGCTACATCTGTTGTTCGCCAGGTAAAAAGTAATCTACTATACCATATATAACAGCACCAATTATTGCAGACATCCAAGATATTGAATAACCAGCAACGAAGTATTGTGTAACATAAAGTACTATTACAGATAAAACAAATCCTACAAAACCTTTACCGAAAGGACTAGCTTGTATACCAGTAAATTTAGATACAAGATAATCAATTATAGTAAGAACAACTGCAGCAACTGCTAAAGACCAAAAATTTGAAATTTCAAAACCTGGTGTAAAGAATGCAGTAATTGCAAGTACTATAGCAGCAGTTATAAGTCTACCAACAATTTGCCAAACTGTACTAGTACCATTTTGTGTTTGAGCATTTTGATTATTATTAGCCATTTACTAAAAACCTCCTAACTTTAAATATATATATCTAATTTTGCTTTGATTTTTAGGCTTCATATATATTATTTTCAAATAATATATAAATATTCAAGAAAATTTTGAATATTTTCAGAAAAAATGCAAAAATTAAATAATATATTGATATAAGGAGAAAAAAATATGTTAAATACATTTATAAGAGTAAGTATTATATACATACTTGTATTAGTTGTAATGAGATTAATGGGGAAAAGCGAAATAGGACAAATGCAACCATTTGAACTAGTAATAGCTATAATGATAGCAGATTTAGCGTCAGTTCCCATGTCAGATACGGGAATACCAATAACAAATGGAATAATACCTATACTTGCATTATTATTATTTCAATTAATAATATCAATTATTAATATGAAAAGTATTAATTTAAGGAAAATATTATGTGGAAGACCAACAATATTAATTTTTAGAGGAAAAATAGAAGAAGAAGCTTTGAAGAGAGAAAAAGTTACTGTTAATGAATTAGAAGAAAGATTAAGACAAAAAAACATATTCACAATAGCAGATGTAGAATATGCAATTTTAGAAACGAGTGGAGAATTAAGTGTAATACAAAAACCAGAAAAAAGAAACACAATTCCAGAAGATTTCAACATAGTTCCAGAATATGAGGGAATTCCTTACGATTTAGTTATAGATGGAAAAATAATGCACGATAATTTAAAACACATAGGAAGAGATGTAAAATGGTTAGAAAAGCAAGTAGAAAAATTCAAAATGAAACCAAAGGATGCATTAGTAGTAACATATGATGGAAAAGGACAAATATTTTGCCAAAAGAAGAGTAAATTTTAGGAATGGTGATTAAATATGAAAGATACTATAATTATAATAGCTATAATAGTTATAATTCTTGCTGGAGATATGTGGACAAAAAAATATCTTAATAAAACAGTAGATGAATTATTAGGAACTTTAGAGGAACTTAAAGATAATGTAATTGTTGCAAAAGAAAGTAATTCCAGAGAGAAAATAAAAGAGGAAATGCAAGAAGTAGAAAAAAAATGGAAAAAAACAAATGAAATATGGGCAGTTCTTGTTATGCATCAGGAAGTAGATAACATAGAACAAGCATTAACAAGAGCAAAATCTAATATAAATAATGGAGATTTAGAAGTTGCTTTACAAGAAATAGAAACAGCAATTTTCTTTTCAAAACATGTAAAAGAACGTGAAAAGTTGAGTTTAAAAAATATATTATAAAAATTTATAAAAATATTTCATTTTTTAAAAAATTTATGATAGAATAGTAATATAAAAAATATTTGGAGGATAATATGGAAGGAATAGATGATGAAAACTTACCAAAACACATAGCAATAATCATGGATGGAAATAGACGTTGGGCAAAGCAAAGAGGACTTACAACAAAAGAAGGACATAAGGCTGGATCAAAAAATTTAGAAAATATAGCAGTTTATTGTAACGAGATAGGAATAAAATATTTAACTGTATATGCATTTTCAACGGAAAACTGGAAGAGAACAAAAGAAGAGGTTTCAGCACTTATGTTTATATTAAAAGCAAATTTAGATGCAATGCTTAAGAAAATGGATTTAAAAAATATAAAAATAAGGGTAATAGGGGAAAAAGAAAATATACCACAAGACATTCAAGAAAAAATTGATAAATTAGTAGAAAAAACAAAAAATAACACAGGACTTGTTTTAAATATAGCTTTCAATTATGGTGGAAGAGCAGAATTAGTTCATGCATGTAAAACAATTGCAGAAAAAGTAAAAAGTGGAGAGATTAAAGTTGAAGATATAAACGAGGAACTAATATCAAACAGCATATATACAGCAGGTGAGCCGGATCCAGATTTAATGATAAGAACAAGTAGAGAACTAAGAACAAGTAACTTTTTACCATGGCAACTTACATATTCAGAATTTTATTTTCCAGATAAACATTGGCCAGAATTTTCTAAGGAAGATTTATTAGAAGCAATAAAAGTATATCAAAGTAGAAATAGAAGGTTTGGTGGTAGACCAGACGAGGTGAAGAAGTAATGAAAATACAAAGAATAGTATCAGGTTTAATATTAATAATAATAGTAGGAGTAATATTAATATTAGGAAATACAACAGCTGTAAACTTAGCAACATCAATAGTTGCAATAATTGCAATAAATGAATATTTTAATATCTTTAAAGGAAAGAGAAATGTAGATAAATGGATTGGTAATATTTTAGCAATATTAATTGCGTTTATGAATGTTATACCAACACAAATATTAGTATTAGAATTTTTAACTGCAATATTACTTTTGTTTTTAAAAGTAATATTAACACAGATGAAGACAAATTTTGAAGATATAGCAGTATCTGCATTTGGAATTTTTTACATAATAGGTTTTATAATTTTTGTACCAATGCTATTTAGAGAAAATAATGGCAGATTATTAATATGGTATATAGCAATCTCAGCATGGGTAACAGATACATTTGCATATTTAGTAGGTAGTAAATTAGGAAAACATAAACTTACAAAAATAAGTCCTAAAAAAAGCGTAGAAGGAAGTATAGCAGGAACACTTGGAGCTGTAATAGTAGCAGTGGTATATACATATTTTATAAATAAATATGCAAATATAGAGGTATCATATTTTACAATTTCTGGAATAATATTATTATTGAGCATATTAGGTCAAATTGGAGATTTAGCAGCATCTAGTATAAAGAGATATATAGGGATAAAAGATTTTAGTAATTTAATTCCAGGGCATGGAGGCATGATAGATAGAATAGACAGCATATTATTTATTGCACCATTTGCATATTTCTTATTTTCATTAATTTAAGGATACAGATTATAAATAATTTATAATGTTGTTAAATTTATTTTTATAGGAAGAGGTAAATATTTTATGATAATAGGCATTATAAAAATAGCATTTCTATTAGGTTTTTTAATATTAATACATGAATTAGGACATTTTCTTGTAGCAAAATTATTTAATGTTAAAATAAAACAATTTGCCATAGGCTTTGGTCCAACAATATGGAGAAAACAAGGCAAAGAAACTTCATATGAATTAAAATTAATCCCAATGGGTGGATTTGTAAATATGTTAGGTGAAGAAGAGCCAGTAGAAGATGATAGGGCATATAACAAAAAAAGCATACCTAAGAAAATATTAATACTTTTGGCAGGTGGTTCAGTAAATATTATTTTTGGTTTGATATTATGTGCAATTATAGCATCAACTATATTGGGAGTTAAAAATGGAATACTATTTACAGGAGAATTTTTAGGAGCAACATTTGATGGAATAGCACAGTTATTTACAGGTAAAGTAAGTGCAGACCAATTAGTTGGAGTAGTTGGAATATCAGATATGGTAGTAGAAACAAATGGACTTCAAGAATTTGCATATATGATGGCGGTAATATCTGTATCATTAGGTGTAACAAATCTTCTACCATTTCCACCATTAGATGGAGGGAAAATACTACTATTAATAATAGAAGCAATTAGGAAGAAACCATTAAATCAAAATACAGAAATAGGCATACAAATGGCGGGATTTTTCTTGTTAATAGGATTATCCATATTTGTAACTTATAATGATATTATGAGAGTATTTTAATAAACGTTGCAATTCACAGCTACATATAAAAGTCCGCCAAATCTCGTCGGAGTTTTATATTTTTTTCTTAAGGAAAAATCAAAATGGCTACGCGGGTAATCCGTGAGCAGCAGGCTGTTTGATTATTTTCTTTCGAAAAAAATATGAAACTCCTGCGTTTGGCTACTTTGTACATATAATCGGCTGTGAATAGTAACAATTTTAACTTTTTATGTTACAACATTATTACCAAAATATTAAATTTATGTTACAAATAAA
>CANQWH010000036.1 GCA_947627495.1 uncultured Clostridia bacterium
ATATCTTCATTTGATAATTCATTTTGAACTATTAAATTATTTTCTTCCATAAATACACATCCTTTTTTATTTGTATACATTGTAAAACATTTGTTTGTTGTTGTCAATAGTTTTATAAATATTTTAAATATTCTTCTGAATTTTTTGATAATTCTATTGTATATTCTTCTATATCATCTTCTGGATTTAGTTCATCTTATAAAATTGACTTTATATTCAAGAATTTTAAGTTTTACTGGATATGTAATTATATATTCTGTTGGCTGGATAAAACGAAAAAAACTTACGAACCTCATACAGTTCGTAAGTTGTCTTAAGTTGGAGCGGACGTCGCAGTTATCTACAACTTTTTCTCTCTTGAACGATTGATACAAATATCAATCAATTTACTAAAGTATATCATAAATTCAATAAATTGCAAGAATATAAAAAAAATTCAAAAATTTGTTCTGTTTGCTTGTTTTTTATTTAAAAATATTGTATATTGGTAAACATAGGAAATGATAAAAAGCAGATGTGGTTTTGCCACCAATTTTACGAATCTTCGTGAGAGAGGTGGTGATGTTTATGGTTAAAGTGATACTATTTTTTATAATATCCTTAATGTTTTCTTTAACATTAAACGTTGCCTTTGTAACAGCTACTTTCATATATTTATTATATTTTAGGTAAAATACAAACAAATTTTTTTAATGCTTGTTCTTTATTATCTATTTTTACATTTTTAGATATTAAATATTCTATTAGTTGTTCATTATTCTTGTATTCTTTCAATGTTACCTCCAATTTATATAAAAAATGACTCAAGGCTTCGAAAGTTTCTTGAGTACCACTCAATATCTTTATACTATATTTTTTAGTAAATTTCAAGTGGTTTTAGAAAAAAATACAATTTTTTAAGCAGTTCGAATATGTATAAGGCTGGAGCTTACGACGGGAATCGAACCCGTGACCTCTTCCTTACCAAGGAAGTGCTCTACCGACTGAGCTACGAAAGCATTTTAACTTCTTTTGTAGTATACTATAAATCTATTCTATTTGCAATAGTTAATGAGCATTAATTTTATAAAATTTACAGTTATTACTTATTTTGTAGTTAATTACAAAAATATTCAAACATAGGAGTTGTATTGGGAATAAATTGAAGACCCACGAAAAGCATCAAAGGAAATTGCTGCCCGTGGGTTTAATTTATATTTCGCTTCTTATTAAATTATATTTTTATACCACATCTGGTAACTTGCATCACTTGGCATTCTCCAGTCTCCTCTTGGAGATAAACTTATTGTTCCAACCTTTGGACCATCTGGAACACAGCTTCTTTTAAACTGATTTGTAAAAAATCTTTTTATGAATATTTGTAGTTTTTCTTTTATTTGCTCACGTGAAAATTCTTCTTTAAAAGTATGCTCTGCCATTTTTAAAATCTTATTTGGTTCTGCACCATATCTTAAAAAGTGATACATAAAGAAATCGTTTAACATATATGGTCCTACAACTTCTTCTGTTAGTTGCCTTATATTTCCTTGATCATTTAGTGGCAATAACTCTGGAGATATTGGAGTTTCTAGTATATTATATAATGTTGTTTTTATCACTTCATTTTCACTTGTATCTGCTACATATTTTATCAAATATTTTATTAAAGTTTTTGGTATGCTATTGTTTACCCCATACATACTCATATGGTCGCCATTATATGTACACCAACCTAGTGCTAGTTCAGATAAATCTCCTGTTCCTATTACTATTCCATTCTTTTGATTTGCAATATCCATTAGTACTTGTGTTCTTTCTCTTGCTTGTGCATTTTCATAAGTTATATCATGCACTTCTTTATCTTGCCCTATGTTCTCAAAGTGCTTTTCACAGGCGTCTTTAATACTTATCTCTTTTAAAGTTGCTCCATATTGTTCTATTAAATTCATAGCATTAGTATATGTCCTTGAACTTGTTCCAAATCCTGGCATTGTTACCGCTATTATATTTGCTTTATCTAGGTTTAATATTTCATACGCTTTTATTGCTACTAGAAAAGCTAAACTAGAATCTAAACCGCCAGAAATTCCAATTATCACTGTATTTATTCCTATTGCTTTTATTCTTTTTGCTAATCCATAACTTTGAATATTTAAAATTTCTCTACATGTTGTTATTTTTTTTTTATCATTTGCTGGTACAAATGGGGTTTTAGAATATTCTCTACTTAGGTTTTCTATGTTATCTTGTATCTCTATTTCAATATTTCTATATTCTTTATATAATTCATTTGAATTTAAGTAACTAATATTTTTCTGTCTATCATTCATTAACCTTTTTACATCTACTTCTGAGTAAATTAAGTTGCTCTCAAAATCAAATCTTTCATTTTCTTTTAGCAATGCTCCATTTTCATAGATTAATGCTTGTCCTGAAAATACTACATCTGTTGTTGATTCATTTACTCCACTTGAGGTATATACATAGGCTGATATTGTTTTTGCTGATTGCACTCTTACTATATCTTTTCTATATTCTTCTTTTCCTATTATTTCATTACTTGCTGATAAGTTGAATATTATTGTTGCTCCATTTACAGTTAAAGAATTGCTTGGTGGATTTACCACCCATAAATCTTCACAAATTTCTATTCCAAAACATATATTTTTATTTTGTTTATCCTTAAATAACAAATCAATTCCAAATGGTATATTAGTGTCTAATATTTCTATATATTTTTGTTTTGCATCTTGTGCTGAAGCAAACCACCTTTTCTCGTAAAATTCATTGTAGTTTGGTATATTTAATTTTGGCACAATGCCCAAAATTTTACCATTTTGAATAACAACTGCTGTATTAAAAATTTTATTTTCTGTTCTTAGTGGTGCTCCTACTATAACAACTAATCCTAAATTCTTAGTTGCATTCATTATATCTATTAATGATTTTTGTACGTTATCTAATAAAATATCTTGATTAAATAAATCACTACATGTATAACCTGTTACTGCAAGTTCTGGAAAACATAGTATCTGTACTTGTTTTTCATTTGCATTATTTATTTGATTAATAATTTCTCTAGTATTGTATTCTATATCTGCTACTTTTAAACTTGGAACTGCACTTCCTACTCTTACATATCCATATTCTTTTAACATATTTTTCTCCTTTTCATAGATATTTCTATTCCCTAATAATAGTATCTATCTTTTTTACTTACTTAACCCTTTAACTACTGTATCTATAAAGCCATTATATATATCTTCTATATTTGTTTCTCTACCTATTTTCATTCTATATATTAAACTTGAACAGGTTATTCCGAAAACTCCTGCTGCTAATGCTTCTACATCACCATCATAAAATTCTCCTGCTGCAATTCCTTTTTTTATTATGTCTTCTAATATCTTTATATATTTAAATACACATTTTCTACATTTTATATTTTTTTCTTCTTTACCCCACATTTGACTAAATACTAAGTTAATAAAGTTTTCATATTTTACTGTTACTTTTATTTGTACTAATATTACTGCTTTTATTTTATCTATGTACTTATCACATTTTTTGGTTTTTATTTTTATACTATTTTCTAGTAAACTCATTCCATCTTTCAATAACAAATTTAATATGTCTTCTTTTTTTTCAAAATGATAATATAATGTTCCTTTTGCTATTCCTGAAACAGCTGTTATTTCCTCAACACTTGTTGCATCATACCCTTTTGCTGCAAATAATTCCATTGCACATTCGAAAATTCTTCTTTTTGTTCTATTCATATAAAAAACCATTCCTTGTTTTAAAAAATTATTTACAACATTTTACTATATTTTTTTATATTTTTCAATATTTAAAATTTCATTAACTTGCTTTTCTTAATTCCTTGGCATTTTCTAATGCTATTTCTGTTATCTCTCCATTTGAAATCCTTGCTATTTCTTTTATTGTCTCTTGTTCGTCCAATAATTTAATACATGTCTGTGTCTTATCTTGTACTACTTTTTTATATATATAATAATTACTATCTCCTTTTGCAGCTATTGATGCTGAATGTGTTATACATAATGTTTGATGTTTCTTTGAGATTATTTTCATCTTTTCTGCCACTGCATTTGCTGCTTTTCCACTAATTCCTGTGTCTATTTCATCAAATATTAAGATTGGAACTTCATCTATATCTGCTAATACTGTTTTTATTGCAAGCATTATTCTTGACATTTCTCCTCCAGATGCTATCTTTGTAAGTTCATTATATTCTTCACCTACATTTGTGCAAATTAAGAAATACACTTTATCAAGTCCATTTGAATTGTACTCTTCTTTTTCATTTTTTTCTATTGTAACTTGGAATTTTGCATTAGGCATTTCTAAATCTTTTAGTTCAGAATTTATTTTATCATTTAGTTTTATTGCATACGCATTTCTTATTTCATTCATTTTATTTGCTAGTATATTCATTTCTTTTTCTACATTTTTTAGTTCTTCCTTTAGTTTTTTATTTATTTCATCTACGTTTTCAATTTGTTCTATTTCTTTTTTTAAATTTTCTTCATATTCTAATATTTTTTCTATGCTATTTCCATATTTTCTTTTTAATGAAAATATAATATCCAAACGTCTTTCTATTTCATCTCTTTCATATTCATCAAAATCAGCATCTTCTTTTAAAGATGATAAATCCCTTGTAAATTCTTGTATTTCATAGTATACATTTTTCAATTCTAAAAGTTTTTCTTTATATACTGGACCATAATTTTCAATTTTTTCTAAACATCTTATTGAATTAGATATATTATCTATTGCATTACAGCTTAAGTTGTTATCTATAATATTTAAGTTTTCTTTTAGTTTTTCACTATTTACCATAATGTTATGCTTTTCTTCTAATTCAACATCTTCTCCAACTTTTAAATTTGCTATTTTTATTTCATTGTACTGGTATCTTAATAAGTCTAGTTTTCTTTCTTTTTCTGTTTCATCTCCATAATTATTTTTTAATTTTTCTTTTATTTCATTGTATTTATTAAAATAATCTAAATATCTTGATTTTATCTCTTTTATATTGCTTCCTATAAATCCATCTAAATATTTTATATGTTTTGCACTATCTAATAAATTTTGATTATCGTGTTGACCATGTATATCTATTATTTTATTCATATAGTTTTTTAATTCTGTTACTGTTACTAGCTTTCCATTTATCTTGCAATTATTTCTTCCATTTGCATAAATTTCACGAGATATAATTATGTTGCCATCTTCTGCTAATTCGTTCTCTGGACAATAAATATTTGCTTCTATTAATGAATAATTTTCTCCCTTTCTTATCATTTCTTTAGGAAATCTTCCTCCTGCAATTATTGCAAGTGAACCAATTATTAACGTTTTTCCTGCTCCTGTTTCTCCTGTTAAAACGTTGAAACCTTCATTAAAATCTATTGATAAATCATCTATAATTCCTATATTTTTTATATGTAAAGTAGATAACATATTTATACCTCCAAATTCTTGTTCGTATGTATTTTATATCTTTTTTAATTCTTTGTCAATAGTTTTTAGAAAATTTGTTTGTATTTTTTTATGTGTGGTTACCCACACATAAAAATACCCTATCTATCTAACATTCTTCTTATTGCTTTTAATTTTGTAACCCCTTCACTTTGTTCTCTAATTATTGTATTTGCTACTACTCTTAATCTTGGATCAATACGATATTGTAATAGATTTTCGCACATCTGTATTGCACCTTCATGGTGTGGTATCATTTCATTTACAAAATCCCAATTTATATTTACACTTCTTGGACTATTTTTCATTCTGCTTACCATATTATTGGTTATCTCTAAATACTTTTCTGTATAAGCTTCTACTTCTCTTCTAAAATTCTCGTATCCATATGTAGTTCTTGCAATTTCTCTCATTTGTTCTATACCTCTAGTTTGCATCCTTATTATACCATTTGCAATTTCTCTTAGTGATTGATAACGAGTAAATTTCAATAAGTTCTCACACATGTAAATTGCAGCTTGGTGATGTGGCACCATGCATTCTATGAAATATTTTGTTATATTATTTCTAGGCTTTGCAGACAACATTTTATTAGACATTTCATTTAATATTTGCTCGAATCTAGATAAGTATGTTCTTGCATTTGCTATTTGATATCTCATATATTAAAAACCTTCCTCCCTTTATAAAACTTAGGAATTATTCCCTTTATTTATTTTATAAAATTTGTATTAATTTTGTTCCTATTTTTGCATATTTATACTCTTTTAGGAAATCATATATTTATATTGGTAATAGAGTAATTCTAATTTATGCCAAAAAGGATTGGAGGTTATTATGACTAATAAAGAACTTTTATATATTGAAGACGCTTTAGGTCATGAAAGTTTTATGAAAACATGTAGTATGAATGCATCTAAACAAATTAAAGATGTTAATCTTTCTACTTACATGGGAGAACTTGAGAAAAAACATACAGATTTATTAAACAAATTTTTAAATATTTTATAAATACAAAGTTTGAATAAACTAGCATTTAGTTATTTTATACGCTAATTTATTAATTTTTTATACTGATTAGTATTTTAGAAAGGATGTTATAATATGGAAGATAAGGATTTAATGGAAAAAGAATTATTAATCATCAAAGGAGTTTGTGACTTATATCTTCATGGAACTATTGAATCTACAACAGCTGAAGTTCATACTGCTTTTAAAGATGCTTTAAATGAATCTCTTGATATTCAAAATAAAATATATAATTTAATGGCAGAAAAAGGTTGGTACAAAACTGAAAATGTAGAACAAACAAAAATTGATACGGTAAAGCAAAAATTTGCATCTAAGTAAATGTAAAAAAAGTAAAAAGAACAACATATAAAATGTTGTCCTTTTTACCTGCTTTAAGATTAGTTTTTCTGTTCTTCATTTGTTACTCTATTATAGAATGCTATTGACCATATTCCAGCTATACCAACTATTATATATATTATCTTTGATAATAAAGATAAATTTCCAAATAATTCATCTACTAAATTAAATTCGAATAATCCTACTAATCCCCAATTTATGCATCCAATAATAGCAAGTGTTAAAACTATTGCATTTATGGCTTTCATTTCGCTACCTCCTTATTTAGTAACTTAAATTTTATACAATCTTATTATCTGCTTTTTTTATTTTTTTATGCTTTAATTTCACTTGCATTTTTTTCCATTTTTTTATTAAACGTCAACACGTAACAAATAACTGTTATTAATTATTTGTGCACTATATATAAAAAATACATCTTTATTATTTAAATCCACCAAGTTTTCAACATATTTATAATTTATATATCTTAAATCTATTAATGTTATTTTACTATAATATGGTATTAATAATGGAGCTAAACTGCTTGAAAATGAATCCCTAAATATTATTAGCTCTCTATCATTATTCGCTTTTGGATTTGTTATTTCTATTAAACTGCTTGGTCCATTTAAAAATACATCATAAGAATCCATTCCACTTAGTTTTTCTTCATTATATATACTTTCAATATTATATTCTAGATAATCTACTATAGCATTTTCTGTATATTCGTTTTCTATGTACTTTATCGTATCGGCCTTTAGTTTTTCTCCTGCTTTTGAATATGATGCACCATAAAAACTAGCATATTCTTTATATTGGTTCGTAGTTTTTATATAGCTAATTCCCATTCCTGTTACCAACTTTTTTACCACTTTATCCAAATTTTCTTGCTTCCAATGTATATCTGTTCTATAATAATCATCAATTGTTAATTCATTCATTATGTTTATATATTTTGCATTCAATTTTATTTTATCTTGTAATAATTTATAATCTGTTTTTAGATATTTTTCATCATCTAAAAAATATTCTTTGTCTGGTATTATTGAAAAATATACTTTTGAATTTTGCAAGTCATTTTCTATTATGTAATTAATTTTTTTACAAAAATCATTGCAATTTTTTTCGTTCATTGGATAGTTTATATCATATATTATATCATCTATTACATATACATTATTATGACCTTTCATTTGCAATATATTCCTATTTATTTTTGAATTTAAGTTTATAAATTCATTTCTAAATGGAAATTGATCTACAATGTATTCATCTAAATTACTTGTAAATTCACTGTTAAATTCTGGCTTTTTTGCTAATTTTCTTCTTTCAAATTTTGAAAATTCTTGGTCTTTAAATATAAAACTTAATATACTAAAAGTAAATATAAATATTATAAAAGATATTGATATTATTTTTTGTTTCATTAATTCTCCTTAAAATCTAAAATATATAAATGGATTAAATGAGTTTGATAGTAATGATGCTGTACATATTGTTAGCAATCCTACTATGCATATAGGTTCTGCTACATCTATTAATCTATTTAACATTTTTTTGCCTTGTATTTTCTTCATAATTGATTTTATTATTGGTGTTGAAGCTATACTTGCAATTATTAATAAAGTTATATAGTTTCTTAAATAATATAGTGTTTCTCTATTGGCAAATTGCAAATTATGCATACCTAGTATATTTTTTATGAATTCTCCTATGCTACTTAAATTTGGCATATTAAATATTACAAAACTAAAAATAATTATAATTAATGTATATATATGTGAAAAAATTCCGCCTTTTAAATATTTATTTAAAAATAGCTTTTCTAAAAGCAAAAATACAAAGAAATACAAACCCCATAATATAAAATTCCAACTTGCCCCATGCCAAAAACCTGTTAATAACCATACTATTAGAATATTACGTATCCATTTTATTTTGCTTACTCTATTTCCTCCTAATGGTATATATACATAGTCTCTAAAAAATGATGATAATGATATATGCCATCTCCTCCAAAAGTCCGTAATGCTTGTAGCTATTAATGGATAATTAAAGTTTTCTTTAAAATGGAAGCCAAACATTAATGCTAAACCTATTGCCATATCGCTATAACCTGAAAAATCAAAATATATTTGAAATGTATAACCTATTGCTTGTAATATATGAGACAATATAGTTTTACTTGCAAGTTGATTTAATATAACACACATATTACCTATATTATTTGCTATTAACACCTTTTTAGAAAGTCCTATTACAAATCGTTTTACACCATTTGCAAAATCATCAAAATTTTCTTTTCTATCACTTAATTCTTTATCTACATCTTTATATCTAACTATTGGCCCTGCTATTAGTTGAGGAAATAATGTTATATATGTTCCATATTTTAGAATGCTTCTTTGTGCTTTTGTTTCTCCTCTATATACATCTACTAAATAACTAATATTTTGGAATGTAAAAAAGCTTATTCCTAGTGGTAAAATAACATTTAGATATGTAATATTTACACTTGCTATATTATTAAGATTCTCTATAAAAAAGTTACTATACTTATAGTATCCTAGTATAGTAACATTAATTATCACGCCCAAAGCTAAATACAGCTTGTTTTTATTTTTTCCTATTATTCTTCCAAGGAAATAGTTGATTATGCATGAAATTATTAATACTACATTTTTTTCTTCATAGAAATAAAATGCTAAGCTAAATATCAATAATACAATATTACGAAATTTCCTTGGAAGTACATAGTATGCTATAAGTAGCAGTGGCAAAAAGTAATATATAAATATGATACTTGAAAATACCATTATTTTAGACCTTCAAAATTAGCGTCTATCGTTTTAGCTAAATCATTAGCCATGATTAGAACTACTAAATCTCCTTTACTTTTTACTATTACATTTTCTGCTTCAACACATATCCACTTTCTTGGATTAACATTTTCCTTAATTTTTGTTACAACATTACTTGCATCTTTTTCATCATTTAATCTAAGTAGAACTACTGAATGAGGAATTACATTTATCCCTGGTTCACTTACTAAAGCTTCTTTAAAATCAATATCACTTGTTCCTACATAATTTTGAATTTCTTCTTTTGTTACTTTTTTATTTTCTAACATCATTGGGCGTTCTTCTTCTGGTATTCCAACATATAGTTTGTCCATTATTTCTTCAAGTGTTCCATCAATATTTGCTGTATCTCCATCATTTCCTCCATCAGTAATATTTTCTGAATCAACATTATTATTTACTACTTCATTATTATTTGTTTCATCTGTCTTATTTGGCTTATTTTGCATAACAGCCACTGCAACTATTATTGCTATTACAATAACTACAACTACTCCTATTAAAATTTTCTTTGACATATTTTTTCCTCCCTAAAATTTTATATTAAAAATACTATACTATTTTTTTTATAATCCCCCTCCTCCTTTGTATTAATAAATCTATTTTAAATTGGATTTACATGTATAACCGCTAAATATATTTCTTCTAGTTCATCTAATTCTTTTTCTAATTTATTTGCTATATCATGACTTTCAAATGTTGTTAAGTTTCCATCAACATATATTGTAAGAGATATTTGATATTTATATCCAACTGGTGTTGCATTAAAATGTTCCACTTTTTTTATTTCTTTATGCTTATTTACTATTTCCAATACTTTGTTTTTACTTTCTATACTTATTGAACTATCCATAAGTACATTATAACTTTCCATAAATATTTTTATTCCTGTTATAAGTATCCATACAGAAATTCCTGTACCTACCATTCCATCGAACAATAATATCCCTTTTACACTCAAAAGTGAGGCTACAAGGTTAAATGTTGTTACAATACAATCATTTTTATGATCTTTTGCATTTGCCTCTAACAAAATATTACTTTGATTTTTTGCTAACTTGTGTGTATACAAGTATAATAATAGTTTTATTATTATTGTTACCAAACAAACTATTACTAGCCACCATGAAAATATATATCCTTCCGGATTTATTAAAGATTTAATAGAATCCTGTAAAAGTTTTATTGATACCAAAATCATTGATATACTAACTAGCATCGAAAAAATATATTCTGCTTTTCCATGACCTAAATTATGGTCATCATCCTTTGGTTTACTTGCAATTTTATTTCCTATAAAAGTCATAAGTGATGAAAAAATATCTCCTGCACTATTAAAGCTATCTGCTATCATTGCTTGACTTTGTGTTGCCATACCAACTATTGATTTTATAATTAATAAAAATACATTCCCAATTATTCCTAAAATACTTGCTTTCTCAGTAGTTTTAAATCTATCCATAAAAAATCATCAATTCCTTAATTTTAACTTGCTTTTACTTCTTCTAATCTCTCAATTTCATCTACATTATATTTATTTAATATTCCTGTATATATGGTTTTGGAATTTTTTAATTGTTCAAAGTTTTCTGGTCTTGGCATTTCTGGCAATTCTACATTAATATGTGCATTTTTCAATATATGTTTTACAAATTCTGCACAGTAAAAGTAATTTTTTCTATGTATTTTTTTATTAAACAATATGTAAATTAAACCTAATACATTAAATTTATATATTGACTTGTTATCTTCAAATATTTTTATTTGAGTCTCTAATTTTTCAAATTGATAATCTGTTATTTCTATGCAACTTATCATTGCTTGTGTATTTTTAAATCTTTTATAACAACCTTCATTTAATTTTTCGTGCATAAATCCACCTATAAAACAATTATATGGATTTAATCTGCTAAATGAATACATTCTTTTTAGATTTTCATCTAGTGCTATTGATACATGTGTATATATTTTTCCTGTTTTCATTCTTATAATTCTTCCTAAAATAGTACCCGAATACGTAAGTACAAAATAGATTTTTTTCATAATGTTACCTTCCTTATAAATCTTATATTAGTAAGTCCAAAACTATCCCTGAAATTACACCTATTATATATAATATTCCTAATATTGCGAAATTTTCTTTATAATTTTTATTTACTTTAAATAATATTAAAATTCCAAGCCCTGAATTTACTAATAAACCTGCTATCATAGACCCAATTGTTATTATATTTTGCAAAAATAATTCTGTTAGAATTATTGAACCTGCACAATTTGGTATTATGCCAATAGCTGCTGCAACAATTGTACCAATTAGCGGAATTTTTATTATAAATTCGGCTATTGTATCTTCTCCAACTATATTAATTACAGTATTTAATATTAAACTTATTATAAATATATAAACAAATATTTGAATAGTATGTTTTAAAGAAGATTTAAAAACACCTTCTTCTTCGCAATTACAATGTTCATGTTCACATATTTTGTGAATGTCTTGGTGATTTTCTTTTTTAATATTTTTTCTTAACAATAAATCTAATACAATTCCAACTGCCATTCCTATTATAACTTTTATTACTAATATTTGCAATATTAAATTTAAGCTTGCTCCTTCTGATATTAGTATTGGTAACATTTCATCAGATGTTGATAAAAATATTGCAATAAGAGTTCCTCTTGTAATAATTCTTGCAGCATAAAAATTGGCAGCTACTGCTGAAAATCCACATTGTGGAAAAATTCCTAAGATAGCTCCTAATATTGGTCCATATTTTCCTGATTTTTTTATTATATTTTCTGTTTTTTCTCCTGCATGGTGTTCAATTAGTTCCATTATTATATATGTTATAAATAAAAATGGTATGAGTTTTAATGTATCTAAAATTGTATGCTCTAAAATTTCTAACATTGTGTTCCCCCAAAAATATTATCTATACTATTTTAACATATTTTTTACAAAATTACAGTAGTTTTATCAAAATTTACAAAATATACATGAAATTTGTGTGCCTAAGTTTCTTCATTACAAGTAAAAGAAGTAACATAGATTTATATTTACTATGTTACTTCTTTAAATATATATATCTATATTGGTACTATAGTTTAATCAACTATAGATTCGTGTACCTCTGATACATTATCGCCATGTTTTTCACAGTAATAATGTTCAGAATTAAACCCGTGCTCACATACTGAAGTAATAATCTTCCCATCATCACACCCCTCCGCAGTGCAAAGAACAGGCTTATGTTCGTCAATGACTTTCTCGCCCATATTATCGAAATTAGTAGCCAAAGTGAGAGCACAATCCTCGCACACCTTATTTATGAACGGTGTCCCCAAAAAGTACCATACAGTCCCGCCACATAAAGAGCACCTATATATAACGCAAGGATGTTCATCAGCAGATGGCTTACCACAGCGAACACAAGTTATCTCTCCACTACTCGTAGAGCAGTAAAGCGGTGTCAAAATTCCACCCGTGCAAGGTAACTCCCCATCACCTCCACATATTTCACAATCTTCTATTGTTTTTCCATCGCAATGTTCTCCTACACAATATGTTGTACACGTTCCATTACAACTTCCCGTTAGTTCGTTTTCGTCTTGTACTTCTATTTCGTATGTATATGTTGTATCTTTTTCTAATCCATCAAATGTAAATGTTACTTGTTCTCCTGATGTTCCTTCTTGTGTTTTTGTTTGTTCATTTTCATGCTCTCCATTATAAAATTTAATGTTATAGCTTAATGTTTCTACTTTTTCTGTACTTCCTGTTGCTGTTATTGTTATTTCATGATTTCCGTTTTCATAACTTTTTTCTGCACTTGCTACTATTGTTGGTGGTTCTTTTGGATCTGGTATATCCTCTGCTGGTGGTGTGTCTTTCCAGTTTCCTAGTTTTTCCATTTCTGCTAATAATTGGTTTACTGCATCTTGTTCATTTTTCATACTATCTTTTGTTTTACTTACTGCTTCTCCTGCTTTTTTAAATATGCCTCCATTTATTACTGATGTTACCGTTACGGTTATTAGTATTAACATTACTATTATTGTAATTATCAACGCGATTAACGTTATGCCCTTTTCTCTTTTTCCTCTCATATTATCTCCTTCTTTCTCTCTTTATTTTTTGTTTTTTTTAGTTTTATAACCTATCTTTTATTTCTCTAATAGATTATTTTGTGCTACTTCTTTTCTTTTTTACATTGTTATTTTGCTTTTTTCTTTTGTACTTTTATCACTCTTTGTTCTATAATTATATTTTACATTATAACTCTTCGTTTTACAATATGTTTTTGTAAAATTTTTTCTTATTTTGTACTTTAAAGTCCGCCAAATCTCGTCGGAGTTATATATTTATTACAAATTG
>CANQWH010000037.1 GCA_947627495.1 uncultured Clostridia bacterium
GTTTATCAAAATGAACCCATGTTGGTGTTAAACTTGCTGGTTCCACATATGACCATACTCCAGAAGATCTTGCAAGATTTCTTAGTGTGGTCCTTTCACTATTACTTAATCTTTGACCAACATCAAATGCAACACCTGCATAATGTTGAGATTGATTGCTATGCCCACCTTCCCAAGGTCTTTTAAATGCAAATCCTACTGGTATTGGTCTTCCATATAAATATCTTGTTGAATTCCAACTTTGCATTGTTCTTTTTGTAGTCCATAGTGTTGGGCTTTGACTTGAACCTCTAAATTCACTTACTAACAAGCTTCTATTTGTATTATAAGGCATTGCCTCATTTTCATTTCTATAATATGTTTCCATACGATTTGTATCATTATTAAAAACTATTATTTTTGCCATATTACTCCTCCATAAAATATATTTATTCTATATATCTTATGAATTTTATTTAATTTATGATAATTTAGCAATGTACATTATAGAATTATTTAATTAAGAATTTAAATTCATTTTTATTGCAATTTTAAACTATATATTATATAATGCAAAATTATAAGGAGATTGTAATGAAAAAGTTTGAATTAAATGAAAAACAAAAAGTACTAATAGTCTTAGTAGTAATTATAATTGTTCAAGTAGCAGTTAGATTTTATGTTGGCTTTAAGAAAAATTATTTTCATATGGATGAAATGTATTCTTATGGCCTTATGAATTATGATAAAGGCAGTATTGTAGATAATGAAGACTTCTTAGATACATGGCACGATAAGGATTATTATCTTGATTACTTAGAAGTTAATAGTGATGAAAAATGGGATTTAAAGGCTGTTTATGAAAATCAAAAAAATGATGTTCATCCTCCTTTTTATTATTTATTACTTAGAATTACCTCAACTTTTTCCATAGACCATTTTACTAAATGGAGTGGTTTATTCTTAAATATGCTTATATTTATTATTAGCAATATATTAGTTTATAAAACTAGCAAATTATTATTTAGAAATTCTTTCATGTCTCTACTTTGTGTTGCTATAAACGGATTTTCTATTATAGCAATAGATAGCTTTTTATACATTAGAATGTATGAATTATCTAATTTGTTTGTTTTGGCTATTACATACTTACATATAAAATTATGGAGAAATAATAATGTAACATATAAAAATCTTTTACCTATTATGATTATTTTTATTTTAGGAGGTTTAACTCATTATTACTTCTTTGTTTATGGTTTCATTTTATATGTGCTATATTCAATAAAATGCATAAAAAATAAGCACTTTAAAAACCTAATTAGATATCAAGTAGCAATTATTATAAGTGCAATTATTTACTTAGTAATTTTCCCTTATAGCATTGAACATTTATTATTTAAAAATAGTAGTTTTAGTGGTACAGAAGATTATTCTATTTTTGTTAGATTAGGAAATTACTTAAGCTTAATACATAATAAATTTCTTCATAATTTACTATTACCATTTGCTATTATTATTTTATTTATAACTTATAAGAAAAGAAATAAACATTTAAGATTCAACTCTCAAATTTACTTATTATTATTTCCTATTATAATTTATTTGTTAGTTGTAATAAAATTTTCGCCATATATTGAAACTAGATATGTAATACCTATTTATTCAGTTTCGTTTTTACTAATATTTTATATACTAAAAAAATATCTTTTTGAACATATAGCTAATAACGAAGTAGTATTTTTATTAATTTTACTTGTTTCAACATTTGCTTATAACCCAATATCTACTCATCATAAATTTGAATTTGCATATGAACAATACACAAATATTGTTAATCAAGTTAAAGAAAAAGATATCCCTATTGTTTACTACTTTAACACTAATAATAACAGATTTTTAGATGATTTATATTTATTTACATTAGCAGATAAGTCAATTGTTTTAAATGCTAATAACGGTTTAGAAAAATTAATAAATATATCAAATGAAGAAAAGCATTTTATTTTAATTTGTAATGAAGGTGTTAATGAAGATGAATTAAAAAGCACAATTAGTGGATACTACTTTTATTTACAAAGAATGAATGCATGCAACGTATATGAATTTGTATTAAAAGAAAAATAGTCTTATGAACTATAAGTTAGATTAAAGATTTTTACCTATATCAATAGCAAAAATAATTCCAGTAACTTCGAAACTGGAATTATTTTTTTGTGACATAATTTATTAATATTCTTTTTGTTCTTTTGCCTTTTTTGGATATACAACTTTACCAAATCTAAATTCATTTATTGCTTTTTGTAATTCCATAATTACAAGTGGAAGTATTGAAATTAGAATTACATATAACCATTGTGTTCCATTTAATGGTACACTATTAAATATTTGTGATATCTGTGGATTTACTATAACTATTATTTGTAAAATTAATCCTATTAGAACAGCTCCTATTAAATACAAATTATTAAATATTCCTACTTTAAATATTGAGCTTTCACTCTTTATATTAAAGCTATGAACTAATTCTAATGTACTTAATGAAAAGAATGCCATAGTTCTTCCAACTTCTAATCCATATAAGTTATTTCCTAAACTAAATGCAAACAAAGTTAATGTACCTATCATTATTCCTTCTACTAAGATCTTACCCCACATTCCACCTGCAAATATGCTTTCATTTACTTTCTTTGGTTTTCTATTCATAATATCTTCTTCCATAGGTTCTAATCCTAAAGCTATACCTGGCAAAGAGTCTGTAACTAAATTAGTCCATAATAATTGTATTGCAACTAATGGTGCATCAAATCCTAATAGGAGACCTATAAATATTGCAACTATTTCTCCAACATTTGTAGATATTGAAAAATGTACTGCTTTTTTTATATTATCATATATGTGTCTACCTTCTTTTACTGCCTCAATTATTGTTACGAAATTATCGTCTGTTAAAATCATATCTGATGCATTTTTTGCTACATCAGTTCCTGTTATTCCCATAGCAATACCTATATCTGCATTTTTTAGTGCTGGGGCATCATTTACACCGTCACCAGTCATAGCTACAACATTTCCTTGATTTCTAAATGCTTTTACTATTTTTACCTTGTGTTCTGGTGAAACTCTGGCAAATACTGAATATTTCATTATATTTTTCTCAAATTCACTATCTGGAATCTTATCTAGCTCACTTCCAGTTATTGCAATATCTCCTGGCTTTAAAATTCCAAGTTCTGTACCTATTGCTTTTGCAGTTAATATGTGGTCACCTGTTATCATTACAGTTTTTATTCCAGCTCTCCTACAACTTTCTATTGCCTCTTTTACACCTTCTCTTGGAGGATCTATCATTCCTACTAAGCCACAATATATTAAATCATTCTCCAGTCTTGTATCAATTTGATTTGGTAAATATTCTATATCTTTATATGCTATTGCTATTACTCTTAACGCTCTTTTTGCCATATCTTCATTCTGCTTTTCTATATTCCTTATTTCCATATCTGTTATAGGGTATACTCCAGAATTTTTATTATAATTGCTACATTTCTTTATAAGTACATCTGGTGCTCCCTTTGTTATTATCCTATATTTATCACCTAATTTATGAATTGTTGTCATCAGTTTTCTTTCTGAATCAAATGGAATATCATTTATTCTTTCCATTGTTTTATAAAGTTCAAATTTATTTTCTCCTAAGTTCAAAGCAGCCTCTACAATTGCTTTTTCTGTAGCTTCCCCATCTACTTCATTTTTGTTATTTATATTGCAATCCGTACACATACAACCCAATTTAAGTATTTCACTCTTGTTTCCTCCAACTACCTCAACAACCTTCATTTTGTTTTGAGTAAGAGTTCCTGTTTTATCTGATGCAATTACAGTACTACTTCCTAAAGTTTCAACTGCTGGCAATTTCCTTATTATACTATTTTTCCTTGCCATTCTTGTAATTCCTATTGATAGCATAATTGTAACAACGGCTGGCAAACCTTCTGGAATTGCTGCAACTGCAAGTCCTACTGAGGTCATAAAAATTTCCATAGGTGGTATCTTTTTAAATAGTCCTATAATAAATACTATAGAACATATTATAAGTGCCGTCATTCCTAATTTTTTTCCAACTTCTCCTAACCTTTTTTGTAGTGGTGTTTCAGGTGCTTCATCACTTATTATCATTTGTGCTATTTTTCCTACTTTTGTATTCATACCTGTTTCAGTAACAACTGCTTCTGCATGTCCACTTACTGCAATAGTTGTAGCAAATATTAAGTTTTCCATATCTCCTAATGGAGAATTTGCATTTAATATTTTATCAGCATTTTTTTCTACTGGCAAGGTTTCTCCTGTAAGAGCGGATTCTTCTACTTTGAAGTTATATGTACTTATAAGTCTGGCATCTGCCGGTATGTAGCTTCCAGTTTCAATTATTATTAAATCACCTGGTACCACTTCTTCACTTGGTATCCATTTAATTTCTCCACTTCTTTTAACTTTTGCATGTGGTGCTGCAAGTTTTTGCAATGCCTCAATTGATTTTTCAGCTTTGCTTTCTTGTATAACTCCCATCAATGCATTTATAACAACTATACATACAATAATTATAGAATCAATATAGTCATTGTTATGCTGAATATACGATATTCCTGCTGATATAACAGCACTAGCAATAAGTATTAATATCATAAAATCATTAAATTGCTTTAAAAATTTTACGAATATACTTGTCTTTTTTCCTTCCTGCAATTTATTTTTTCCATACTTGCTTTGCCTAATTTTTGCTTCTTCTTCTGTTAATCCCCTTTGAAAGTTTGTCTTAAGTTTTCTTAAGACTTCTTGTACTTCCATTGTACACCACATAGAAATCTCTCCTTTTTCTTTGTTATATATTACATTCTATGCTTGTACTTTTAGATTTATGTTAGTTTGTCTAAAAAAAGTTACAATTTACAGCTTATTATATGTACCAAGTAGCCAAACGCAGGAGTTCTATATTTTTTAAAAATTGAAGACCCCCGAAAAGCATCGAAGGCAATCGCCGGCGTGGGTTCAATTTAGAAAAAATATAGAAACTCCGACAAGATTTGGCGGACTTTTTAGTATAAAATGTGAATTGTAACCAAGAGTTATATACTTAGTAAAAATTTAAACATAATTTTTACATTTTTTCTAAATTTTTCTTTATTTTTTGTCAAATGTGTTATATAATATTATGTAATTTATTTTTAGAGGTAAAGTTTTAAAAAATTAACACTTTAAATTTTAATTTTTCTAAACAATTTTATACCTTAGAAAGGAATTTATTTATGGAATATAATCATAATAAAATTGAAAAGAAATGGCAAAATTATTGGGATGAACATGAAACTTTTAAAGCTACAACAGGAGATAAAAAGGAACCTTATTACATATTAGTTGAATTTCCTTATCCTTCTGGAGCAGGTCTTCATGTAGGTCATGTAAGAAGTTATACTGCTCAAGATGCACTAGCAAGAATGAAAAGACTCCAAGGTTATAATGTTTTATATCCAATGGGATGGGATGCTTTTGGTGCTCCTGCTGAGCAATATGCTATTAAAAATCACATTCATCCAAAACAAGCAGTTGCTGAAAATATAAAAACTTTTAAAGGTCAAATGAAGAATTTAGGTTTTTCTTTTGATTGGTCTCGTGAATTTTCTACAACAGATCCTGATTATTATAAGTGGACTCAATGGCAATTCTTACAATTTTATAAACATGGAATGGCATATAAAGATACTATTCCAGTAAATTGGTGTCCTACTTGTAAATCCGTTTTATCTAATGAAGATGCTGCAGGTGGCGTTTGTGAAAGATGTGGCTCTACCGTTGTTCAAAAGGAAAAATCTCAATGGATGCTTAGAATGAGTAATTATGCAGAAGACTTATTAGATGGTCTTGATGATACTAATTTTGCAGAGAGAGTAAAATTAGGTCAAATCAACTGGATTGGTAAATCTACTGGTGTTGAATTAGATGTTAAAATAGTTGGTGGTGGACAATTTTCAATTTTTACAACTTGTATAGAAACAATTTATGGTATTACCTTCTTTGTTATTGCACCTGATGGAAAGCTAATAAAAGAATTAATGCCAAGAGTTGAAAATAAAGAAGAAGTTACTAACTATATAAATGAAACTGCAAAAAAATCTAGCTTAGATAGAACAGAATTAAATAAAGGTAAAACTGGTTGCCCTGTTAAAGGAATTATGGCTATAAATCCTGTTAATGGCAAAGAAGTTCCTGTATTTTTAGGAGATTTCGTTTTAGGTGATTATGGAACAGGTGCTGTTATGGCTGTACCTTCACATGACCAAAGAGACTTTGAATATGCTAAAGAGCATGGATTAGAAATGATTCAAGTAATTGATGGCATGGATACTACAAATCAAGCTTTTGAAAAGCATGATTATTTAGGTAAAGGCTGTAAATTGATTAATTCTGCAGAATTTACAGGTCTTACAGTTGAAGAAGCAAAAGAAGCAATTACTAATAAATTAGTTAAAGACGGAATTGCAAGAAAAGTTAATAATTATAAAATGAGAGATTGGATATTCTCTCGCCAAAGATTCTGGGGAGAGCCAATTCCTATGATTTATTGTGAAAAATGTGGTTGGCAACCAATGAAAGAAGAAGATTTACCATTACTTCTTCCTGATGTTGCTGAATATGAACCTACAGAAGATGGAGAAAGTCCTCTTGCAAATATTACTGATTGGGTTAATACTCGTTGCCCTCATTGTGGTGGTCCAGCAAGAAGAGAAACTGATACAATGCCTAACTGGGCTGGTTCTAGTTGGTACTTCTTAAGATTTATGGATCCTCATAATGATAAAGAATTTGCTTCTATGGAAGCTATGAAATATTGGGATAAGGTAGATTGGTACAATGGTGGTATGGAGCATACTGCAAGACATTTACTATATGCAAGATTTTGGGTTCAATTCCTATATAATATTGGATTAGTTCCTAAAAAAGAAATGATATGGACTAGAGTTAGCCATGGAATGGTTTTAGGAAGTAATAACGAGAAAATGAGTAAGTCTAAAGGAAATGTTATAAATCCAGATGATATTGTAAAAGAATATGGAGCAGATACTTTAAGACTTTATGAAATGTTTATGGGAGATTACACACAAGATGCTCCTTGGAGTACAGATTCTTTAAGAGGTTGTAAACGTTTTATAGATAAAGTTATTCGTTTGAAAGATAAAGTTAATGATAAAGAAGGATATTCTAAAGAGTTAGAACCTATTATTCATAAAACAATAAAAAAAGTTCAAAATGATTTAACTACTATGGCATACAACACAGCAGTATCAGCATTAATGATTTTAGCAAATAGTTATGATAATGAAAAATCTATAACAAAAGATGAATATCATTTGTTATTAACATTATTAAACCCTATTGCCCCTCATATTACAGAGGAATTAAATGAAGATTTAGGATTTAAACCAATTTGTGAATCTTCTTGGCCAGAATATGATGAAACAAAAACTATTGATAATGAAATTGAAATTCCTGTTCAGATAAATGGTAAGGTTAAAGGAACTGTAAAAATTTCTTTAGATGAAAGTGAAGATTCTGTAAAAGAAAAAGCTCATAAAGAATTAGCTGATTTATTAGCTGGAAAAAATATTGTTAAAGAAATATATGTTAAAAATAAGATTTTAAACATTGTTGTAAAATAAATGTAAACGAAAAAACCAGATAGAACTTAATTCTAGCTGGTTTTTTTATTCTCATCAATATTAACTTATTAATTGTTCTATCGATTACTACTTACAGCCTCAGCTTATTTAATAATAATATAAATTGCAAACGAGGCCGACCCATGAGTAGCCGTACAAATAAGTACGGCGTGCAATTATTCTGCTAGACTTCTTATCGAAGTAGTTATTTTGAATTAAGGTGTAATTTTAGTCCGGTCGGAGGCCGCAAGTTTCTATTTATATTATTATTAAATAAGCTGTGCATTGTAACCTTCAATTTAATTGTCTATGAACTGTAATATTAAGTACTACGAAAAAACTCCACAATCTTTAACATAAGATTGTGGGTAGTTTTTTAATTTTCATCTCCTTTTAATTTTTCTGCCCTATCTGCAGCAATTAAATTATCTATCATTTCATCCAAATCTCCATTTAAAAAGTTCTCCATTTGGAATATACTAAATCCTATTCTATGGTCTGTTATTCTTCCTTGTGGATAGTTATATGTTCTTATCTTTTCACTTCTATCCCCTGTACCAACTTGGCTTTTTCTTTCATTATGAAGTTCTTCATCTCTTTTTTGTTTTTCTATTTCATATAACCTAGATTTTAATAATCTCATTGCATATTCTCTATTTTGTGTTTGAGACCTTTCTGTTTGACATTCTGCAACAATTCCAGTTGGCTCGTGTATTAATCTAACTGCTGATGATGTTTTATTTACTTTTTGTCCTCCTGCTCCTGATGCTCTATATACTTCCATTCTTATATCTGCTGGATTTACTTCTATTTCTACATCTTCTACCACTGGTAACACTGCAACAGTTGCAGTAGATGTATGTATTCTTCCACTACTTTCTGTTTCAGGAACTCTTTGTACTCTATGAACACCACTTTCAAATTTTAATCTGCTATAAACTCCTTTTCCAGATACCATAAATGTTACTTCTTTATATCCACCTATACCGGTTTCATTCTCATTTAAAACGTCTATCTTCCAATGTTTAGTTTCTGCATACATCATATACATTCTATATAAAGTTCCTGCAAACAATGCTGCCTCTTCTCCTCCAGCTCCTGCCCTAATTTCACATATAATGTTTTTATCATCATCTGGATCTTTTGGAATTAATAATATTTTTAATTCTTCCTCTAATTGTGGAATTTTTTCTCTTAGTTCATCCATCTCCATTTCCGCTAATTCTTTTAAGTCTTTATCACTTGACATTTGCTTTGCTTCTTCAAAATCTTGTTTTGCTTTTTTATATTCTCTATATTTTAAAACAACATCTTCTATACTTGCATGCTCTTTCATATACTTTTGCCATTCTGAAGTTCTACTAATTACTTCTGGATCACTAATTTTTTTTGTTAACTCATCATATCTTTTTTCTACATCTTCTAACTTTTGAAACATAAATATCTCCTAACTTTTTTTAATCATACTTATTTATTATATACTATTTTTTCCAATTTTACAATAACTTTAAGTGTTATTTACTTCTTTAAAGCAAAAATTCGTTATAATTCACAGTTTATACTAAAAAGTCCTTCAAACTTGAAAGGAATTGTATATTTATTCTTGATATGCTTTTGCTTTTAATGAATTTTCTATTTCTCCAACCCTTTTTAACATAGATATCATCAATGTTTGAAACATTAAACCTTGATTTTTTATATTTAATTTTACCCCTTTAGCTATCAAACTTGTATAAATCTGATTTATTTGTCTTTTTAATGTAGGAATAAATGTTATTCCTATACAAATCATAATACTAATATTCCTTGGATTAATTTTTAAAAATTTAAATATTGAAAATATCTTTTCTAATGCATCTGCTAACTCCATATAATTAATTTGTTTTGAAAATATAAATGTTATATTACAAACTAATATTAATTTTATTCCTATCATAATTCCTGTTTTTATGTCTACTACAACCATATTTATAACTGCTGTAAGAAATATAAAAAATATTACACTAAAAATATTTCTAATTTCTTCTTTAGCACTTATTTTAAGCATTAAAGTAAGTAACATATTTATTCCTAAAATAATAATTGGAAATTGATAATGTTTTATGAAAAATATAGACATGGTATATACTAGAAATAAAATGATTTTTATTACATTTTTCATTGTTTAATTATCTCCTCTCCAATTTTACTAGTTACCATTCACAGTTTACTAATCTAAAATTTAGCTATTCTCTCTACTATTTTATCTGTTAGTTCTTCCATTGTATAATTATTTAAATTAATTTTTATTCCCTCATCAGCCAATTTTTTAAGTATTGAAATTAATGTTGGAATTTTTATATTATATTTTTTTAATATTTCTGTTTTTTCAATTAATTCATTTCTTGATATTTCTTCTGCAATTTTCCCATTATCTAATATTATAATTTTATCTGCTAATAATATTTCTTCTGTATTATTGGTTGCATAAATTATTGTATATCCATTATTTTTTAATTCTGAGATTATATTATATACCGCTTCTTTTCCTTCAGAATCTATCATAGTTGTAGGCTCATCAAAAACAATATATTCTGGATTTATTGCTAAAACTCCTGCTATTGTAATTCTTTGTTTTTGACCTAGTGATAACTCATCAATTTCTGCATTTTCTTCAATATTTAATTTTACTTTATCTAATGCCTGTTTTATTCTTATTTCTTTATTTTCTAAATTTAAATTTTTTAATGGAAATGATAATTCATCTTTTAAGTTATTAAAAATAATTTGATTTTCCGGATTTTGAAATACTATCCCTATTTTTCTTCTTAAATTTATATATTGTTTTTTATTTTTTGTGCTGATTTCATCTACTAATATTTCGCCTTTTGTTGGCTTCATAATGCCCGCAATTAATTTTGCAAATGTTGATTTGCCAGAACCATTTCTTCCTACAATTGCTATACACTCACCTTTATATATTTTAAGATTAATATCTTTTAAAATATATTTTTCTTCTTTATATCTAAAACTCATATTATTAATTTCTATCATGCTAAACTCATCCCTCTCAGGCGAAAATATATAAATTATTTTTTTAATATATCTATAACTTCTTTATAAACATAAAAACTTCCTACTATAAATATATTTCTATCTTCATATTTTTTAATACTTTCTTCTATTGCATCTTTAATATTTTTTACAAATATATTTTCTTCTGGTATATACCTTTTTGCTTCTTCTTTTAGTTCTTCTCCTTTTACATAAGGTCTTTCATTTACACCATTTGTAAAATAGAATATTGCATCTTTATCATCAGATAATTCTTTTAATATTGTTAAATGGTCTTTTGTTTGTAATATTGAAATTATATATACATTTCTTTTTTCTACATAATATTGTTTGATATTATTTTTTAAATTTTTTATTGCACTTTCATTATGTCCGCCATCAAATACAATTGTTGGATTTTTACTTAATTCTTCCATTCTTGCCTTATGTATAACTGTTTTTAACCCTATTCTTATTGCTTCTTCTGATATTTTATAACCTTTGCTTTTTAAAATATCCATAACTTCTAAACATTCGCTGGCATTATTTGTTTGTATTCTTCCTTTTAAATTTATTTCAATATTTTTATAATTTTTATAATCAAACTTTTGAAGCTCTCTATCATAACTATAATTTGCTACCTCATCTTTTTTTATTAAATGTAATTTATTATTCTCTTTATTACATTTATCTTTAATTATATTAATTATTTCTGGTTGTTCTATAAAAACTGTCTCTGAGTTTTTCTTTATAATACCTGCTTTTTGGCTTGCAATTTCTTCTATTGTATTTCCTAAAATATCCATATGGTCATATCCTATTGTTGTTAATACTGAAACTAATGGTTCTACAATATTAGTGCAATCTAAACTTCCACCCAATCCTGTTTCTATAACTGCAATATCACATTTTTGTTTTTCAAAATATATAAATACTAATGAAGTTATTACCTCAAACCATGATACTTTTGTTTCATGAGTATTGTTATATGCTTCTATTTCCTTTGATAGTGGAACTAATATTTCTTGAACTTCTTCATCTGTTATTTGTTTATTATTAATACAAATTCCATCATTAAATGTTATTAAGTGTGGTGAAATAAATTTTCCAACTTTATATCCTGCATTTATTAAACAATTATTTATCATCTCACTTACACTGCCTTTTCCATTTGTTCCAGCTATATGTATGCATTTTAATTTTTTATGTGGATTATCAAATTTTTCCATTAAATATTTCATTACATTTAAAGAAGGATCTTTAGTAAACTTATTAAAATTAGATAAATATTCTTCTATGTTCATAACTTATTCTATTCCTTTCTATAAATAATTGTTTATTCTTCATCATATAAATATTTTTTTATTGGATTTCTCAATACTTTTTCTAATACAACTATTAATATTACATATATTGGAAATACAACAACCTGAGTAATTGCTCTTGCTCCGATATAATAAATAAAAGCTTTTCCGTACATAATGTTTAGCCATAATGAATCTAACACTAAGTTTACAATTCCTAAAACTAATAGTGTACTTATAATAGCTTTGAATACAAACTTTTTATTTTCTTTATTTGGATTTTTATATAGAAATATGCCAAATATTATTCCTGATAGTGCAAGACTTATAGTAAAACCTGGAAAATATGCTCCAAATGGCCAGAAAATTGCTCCTATTAAATCTCCCAATGCACCTATTACTGCAGCATACTTCCATCCCAAAATCATTCCTGCTAACATAACTGGCATTAAACTTAAATTTATAGCTAAAAATTGTGTGTTTATTGTTAAAAGTCTATCTAAGATTATAAATGTTGCTAGTAATAATGCTGCTAATATTACTTTTTTCATATTTGATATTTTATATGTTGCCATTTTTTTTGCCTCCTTTATTTTTCCTAATTATTATACCATTATTATACTATAAATTCAATATACCTAGATTTATTATAATAATAATCTTCTTCTACTTATCAGAACTATATCACTTTTATCACTCTTATTTCATATATTGTTTTAGGTGATTAATGTGGCTATCGTTTTAACTAATCGTTTTTATACAACAGAACTTTTATATGATAATATTAAAAGTTTACTTTCTACATATCCATTTTTGCAATGTGAAGTTATTGGATATAGTGTTTTACGGAAATCCTATACCTTATATAAGAATTGGCAGAGGCTCTCATCAAGTTTTTTATAGTGCCTCAATTCATGCAAATGAGTCTATAACTACAAATGTACTTATGAAATTTATTGAAGATTTTTGTATTGCTTATAAAAATAATAGCACTATTTATAGAAATAGTGCTAGAAATATATTTAATTATGCTTCTATTTATATTGTTCCTATGTGTAATCCCGATGGTGTTAATTTGGTTAATGGTTATTATTCTGCAGGAGATTCTGCATATGAACAGGCTCGAAATATTGCAAATAATTACCCAACTCTTAACTTTCCTAGTAGTTGGAAGGCGAATATCAATGGTGAAAGTTTGATTAACTTCCACCTCTATTGTCAAAGACAACAAGGTTCTGGGGTACCCAACTTGTAATCTTTGATTACTAGTTGGGTCAGGTTCTTATTTTGAAAATTAATGTAGTTTAAACTACATTTTCTTTATTATCTAAAATCTGCTCAATAGGAGCAAATTGATCTATATTCTCACCAATTGTATTTAATGGTGCAAAATTAAATGTAATAAATACATTTTTGTCTTTATCAATTTCAATTTTATCAACAAGTCTATATAGATATGATTTATCTATTTCTTTCATTTCTAAAAATTCATTTATTAACTTATTCATTTTATCATCATTATTTTTACTTTTACCTAATTGCTGTCCTTGTAAAGCTTGAAAATCATCCATTAATTTAGACTTTTTTATATTTAATTCTTCTCTTTCCTTAATATATTTTTGAGATATTCTTATAAAATCAGACTCTGTTAATATTCCGTTTTAATTTATCTTCATATAATTCATCCATTATTCTGTTGTTTTCAATAATTTTAGTTTCTATTGTTTCTATTTGTTTTTTTACTGATGACAATAAATCTATCGTTTTATTTGCTACTTTTTTGTATGTTTCTTCAAGCATTGATTTATTGGCATAAATTTTGCAAACCTTTTTGATGACTTCTATTATTTGTTCTTCAAATTTATAGTAATTTAAATTTCTTGTATAACA
>CANQWH010000038.1 GCA_947627495.1 uncultured Clostridia bacterium
CCTCTCGAAATCTTGTTCGATTGTTATTATATAAAATATTTGTTCGGTTGTCAAGAGTTTTTGCAAACTTTTTTTCGTTTTTTTGTGTTTTGCTATTCACGGGCTTATAAAATTTGTGGCACCGTGTGAGATATTCTTCGAACAAAGCAAAAGAAAAGGCCTTGCCCCATGAAAGCAAAGCCTTTTCTCTTTGTAAGGTTTCTCATGAAAACTTACGAAAAGCAAAGAGAGTTTATTTATATTCATCCCCTTTCGGGTGTGAATACCGAAATTAAGTAATTTGTTGTGCCAATTATATTTTTATAAATGTCCGATTAAGCTTGTTTCCTTATTGTGTAATTATAGGTACTTATTTAGTTGATACTCAATTAGATAAATCCCTTGTAATTGTAAAATCGGTAGCATTAGTTATATCTGTATTTACACTTGTATTTAATTCTGTTTCAGTTCCTGGTTCCATCTCAACAATAACTGCTCCTAATGTTATAATTTCTTCACCTTTTTCATCTGTAAATGTTAGATTTATCTTAATTTCAGGTGTAACTTCTTCTGATGTATTTTTTATCTTTCCTATTAATGTAGACTCTCCATCTTTTAAGTAAAGGGTAAGATTATCAATTTCATATTTTTCAAATTTCTTTGTTTCTGGTATTTCTTTTTTTGAATCTGGAGCTTCTATTTCTGTAAGTTTAATTTCTTCACTTTCACTCTCGTGTGTATCTTCTTTACTTTCTTCTGTGATTTCATTTTGCTCCGAAATATTATTTTCTGTTTCTCCACTTGTTACACTTTCATTTGATTGTTTAACATTATTTTTATATATACCAATTGCAATTGCAACTACTATTAGAACAATTATTACCACAAAAATTATAATTTTCCCCTTTTTCTTCATAAAATTATTCTCCTTTCAAAATTTTAATTCTTACTCGTCATGTGGTTTTCCTTCAGAATTGTGTTCACAATATTCATGTACATAGTTCTTTTTATGTGCTGTACAATAAGTGTTGTGTGTATCTTGAGTTGAACAAGATACTCTAGAATTTCCACAAAGAATAGCAGTAGGTTGTTGATAAGATAAAGAGTTGTTACAGTAATTGTTAGTTGGAGCTTGATATGTAAGGCTTCTATTACAATATGTCTTTGATTCAGCAACATATTGTAACGTTTGAGTGCAAGCTACGTTTTTAGTTGAACTAGTAACACGATTAGTTTTTGTTTTGTTGCAGGTTGTCGTATAATCATGTGACATACCAGCAAGATATGTGCTTGCGTTAAGTTTGAAATGTCCCACATGGTTAGCACAAGAAACGGCTAAAAACTGCTGATACGCGCATGTTTTGCAGCGTTTATACACTGTATGCAATGGTCCTGAGGTGCATGTCCAACCCGGTTCTTTAGAAGCGCTAGGACACTTTTGTCCTTCTGCATTGGACCCCCCAGTCGGTGTAGTGGATATCTGAAAATTTGTGTGTTTTACGGTTGTTGACTCCGTGCACGTTCCACTTGATGTAGTACATTTATGTCCACTCGTTCCACACCAATAATGTGAAAAGCTTGTTTTTTGACTTGTATTACAACCACTACATGTATAAGTTGTTTCTCTTACGGTGCCAGTGCACTGTGAATATTTACTATTATAAGTTCCACCATGGGTTGGGCAGGTATAATGTGCAACAACACTACTGGTTACATACTTACAAGTTCCAGAAGTTGAACTTGTATAACTAGGGTGAGTTGTACAATAATAGTATGCAGCATTTGTACTTAATACGTATCTACAATATCCAGAAGAACTACTCGTGTAACTTGGATGCGTAGTACAATAATAGTAACCTGCGTTTGTTCCTGTTTGATAATTACATGTTCCACCAGAAACTGTTTGATGAGATGTACTTTTGTGAGATGCTATTGAACATGCATAGTGTGGTCCACTATAGCAAGCATCACATACAGAACAATGATAATCTGTTACACTTGATCCTTCTCTACATGTGAAATGTGTTCCTGTACATTGTGTTCTTTGTGCCATCGTTAGCTCTTTTTTGTTTCCTACTTTATCATATATCTCTACTTTTAAATTGTATATTGTGTAATCTGATAAGCTTTCAAATTTATAAGATGTTGCTGTTGTAGTCTTTTTTAATTCTCCTTCTTGATAATATTTATATGTGTTTGCTTCTGCCAAACCACTTTCTGTATCTTTAGGGTTATTTATTGTTACTGTTATACTACTTGTATCATGTACTTGGCTTAGTTCTCCTGTAGGCTCATTTCTATCAAATTTTGAATATGTACTTGATGCTGTTCCACCTGTTTGAGTTCCATTTTTTTCTTTTAAACGAGCATTTACTGTTCCGTTCTTTGTTATATTAAATCCTGCATCTGTATAATCATGCCATGCTGTATCTGTTTCTGATGCTGTTTGATATTGTAAAATATAATTGCTATCAACTGCATCTTTGGTTACTAATGTTACCTTTACATTTGCATCATTGTTCCATGCCGTGTTACTGTAATTAAATGTTATTGCTCCTGATTGGTTCAAATCTGGAATTGCAGCCGTTGTTTCATTTACTGTTTTACTTTCTTTGTTTGTTGCTTTATCTGTTACTTCTACTTTTATTGTGTATTGTGTTCCTTGTGTTAAACCTGTAAATGATGCTGTATTTGTTGCTTGTGCAGGTTTTGTTTCTTTTGCTACTCCTTCTGCTGTTGCTCCTTGGTAAATACTAAATACGTATGGAGTATCTGTTAGCTCTCCAACTGCATCTGTTGTTTCTTCTGCTGATACACTTATTGTATTTGAATTTGTTGTTCCTGTTACTTTTAATGCTACTGTTGGAGCTTGTCTATCAAACCATGAGTATTGAGCTGTGGCAGTTCCGCCTGTTTGTGTTCCGTTCTTTTCAATTAATCTTGCATAGATTGAACCATTTGTTGTTATATTAAATCCTGTATCTCCAGCTGGATAGTCATGCCACTCACTATCTGTTTCTGCAGGTGTTTGATATTGTAATTTATATGTATTTAAATCTACCGTATTTTTTGCTGACAATGTAACTTTTACACTTGCTTTGTTTGTCCATGTGTTTGTGTCATATGCAAATGTTATATCTCCTGCAGCTAAAGATGGAACTTGTTTTATTGTTTGAGTTACAGTTGATTCACTTGTATTTTCAGCATTATCTTTTATTACTACTTTTACTGTGTATTCTGTATTTTGAGTTAAACCTGTAAATTGTGCTGTAGATTCTGTGCTAGCAGGTTTTGTTTCTTTTGCTACTCCTTCTGCACTGCTTCCTTGATATATTGAATATGTGTAGGTTTCAGCTTTATGCAATCCACTTAAGGTATCTCCTGGATTTTCTACTGTTACACTTAAGCTATTTGTTGAATAACTTGATACCTTCAAAGTGCCTGATGGTGCTTGTTGATCAATTAACTTCATCTCACTTTGTGCTGACTTACCAACTTGCTCACCATCTGTTTCCTTTAGTCTTGTATATATTGTACAGTTTTCTCTTTGTTCAAATGGTGATGAGTTATAAGCATTCCAAACTGTTGGTTCTTCAGCTGTAGTTGATGTTCCATATTGAAGTATAAATCCTTCATCTATGTTATTTTGTGGATTTAGTGTTACTGTTACCGGAGGTGTATTTGTCCATGATTGTGGTACATATGTATATGTAATATCTGTTCCGTAGCTTAAATCTGGTATTTTTTGAGTAGTTACTACTTTACTTTGTGTTGAAATATTACCAGCTTTATCTTCAGCATCTACAGCTATAGTATATGTTGTTGCTTGTGTTAAGCCTGTAAATTGATGTGATGTTTCTGCAGTTGTTGTTTGATTCTTTGCTTCAGCTTTTTGTGTTTTTATTTGCTCTGGGTCTGTTACTTCTCCATCTAATAAATAATATGTTATTGGATTTTCATCTTTTAACTTACTCAATCCATCTGATGCTGTTACATTTACTGTAATAGAATTTGTTGTTGCTGGTGTTTCGCCAATAGTTAACTCTGGTTCTACTGTATCTATCCATGTGATTTCTTTTTCTATTTCTTTACCATATTGTACATTTGATTCTTGTGAATCTTCTTTTAATCTTACTTCGAATTTACTATTTTGGTGTATGTCAAATCCATCATTTGTATAGTCTTTCCAATCGTTTTCATTTTGCAATTTCCATTGAAGCTTATACCCTTCTTGAGTGTATTTAGAAGTTACTTTTACATTTACACTTGTATTTGTCCATGTACTTGGTGTATATTCAAAATTTATTGTTTCATTTCCGTCTTCACCTTCAGTTAATTCAGGGATTTTTTCTGTTGTAATTTGTGCTGTTGCAACTCCTACATTTCCTGCAATGTCTCTTACCTCTACTTTTAGAGTATATGGAGTTTCTTGTTTTAATCCTGTGTATGTATATTCTTCATCTACTCCGCTAGCTTTTGGAGACTTTTCTTGATCAAGGTAATATTTAAATTTATCTCCTCCTGTTAGCAATCCACTCTCGTTTTCTCCATCTTGACATGATACTACCTTTACTTTTGCAGAATTTATAGTTACATCACTTGTTTCAATTGTCAATGTTGGTGCATTCCTATCAAATAATCCATACGTTTTTGTTGCTTCTAATCCTACTTCATCTCCTTCTTCTGTTCTCATTCTTGCATAAAGTGTTCCATTTTCTGTGATTTCAAATCCAGTATCTTGATAATCATTCCATTCTCCTTCTCCTATACGATATTGAAGAACAGATCCTGTTGTATCAATACTTGAAGACAATTCCAATGTTACTGTTACACTTTGGTCGTTATTCCATACATATTTGCTAAATTTAAATGTTACACTTCCTGGTTGATCTAAATTAGGAACTTTCTTAGTTGTTATTTCTATTTCTCTATCTGTTGTGTTACCTGCCTCATCTGTTACTACTACTTTTACTGTATGAGTAGAGCCAGGGTCTAACCCATCAAATGTAAATGTGTTGTCTGATGATGTTCCTTTTGATTGACCATCTATAAAGTATTCATATTGTTTAGGCCCTGCTGAATGTTCTTCTGGTGTTGTATCTACTTCAACAGTTATTTTGTCTCTCTCAACTTCTTTTTCTTTTAATGTTATATCTGGGGCTGTTCTATCTATAATATCTACATTGTCTGTTGCTGTTCCTCCTGTTTGTCCTTTGCTATCTTTAAGTCTTAAATGTATACTTCCGTTATCATGCATTGTAATGCCATCATCTGTATATTCGTGCCATTCTTCCTCATCTCCTATTTTATATTGTAATGTGTATTCATCTGGCACATTATTTTTCTCTACCTTTACATTTACCTCTTCATTTGTCCATGTATTTGGTGTATGAGTAAACTTAATGTTTCCCTCTTGTTCTACACCTCCTGTAGATGCAGATGGCACCATGTCTGTTTTTTGAACTTGCAACGCTTCACCTGTTCTGTTTACATTATCTGTTATTACTACTTTTATATTATAGCTTTCTCCTTGTGACAAATCTGTAAACTTGTATGTTGCTTTCTTTGCATTAGTTGTTTCTATATGTTTAGATTCATCTCCTTGGAAAAATTCATATTGCTTTATTCCTGATCCTTCTCCATCATTACCTGTTGCTGTAACTTCAATACTGTTTGATGTTGTACTGTTAACTTTTAGTTCAACTGTTGGGTTGTCTAAGTCTATATTAGCTACATTTCCTGTTGCTACTCCTCCAGATTGATTATCTTTGTCTCTTAATCTTGCATATACTGCTTGGTTATGCTCTACAACAAATCCACTTGGTTCATAATCATACCATTCTATATTGTCTAAACTGTATTGCAAAGTAAATTCTTCTCCAGCTAAACTTGTATCTAATGTTACTATTACTGTTCCTGCTGTCCATTTTTCAGGCATATAGTTAAATAATATATTTCCAATTTGTCCTGCCTCATCACCAGAATTTAATCCTGGTATTTGATTTGTTGAAACCACTTTGTATTTTGTTGATGTATTGCCCACACTATCTGTTGCTTCTACTACAATTGTATATGTTGTATTTTGTTTTAAGCCCGTATACATATATGATAATGCATTATTTGTTGCTTTTGCTTCGCCCTTTTGTTTCTGTATTTCTTGAGGGTCAGTTACCTCTCCTTCTATTATGTAATAACTTATTGGTGTCTCTTCTTTTAATCCGCTTTTACTATCCTCTACTGTTATTTCTACAGTAGCAGAGTTTGTATTAATTATTGGTTCTTCAACAATTGTTAATTCTGGTGCTGTTTTATCTATCCATGTTATTTCTTTTTCTATTGGCTCTGATGCTAATTCACTTGTTGTTTCTTTTAAACGTACTTTAAATTTAGCATTTTCTTCTTCTATATCAAAGCCTGTATTTGTATAGTCTTGCCAATTATCTGGTGTTGTAGTTGAATATTGGATTATATATCCTCTTTGGGTATACTTAGAAGTTACCTTTACATTTACTTTTTCATTTGTCCAATTTCCTGTTTCTGGTGTATATTCAAATGCAATATTGGCTTCTTCTCCTGACTCTCCACTTTCACTTAATTCTGGTATTGTTTTTGATTCATCTTGACTTAATGTTGCATTTCCTGTTCTTCCAACATTATCTGTTACAACAACCTTTATGTTATATGATTCACCAGATTTTAATTCATTAAATGTATAAGTTGCAGTTCCTGCCGAAATTTTTTGTGTATCTTTTAAAATCTCTCCCTCGTAAAATTCATATTTCTGAATTCCACTTTCTTCATCTGATCCTGTTGCGATTACCTGAATACTATTTGTTGTTCTTTCTCCTGCTATTACGCTAATTTCTGGATTATTTCTATCAAATTTACTATATGTGCTTGTTACAGTATTACTTGTTTGGTCTCCATCTGTTTCTATTAATCTTGCAAATACTGAGCCGTTATTTGTTATTTTGAAGCCTTCTTGGTAATCAGTCCATTCTTTGTTTGCCTCATTAGGTGTTTGATATTGTAATTTAAATCCATTAATATTTAAAGTTTCAGATAATTTTAATGTTACCATTACACTTGGATCATTGTTCCATTCTACGTTGCTGTATGATATTGTTAAATTTGGCTCTTTTGGGTCAGGGCTAGGGCTTGATTCTCCACCCTCTGTGTTTATATCAGGTATTCCATTCATTGTTACTACTTTACTTTGAGTTGTTATATTTCCTGCTTTATCTGCTACCTCTACAACTAAAGTATATGTTTCTTTTTGTTTTAATTTAGTATATTTATAGCTTGCATTTGATGTTGGTCCTTCTTTTGCTTTTCCCTTTTGTTCTGCAATTTGTTCTGGCTCTTGCACTTCACCCTTTATCAAATAATATGTGTATGCCTTATCTGCAAGTCCACTTTTTGCATCACTAGCTGTTACATTCAAAGTTGTTGAATTTGTATTTGTTCCTGTTGCACCTACAGAAACCTCAGGATTAACTTGATCAATATAGTTTACTTCACCTCTAACTATTCCACCTGTTTCTTCTGTATCATCCTTTTTTAGGTGTGCGTAGATTGTTCCATTTTGCTCTAATGTTGCTGTTTCACTTGCTGTCCATTCTCCTGTTCTTCTTAGTGGGTCATAATCTTTTGAATATTCTATTGTGTAACCTTGTGCTGTGTAGTCTGATTTCATTGTTACTGTTACTTGTGTGTTTGTCCATGTTTCTGGTCTATATGTGAAAGTTATTGTTCCTTCTTCTGATGGGAATACCCACTCATCTGCATTTCCATCTTTTGGTTCATCTGTATCCCAAGCGTCTGGGTCTCCATCTCCATCAGTATCCCATGCATCATCTTTATTGTCTCCGTCTGTGTCCCAGCTATCTGGTCTACCATCTTTATTGGTATCTCTTCCTCCATTTTCATCTCTACCTTTTAGCTCTTCTGGATGTTTTGAATTGTCTTCGTTATCTTCTAGTTCTCCATTCCAGTTTCTATCATAAGTATCTGCATTGCCATCACCATCTTTATCCCATGAATCGTCTCTTCCGTCACCGTCTCTATCCCATGTATCAGGTTTGCCATCTCCATTTGTATCTTTTCCACCATTTTGGTCTCTACCTTTTAACTCATCTGGGTGTTTACTATTATTTTCATCATCATCTAGAATTCCATTTCCATTTTTATCATAGCTATCTGCTTTGCCATCAGGGTTTGGATTTCCATCTTCGTCTGATGTATCCCAACTATCATCTTTTCCGTCTCCATTAGTATCCCATGTATCTGGTCTGCCATCTCCATTTGTGTCTTTTCCACCATTTTCGTCTCTTCCTTTTAATGTGTCTGGATGTAAGCTGTTGTTTTCATTATCATCTAAATTGTTGTCTTTATCTTTATCATAGCTATCTGCATTTCCATCTTTGTCTGTATCCCAAGAGTCATCTTTTCCATCACCATTGGTATCCCAAGCATCTGCTTTGCCATCTCCATTTGTATCTCTTCCGCCGTTTTTGTCTCTTCCGTTATTTTCTTCACTTGGGTTTGTTGTTGAATTTTCATCTGGGTCTAGTTTATTATTGCCATTTTTGTCATAGCTATCTGCATCGCCATCTCCATTTGTATCCCAACTATCTGGTTTTCCGTCTTTATTTGTATCCCAAGCTCTATATCCACTTTCATCTTCATCTTTCCACTCTTTAGTGTCTGGATCTAACCATTTATCTGCATTTCCATCTTTATCGGTATCTTTTGAATCATCTTCTCCATCATCATCTCTATCCCATAAATCTGGTTTTCCATCTCCATTTGTATCTTTACCGTTATTTTCATCTCTGCCTTTTAAATCTTCTGAATGTTTTGAGTTATCTTCATTATCATCTAATTCGCCGTCTCCGTCTCTATCATAGCTATCGGCGTTGCCATCTGGATTTTTATTTCCTTCATCATCAGTAATATCCCATGCATCATCTTTTCCGTCACCGTCTGTATCCCATGTATCTGGTTTGCCATCTTGGTTTGTATCTTTTCCACCATTTTCGTCACGACCTTTTAGCTCGTCTGGGTGTAGGCTGTTGTTTTCGTTATCATCCAATCTTCCATTATTATTTCTGTCATAGCTGTCAGCATTTCCGTCTGGTGGTACATCGGTATCCCAAGCGTCATCTCTTCCGTCGCCATCTCTATCCCATGTATCTGGCTTGCCATCTTGGTTGGTGTCTTTTCCGTTGTTTTCATCTCTACCTTTTAGCTCATCTGGGTGTTTTGAATTATCTTCACTTTCATCTATTTCACCATTATGGTCTTTATCAAAGCTATCTGCATTTCCATCGCCATCTGTGTCTTTAGCATCATCTCTTCCGTCACCATCTCTATCCCATGTATCTGATTTTCCATCTCCATTGGTGTCTTTTCCGCCATTTTCATCGCGTCCATTTAACTCTTCAGAATGTTTTGAATTGTCTTCATCATCATCTAGTTTACCATTTCCATTTTTATCGAAGCTATCTGCATTGCCATCTGGTGGTACATCTGTATCCCATGCGTCGTCTTTTCCGTCACCATCTCTATCCCATGTGTCTGGTCTACCATCTTGGTTTGTATCTCTTCCTCCGTTTTCATCTCTTCCATTTAGCTCTGGATGTTTTGAATTGTCTTCGTTATTATCTAATGTGTTATTTTTATTTCTATCCCAACTGTCAGCATTACCATCACCGTCAGTATCCCAAGAGTCATCTTTATCGTCTCCTGTTATATCCCAACTATCTGGTTTACCATCTCCATTATTGTCTTTTCCACCGTTTGGGTCTCTTCCTTTTAGCTCTTCTGGGTGTTTACTATTATCTTCATTATCATCTAGTTTATTATTTCCATTTCTATCAAAGCTATCTGCATTGCCATCGCCATCTGTATCCCAAGCGTCAGGTTTGCCATCTCCGTCGTTATCCCATGCTTTATTTCCATTTTCGTCTTTATCCCATGTATCAGCTTTTCCATCTCCGTTTGTATCTCTTCCACCTGTTTCATCTTTACCTTCTAGTTCTGGATGTTTTGAATTATCTTCATCATCATCTAGCTTATTATTTCCATCTCTATCAAAACTATCTGCATTGCCATCTGGTGGTACATCTGTATCCCAGCTATCTGGTTTGCCATCTCCATCTGTATCCCATTCATCTGGAATTAAATCTCCATTATTATCTTTTGCATCATCTTTTCCGTCACCATCTGTGTCCCATGTGTCTGGTCTTCCATCTTTATTTGTATCACGTCCACCATTTTCATCTCTTCCATTTAATTCAGGGCGTAATAAATTATTTTCGCTTTCATCTAAATTGTTGTTTTTGTTTCTATCCCAGCTGTCAGCATTACCATCACCATCAGTATCCCAAGAGTCATCTTTATTATCTCCTGTTATATCCCAACTATCTGGCTTGCCATCTCCATTTGTATCTTTTCCACCGTTTTGGTCTCTTCCTTTTAGCTCTTCTGGGTGTTTTGAATTATCTTCATTATCATCTAATTCGCCATTTCCATTTTGGTCATAGCTATCGGCATTGCCGTCTTTATCTGTGTCAAAGCTATCATCTTTATCATCACCATCAGTATCCCATGTATCTGGTTTACCATCGCGGTTTGTATCTTTTCCGCCGTTTTGGTCTCTTTCTTTTAGCTCTTCTGGATGTTTAGAGTTATTTTCGTCATCGTTTAATAGCCCATCGCCATTTCTATCATAGCTATCGGCATTTCCATCTTTATTTGTATCCCATGAATCATCTTTTCCATCATGGTTTGTATCCCATGTGTCTGGCATACCATCTCCATTGGTGTCTTTTCCACCGTCTTTATTTCTTCCGTCATTTCCGTTTTTAAAATTGTTTTCTTCTGGTTCATCTAATTGTCCATTTCCATTATCATCCCAGCTATCTGCATTTCCGTCTCCATTAGTATCCCAAGCATCAACTGTTCCATCTCCATCTGTATCCCATCCGTCTATTTTACCATCACCATTTGTATCTGTTGATCCTGGAGGTACTGGTTTTGTTCCTGGTATTGAATCTGTTGATGTAATTATTGATTTTTTATTTATATTACCTACCTTATCTGTTACTTCTACAAGTATTGTGTATGTTGTATTTTGTTTTAATTCACTAAATGTATAGCTTTTATTATTTGATGTTTGTTTTGCTTCACCTTTTTTAGTTTCAAGTGTTGCTTGATTTGTTATTCTTCCTTCTACTATATAATATTTTATTGCATTTTCTTCTGCTAATCCACTTGGTTTATCATCTGTTGTTAAATTTACTTCTATTGTTTTTGTTGTTGTACTTTCAACATTAATTCTTAGTGAAGGTATTTCTCTATCTATATTTGATACGTTTCCTGTTGCTGTTCCTCCATATTGATTACTACTATCTCTTAATCTAGCAAATACTGCTTGGTTTTGTGTTACTACAAATCCTTCTAGTGTGTAGTCTTGCCAGCTATCTTCTTTACCAGTTAGGCTATATTGCAATATATATCCTTGTTCTGTTAAGCTTGTGTCTAATGTTACTGTTACATCTTCTTGTGTCCAACCTTTTGGCTCATAATTAAATGTTATATTTGGTGTTTTACTTGGCTTACTTGGGTCTGGGCTTTCAGTTGGTTCTGGTGATTCTCCCGGTGTTGGGCTCTCACCTGGTGTTTCTTCTGGCTCTGAGCTTGCAACTAAGTCTGGTACTTTTTGTACTTCTACTTGGTTTTCTATTTCTTTTTCTGATGTGTTTCCTGCTTCATCTGTTACTATTACTTTTAATGTATAGCTCTTTCCTTGTTCTAAGTTTGTATATGTATATTCACCTTCTGTTGATGTTCCATTTAATTTATACCCATTTGCTTTTGCATCTTCTTCTAATGATGCAGCAACAGGTGCTATTTCTTTTGTAAAGAATTTATATGTATCTTTACTTGCTAATTGTCTATCATCGCTCGCATTTACTGTTACTTTTACTGAATTTGATGTTACTGCTCCTTCTTCTTCAACAACTTTAAATTCTTCTATTGTTGGGCCTTCTTTATCTATGTTTTCTATATTTCCTGTTGTGTAATTACTTCTTTCACCATTTTCGTTTATTAGGCGTGCGTAAATAGGGCCATTATCTTTAAAAGTTATTGGTCCTGTATATGTTTGCCAGCTATCTTCTTCGTCTGGGTTTTCTAGTGCATATTGAAGGGTTAGTTTCATTGTACTAACTTTTGCTTTTATTGAAACTTTTACCTCTATATTAGTTAATGTTGCTGGGTTTGCTGTGAAAGTAATATCTCCTTCACTAAGAGTTGGCGGTGTTGGTATTTCTCCCTTTGGCATTATTTCTACATTTCCATTAGGATTTATTCTTACATCGTAATCTCCTAATGGAAAATCAAAAGGATCATTAAACTCGTTTCCTTCATTTGGATCAACTATTTGGTTATCTTGTACTCCAAGATTATCTTTTAGGTTTTCTTTTAATTTTTCTTTATCTAATTCACCTTTTGTATTAAAGCTTCCAAGAACTTCAAGCTCAACTCTTTCTTTAGCTTCAGCTTCACTTGTAGCTTCTTTTGTCTGAATAGCTTTTCTAATTATGCTATTTTTACCTGTTAGCATAGAAATTCCTACACCTGCCAGAATTAAAATAACTATTATTGTTACTACTAAAGCAATTAATGTAATACCTTTGCTTTTCCTTAAATTTCTCATTTGTTTAGTCTCCTATTTTCGTTTTATATTTACACGTATTTCGTGTGCTAATTACATATTAGCATAATCGTTGGCAATTGTCAACAAAATATATTTATAATTTTGTTACACTAAAAAAAATAATTTATTAGTAAAAAAAGGAGAGATTCTATGGACTTATCAGAAGCAATTAAAATTAGAATAAATAAATTGATTGAGGAGCGTAACATAACTGTTTCAAAGCTTAGCACCCTTGCTCGGTATTTCTCGATCTACACTATCTAAGTTTTTAAGTGGAAAAAGAAAACTACTTAGATTAGATATAATTGAATTTATATGTGAAGGTTTAAATATTAAATTAAAAGATTTCTTTGATGATGAAATTTTTGATGATATAAATATAGACGATTAAAAATCTAGCGATTTTTCCTGTCGTACAAAGAAAAGGCCTTGCCCCATGAAAGCAAAGCCTTTTCTCTTTGTAAGGTTTCTCATGAAAACTTACGAAAAGCAAA
>CANQWH010000039.1 GCA_947627495.1 uncultured Clostridia bacterium
AAAGCAATATTATTTATTACATGTTTTACCTAAGCTTCAAAATTTTCTTCTTCTATTTTTTCATCATCTTTTTTTATTAATATAGTTATTTTCTTTTCTGCTTCTTCTAGTATTTTGCTACATTCTTTTGAAATTTTCATACCTTCTTCAAATTTAGTTATAGATTCATCTAAATTCAAATCTCCTTTTTCTAATTCTTGTACTATTTTTTCTAAAGCACCTATATTTTCTTCAAAATTATTTTCTTGCATTTTTTAATTCATTCCTTTCCCATTTCTTATATGAAACTTAAATTTCCTTATTCCTTTGTAAATGTACCTGTTGCAACATTTACTGTATACCAAGCTAGTGCACTTGTTGTATTATTATCTCTTACACAGATTATATATTCACCATCTTGTGTTTGACCATCTTGTGCAAAATACACTGAACTATCTTCTCCCCAGTCTTTCTTTACTATATCTATTGCTTTTTCTAAATCCGTTTTAGGAGTTTGTTCATTATTATCTTCATTTTGATTTGAGTTCTCATTATCTTGTGTTATAGTTTCATCTATATTATTTCCATTCTCATTTTTAATGTTATTTTCAGTTTGATTTCTTTCTATATTTTTAGATGAACTTGGAACTGATTTATCATTTTTTTTTAAATTAACAGCAACTATAATTCCTAATGCAATTACCACAATTACTATTAATACATATACAAACTTTTTCATATTAAAAACCATTCCTTTCTCTCTATTCAATTTTCATTTATTAATTTTTTTACATTTGCAATCAACTTCCCATCTTCTAACCTTATGCCGTATTTCATCATTTTCTTTTATTTGCTTTGTACTTCTTAAAATTTTTCCCTCATGTTCTGCAATGCTATATCCTCTTGCTAGTGTTTTCAATGGACTTAATGTATCTAATTTTAGTACATAATTTTGTGCCCTTGTTTTATTTTGTGTTAATATGTTTTGTATTGAAGTTTGCATTCTCTTTATTTTTATATCTATGTTCATATAGTTCTCATTTATTTTTTTGAATGGGTCTGTAAATACTCTTGATGTCATTGCCTTTTCATATCGTAATCTCATAAATTCAATTTTCTTTTTTAATGATTGTCTATACCTGTTTCTATAACTTTCTATCTTTAGTTTTAATTCATACACATCTGCTTGTGCTAGTTCTGCTGCTGCTGAAGGTGTCGGAGCCCTTAAATCTGCCACAAAATCTGATATTGAAAAGTCTGTTTCATGCCCTACCGCTGATATTACTGGTATTTCTGATTCATATATAGCTCGTGCTACAATTTCCTCATTAAAAGGCCATAAATCCTCTATTGAACCTCCTCCTCTTGCTAAAATTATTACATCTGATAGTTTAAGTTCATTCATAGTTTTTATTGCTTCTACAATCTTTACTTCTGCACCTTTACCTTGTACTGGTATTGGATATAATTTTATATGAACATTTGGATTTCTCCTTGTTGATACATTTATAATATCTCTAATTACTGCTCCAGTTTGTGAAGTTAATACTCCTATTGTTTTTGGCATTAATGGAATTTTCTTTTTATGTAATTTGTCAAACAATCCTTCTCTTTCTAATTTATTTTTTAATTCTTCATATGCCTTATATAAATCGCCTATTCCATCTTCCTGCATAGCTTTACAATATATTTGATAAATTCCTCCTGCTTCATATACTGCTACAGTTCCTAAGATTAAAACCTTCATTCCATCTTTTGGAACAAAAGTTAAAGTAGATGTTGATGATTTAAACATAACACATTTTATTAAAGATTTATCATCTTTTAATGTAAAATACATATGTCCTGTATAGTGATGTTTAAAATTTGATATTTCTCCCTTCACATATACATTGTTTAAAAATTCATCTTCATCTACTTTATTTTTTATATATTTATTTAAATCACTTACAGTTATTGCTACTGGTCTCATAAGTTCTCCTTAACCACATTTGCTAAAACTCCATTTATAAACATTGGAGAATTATCATCTCCATATTGTTTTGCAAGTTCTATTACTTCATTTATAGCCACTTTATATGGAACCTCTTTATACAATATTTCATATATTGAAAGTTTTAACAATGCTAAATTTATTTTTGTTATTCTTTCTAATTTCCATTCTGGTTTTAGTTTATCTTTTATTATTTTTTCTATTTCTCCTTCATTTTCTTTTATTCCTATTACCATTTTTTTTATATACTTTCTTGCTTCTTTATCTTCAATTTCATTATTTTCTAGGAATAATGCTATAATTTCTTCATTAAATTCTTTTTGCACTTCTAATTCATATACTAACATAAAAGTATATTCACGCATTTTAGATATATTCACCTTAATAACATTCCTTTCGTAAGTTCTACCATTTTTCTACTATTTTTTTTATTTTATTTTTTACAGACTCTTTATTTTGCTGTATATAATTTCCTAATAAAACTCCTGCTACTATTATTACACAAGCTATTAAAAATTTGTGAATTTGTAATATTAAAGCAATTATAGCAACTATTCCACCTATAATTGCCCCAATATATTTCATAAGAAATTTTTTTACCTGTTCCATACACTTGTCTCCTTAATTTTCTTTATTTTCTTTTTTTTGTGCAATATTTTTAACTCTAACATTTACATTTTTAACATCTAAATCTAAAGATTTCTTTACAGTTTCTTTTATGTCCTTTTGTAAGCTAACTGTTAAATCTTTAATTACTGCATCTGAATATACAAATAATGTTATATATATATTTACATTATTTTCATTATCTAAATCTACTTTAGTCATAACATTTTGAGCAGTTTCATAATTTTTTACTACAGAATTAGCTAAGCTTTCTATTGTATCTTTTGATACCAATAATTTACCATTCTCATTTTCTAGTAAAATTCCATCTTTTCCACTGCTTGTACTTTTTTCATTTGAATTCAAAAATATACATTTTACTGCTAATAAAACAAATATTACTGATACAACAAATGTTATTTTTGCAGCAATTTCCCCCGTTACTATTAATTCAATTGCATCTATTATTAAATTTAATTCTAACCAACCTGTTATTGCTAATATTAATGCTAATGACACCAACAAAATTATTGTTGAAAATAATACTAATCCTATTTTATCTAAAACTTTCATATAAACTACATTCCTTTCTTTATTTACTCAAAGTATTTATATTTCAAATACTTCGAGCTATTTATGTTATTTGTAATTTTTAATCTTTATCTTCTTGAACTTCTTCATTCCTTTTCTCTGCGATATTAATACCTTGTATATGAATATTTACACTTGAAACATTTAGACCTGTCATTGTTTCTACTGCTTTTTTAACTCTATTTTGAATTTCAAATGCAACATCTGGAATTCTTACACCATACTCAACAATTATGTTTACATCAATTTTTGTATCTTTTTGTCCAACTTCTACTTTTATTCCTTTTGATAATCCCTTTTTGCCAAATATTTCTGTTATTCCTCCAGCCATTCCATAAACTCCTGGCACTTCCGATACTGCTACTCCTGCAATAGAAGCAACCACATCATTTGCTATTTTAATGCTTTCATCATTTTCTGTAGGTATTTCTGCTTGGTTTTCTGCATTTATTACTTTTTCTTCCTCCATTTTACCCATCCTTTCCAAGGTATAAATATATGTTACTACCTTATTAAAAATTGATATATTTAATTATAGTAATAAGTATATCAATTTATACGTTTTTTTACAACTATTTTTTGGAATTTTTTTTTAAAATTTTATGCTCTTAGCTCTGCTCCCAATGTAGCTTGTAATTCCTTAATTATAGCTTCCATAGTATTTGATATTTCATCATCTGTTAATGTTCTATCTTGTGCTCTAAATATTAATTCATAAGCTACACTCTTTTTATTATTGCCTAATTTTTCACTTCTATATACATCAAATAATTCTGCCTTTTCTAATATATTTTTTGCCTTTTTTGAAATAACATTTTCAATTTGTCCTACTGCAATATCTTCATCTACTACTATTGCGATATCTCTTTCTACTGCTGGATATTTTGGAATTTGCACATATTTTTTATTATCTTTTCCATATTTTGCAAATTTTTCTAATTCAATAACAGCATAATATACTTTTTCGTTTATACCATAATTTTCTAGCACTTGTGGATGTATCTCTCCAAATTTTGCTATACTATCTTTTCCAACAAATATTTCTGCACTTCTTCCTGGATGTAAATTTTTAGTATTTGCTCTTTCTATTTGGTAACGAGCTATGTTTGAAGCTTCTAATATATTTTCAACAATTCCTTTTACAATATAGAAATCTGCATTTTTTCCGTATGTTGCAAATGCAATTTGTTTACTTTCTACAGGAAGTTCTCCTTTATCTATATTTTGTTTCTCATCTACATATGTTTTTCCTATTTCAAATAATGATACATCCTTATTCTTTTTATTATAGTTTGTTGCCATTGATTGCAATACTGTTGGCATCATATTAGTTCTCATTAGTGAATAATCTTCACCTAGTGGATTTTTTATTCTTATTGCTTCACTACTATCTAATTTGCATTTATCATAATCTTCTTGACTAATGAAACTAAATGCATACATCTCTGAGAATCCTTTTTCAACTAGTAATTCTTTTATTTTATCTTCTAACTTCTGTAATTTTGTTTTTGAACCTACTGTACTTTCTGCATTTATCAATGTGCTATTTAATTTATCATATCCATATATTCTTATAACTTCTTCAACTATATCTGCTGTTCTTTCTATATCTGTTCTAAAATATGGTATTTCTAAATTATCTCCATTTACTTTAATATCTAATTTTTCTAATATTTCTACCATTGTTTCTCTTGGAATATCCATTCCTAATGCTTTATTTACTTTTTCTGGTTCAAATTTTATAACTCTTTTTTCTTCTTTTTCTGGATATACATCTATTACTTCTTCTACCGCTTTTCCAGCACCTATTTGTTCTGCAAGTTCTACTGCTCTATTTATTGCTCTTAAAGCTATTTCTGGTGATAAACCTTTTTCATACCTTGTTGAAGCTTCTGTTCTTAAACCTACTTTTTTAGCAGTTAAACGTATGCTACCTCTATTAAATACTGCTGCTTCAAATACTACTGTTTTTGTTTCATCTGATATTCCAGAATTGGCTCCACCCATAACTCCAGCTATGGCAACTGGTTCTTCTTCGTCTGCAATTACTAACATTGAATTATCTAATTTTCTTTCTTCATCATCTAATGTTGTAATTGTTTCATTATTCTTTGCTCTCCTAACTATTATATGTTTTCCTTTTACACAGTTTATATCAAATGCATGCATTGGTTCTCCAATTTCTAACATTACATAGTTTGTTATATCAACTATGTTATTTATACTTCTTACTCCACATGCATTTAATCTTCTTCTCATCCACTCTGGCGAGGTTTCAACTTTTACATCTTTTAATACTCTTGCCATATATCTATAGCATAGGTCTTTTGCTTCAATATCAACTTTTAAGCCTTCTATTTCTTTAACTTCCTTTACTTCCTTTGATAAATTTTTTCTTGGATTTTTAAATTCTGTTCCAATAGCAATTGCTGCTTCTCTTCCAAGTCCTTCTATTGAGAAACAATCTGGTCTGTTTGAAGTGATTTCAAAATCTAAAATATCTTCTCTTAAATTTAAAACTTCTACTATATCTTTTCCTAAAAATTTTTTATATTCTTTAGGTAATATCATTATTCCATGTTCTATTTGTCCTGGATAATCTTCTACTTTTAAGCCTAATTCTCCAACTGAACACATCATTCCACAAGATTCTACTCCACGTAACATTCCTGTTTTTATTTTTACATTTCCTGGTAATTCTGAACCATCCTTTGCAATTGGAATAATATCTTCTTCTTTTACATTATCAGCACCTGTTACAATTTGTACTACTTTGTCTCCAATATCAACTTTTGTAACAATGAGTTTATCTGCATCTGGATGCTTTTTTATTTCTAATATCTTTCCTACAACAACATTTTTTATATCTTTTCCCTTTTGTTCTATAGTTTCAACTTTTGAACCTGTCATTGTTAATCTATCTGCTAATGTTTTAGCATCAACATTTATGTCTGCATAATCTTGTAACCACTCAATACTTGTTTTCATTTTTTTCATCCTTTCTTCTTTATATATCTACAAAGTACTAATTAAAATTGTTTTAAGAAACGTACATCATTTTCGAATAATAATCTCATATCATCTATTCCATATTTTGCCATTGCAATTCTTTCTGCTCCAAATCCAAATGCAAATCCTGAATATATATTAGAATCTATTCCACAATTTTCTAATACTTTAGGGTGTACCATTCCGCAACCTAATAACTCTATCCAACCTTCATTTTTGCATACTCTACATCCCTTTCCATTACATACAAAGCAAGATACATCTACTTCTGCACTTGGTTCCGTATATGGAAAATGATGTGGTCTAAATCTTATTTTAGTATTTTCTCCTAAACATCTTTTAGCAAATGTTTCTAATGTTCCTTTTAAATCTGACATTGTTATATTTTTATCTACAACTAATCCTTCTATTTGATGGAATACTGGTGAATGTGTTGGATCTACACTATCTGATCTATATACTGCACCTGGGCATATTATTTTTATTGGTGGTTTTTGATTTTCCATTACTCTTATTTGCACAGATGAAGTTTGTGACCTTAATACTATATTATCGTTTATGTAAAAAGTATCTTGTAAGTCTCTTGCTGGGTGATCTATTGGTGTATTTAATTGGTCAAATACATAATATGTTTTTTCTATATCTGGTCCATCTGCAATTTCATAACCTAATCCTAAAAATATTTCTTTTATATTATCTATTACACCTGTTATTGGATGCACTGAGCCTACTGGAATTTTTTTACTAGGCATTGTTATATCTATTTTTTCTTTTTCTAATTTTTGCAATAGCTCTTGTTCTTTTAATTCTTGTTCTTTTTGATCGATTAATTTTTCTATTTCATCACGAGCTTCATTAACAAATTCACCAATAATTGGTCTTTCTTCTGGAGATAAAGCTCCCATTCCCCTTAATACTGCTGTTAATTCACCCTTTTTACCTAAGTATTTTACTCTTACATCATTTAATTCTTTTAAATCTTTGGCATTCTTTATTTCATTATTTGCATTTTCTTTTATTTTTAAAATTTGGTCTTTCATAATTAAATACCATTCCTTTCAAACCAAAATTTTTTACTAATAGTTTTATTTCTGTAATAGAATATCATATTTTTGCTTATTTTACAATATTTTCATGAAATTTTATAAAAAAATATAAAAGTCCCATTCTCTAAAGTAGGCTAACTAAAAAAAGAGGTAGATTGCTCTACCTCCGCCGCTTTCAGTTGTAAGCGGCTACCCCCTTATTAGGAGAAGATATCAATTTTGTTCAACACGACTTCCAAATTTGCTTCGAGTTCTGATGCCACCATTCTAGGGGCATCCATGGAAATTTTTATAAATTTTCTCTGCCGTTGTCTGATTAACGTTTTTATTTCCGACGAATTCATCTCATCTTTTAAAAGCAAACTGTGATGGTATAGGAATACTTTTACTGTGCCATACTTCTGTGCTAGTAAATGAAGAAGTTCACTCACCAGGTCTATTTTGTTTGTATACGGCATGTATATGTCATCTGGTGGAAGCATTCCCTCCAGAATCCGAATACTAGGAACTCCAGAATGGTTCCTAGTATTTATCTTATACTGGATTGCCCATCCAAACCGTTGACCATAAAATCTCTTACCTACTTGCGTAAAAAAATAGTTTTCCATTTTTTGTACCTCCATACAAATTTCAGGGTTTAAATTTACGACAGTTATAATTATATCACACCTCTATACATAATTGCAAATTCTGTTTTTGCAATTTATATTTCACTCTTTATTAACATATTTCATAAAATATATTGAGAGGAGGAATATTCTATGTGTACTAAGGAAAATAACTTATGTTGTTGCATCTTCTCTATAATTGCGAGTATATTACTAGGTGTTGGCGTTGCTGCAGTTTTCTCTGCAAGTGCAATTGCTACCATAGCAGTATTATTCTATATTACATTAATAATTGGTATAATTTCTTTATTAATTATCATTTTCTTATTATATTGTAATAGAGGAAAAAGCTGCTTCTGTATAAATAATTTTTGCTTAATTACTACCGCTGTAGGAGCTATAATATCTAGTATTTTTGCTTTAACTTCTGTAACAGGAGTTTCAATAGCTGCTGCAATATTAGTTGGTGTTGTAACATTTTTCTTAATTTCTAATATAGTAAATCTTACAGAATTTATAATTTGCTTATTATGTACAAGAAGATGTGACTAATATACTGGCTCTTTTAACATTTAATTTTCGAACTTGAAGCTAAAATTTGAGTAGAACGCTGAATAACTTTTTATTCAGTATCTACTCAAATTTTTTAATGCATTTTTCATAAGGAGCTTTATTTATTCTGTCTTTTTTAGTTCCTCATATCTCTTTACTTTTGCTGTACTTGTTTTAATCATAGGTTCATCTGTTACTACTATATTTTTTATATGCTTATATGTAGTTAGACCTTTATTTATTTCTTTTATATCATTCCATATCATTTCTTTTATTTGTTCTTCTGAATAGTCTTTATATTTTTCTTGCATATATTCTTTATTATATACTATTTTTGCTGATACAACTAAATCATCATCTTTTTCTTTTCCATATACCATACATTCTTCTACATATGGTAAGTTACTTATAACCATTTCCAATTCTTCTGGATATACATTTTTTCCATTTTTTAGAACTATTACATTCTTCTTTCTTCCTGTTATGTAAAAATATCCGTCTTTATCTTGATATGCTAAGTCTCCTGTATGGAACCATCCATCTTTTAAAACTTTGGCAGTTTCTTCTTCGTTTTCATAATATCCAAGCATTACATTTGGTCCTTTTGCAACTATTTCTCCAATTCCTTCTTCATTTTTATCTTCTAGTCTTGCTTCTACATCTGGAAGTGGATGACCTATTGAGCCATATCTTATTGTTCTTTCTGTTTCTGCAATTAATACAGGAGCAGTTTCTGTTAAACCATAACCTTGTACTGTAATTATTCCAAAGTCATTAAAACTTTCTGCAACCTTTTTATCTATACTTGATGCTCCACTTACTACATATCTTAAGTTTCCACCTAATTTATCTATTATTTCTTTAAATATTTTTCTTCTTACATCTATCTTAAATTTTAATAAAAATTTACTTAATTTTCTACCAAATTCAACTTTCTTTTCTTTATTTTGTTTCTTTACTTCTTGCATTATTTTTTTATACATTGCTTCTAATAATAATGGAACACATACAAATATTGATACTTTATATTCTACTAAATTGCTTTGGATATATCTTAAACCATCACAAAATACATTTGTAGTTCCCCTGCTTAAGAATAGAATTATTCCTGTAGAACCAAATGTATGGTGAAATGGTAAGAATGCCATATTAACATCTGTATCATATATTGAGATAATTCTTTGCATACTATTAATATTTGAAGCTATGTTATATTGAGATAACATTACACCTTTTGCAAGTGATGTTGTTCCAGATGTAAATATAATTGCTGCCATTTTTTTATCATCAATTTTCGTGCTCATAATTTTTTTATTGCCACTTTTCATTTCTTTCTTGCCATCTTCCATTAATTGAGCTAAAGTTTTGAAATGTTCTGTATTATCTTCCATACATATAAAATGCTTTACACTGCCTAGTTTTTCGTTCTTTATTTGTTTCATAACATCAATGTACTTATCTTCAAAAATTACAATATTTGCTTTACTTCTTTCTAATAAATCTTTTATTTCTGTATCTGGTAATCCTTTATCTAATGGTACTACTATATTGTTTCCATAGAATGTAGCTAAATATGAAAGTATCCAAGGATAACAATTTTTTCCAATTATAGCTACTCTTTTTTCTTTTTTGTTTAATGAATTTATTGCCGTTCCTAATGCAAAAATATCTTTTTGCATTTTTTTATAAGTTATGTTTACATATTTTACTTTCTTTCCATTTTTTTCTTTTAATTTGAATGCAATATTATCAGGATGTAATTTTATTGCATTTTCAATTAAATCTCTTACATTATAAAATTTTTTATTTTCCAAATATATACCTCCAAATACAGTTTATTGTTGTAAATTAATATGTTTTAAGTACTCAACCACAATCTTTTGCATAAGATGTTGAATTCATTTTTATATTCTATCATACTTTGTTTTAAAAGTCATTATACTAAAAGGTCAGTTTATTCTGTTCTTAATGCTTCAACTGGATCTTTCTTTGCTGCTAATCTCGATGGTATTAAACCTGCTATCATTGTTAATATCACACTAATTATTACTAATATTATTGCTCCATTTACTGGTAGTTTCGCTGCATTCGAAATTTGTGCAAAATTATTTATTATTATGTTTGTAGGTATTATTAATAAAATAGTTACCCCTATACCTAATATTCCTGCCGTTATTCCTACTATAAATGTTTCTGCATTAAATACTCTTGTTATATCCTTCTTAGATGCACCTATACTACGCAATATTCCAATTTCTTTTGTTCTTTCAAGAACTGAAATATATGTTATTATTCCTATCATTATTGATGATACTACTAATGATATTGCAACAAATGCTATTAAAATATAACTAATTACATTTATAATTGTGCTTACTGAATCCATCATTATGCCAACTATATCTGTATAATTTATTACATTTTCTTCTGTTCCATTATCTCTTTGTTTTTTATTATATTCCTCAATTATGTTAGATATTTCATCTTTTGATTCGAAATCCTTTGGATATATATTTATAGCTGATGGACTTTCTAAATCTACTATTCCTAAAGTTTGTAAATTTGTTTCATATGTTGCATTATTATTGTTTGTATATGTTGCCATAAGTTCTGCTAATTCTTCACTACTTAATGTTTGCATATATGCTTTTTGTTCTGCTGATAAATTATTATAATCAAATTGTTCATTTGTTGTACCAGTTGTGAAAGGTAGTCCTGTAAGTACGTTTATTTCTGGATTTGCCCTTTGTTCAGTTGCTATTTCTGTTTCATTAATTTTATTTATAACATATTCTTTTAAATCACTTGTATAACCAATTGAACCACTAATTGATGTAGCTACTACATCCTCATTTGGTCTTATTATTCCTACAATTTTTATATTTTCACTATTATTTAATAGTTCCTGCATATATACTTTGTCAGCAGATTTATTTACCCATACTCCATTATTTTTTTGATAATAATCTGTATTTAGTAAAAGTTTAAAAGATAAGTTTAAAAAGTCATCATAAGTATACTCTGTTATATCTTCTGCATTTTCTATTTTTTCACCTTTTTGTAAAGCCATCATCTTTTCTACTAATTCAGATTGTTCCTTCATTCCTAATGAATATAATGTGTACTCACTTATTTCATTATTTTTTCCAACAATTAAAACTACTTCATTAAATGCTTGTGGCCATCTACCAGCAATAACATCATATTGTGATTGTAATAATTCCTTGTTATCTAGCATTTCTGACCATACATCATATTGAGAAATCATCATGCTAGTATCCATAATTGGGTTAGAGCTTTGTGCCTCTATCATACTACCCATTCCAATAGCATTAAATATTTGATTTGGATTTACTTGTAAATAAGTGTCATCTTCCATTTTTCTATATAGATTTAAATTCAAGTTATAACTATATTGTATTGCATTTGTATAATCTTTCATTTTACTAGAATCACTTTCTATATATTCCTTAAATGCTTTTAAATTGTTAGTTTGTACTTCACTTGATAAAATGCTAAGCATACTAGACATTATATTCTTAGAGTATATTTTGCCATTTTCTATTTCTTTATTTGAATCATCTTCTACATTCATTAACTCTGTCATCATACTTGTCATATCTATTGTTTGTTCTTGTACTGTTAATGGATATGTTGAAAGTGTATCTTCTTGAACTTTATCTATATATTCTTGAACACCATTTGATAATGATAGTATTAATGCTATACCTATAATGCCTATACTTCCAGCAAATGCTGTTAGTAGTGTTCTTCCTTTTTTTGTCATTAAATTATTTAAACTAAGTGTTAATGCTGTAAAGAAACTCATATGAGTTTTTTTACCTTTAACCTTGCTATCATCATATTTTTCTTTTTCCTTTCCATCATAAGGATTTGTATCATCTACAATTTTACCGTCTAATAATCTTATTATTCTTGTTGAATACTTTTCTGCAAGTTCTGGGTTATGTGTTACCATAATTACTAGTTTATCGTCTGCAATTTCTTTTAATAATTCCATAATTTGAACACTTGTTGAAGAATCTAATGCTCCTGTTGGTTCATCTGCTAATAATATTTCTGGGTCGTTAATCAAAGCTCTAGCTATTGCAACCCTTTGCATTTGCCCTCCAGATAATTGATTTGGTTTCTTATTCATCTGGTCTTCCAAACCAACTTTTTTCAAAACTTTTTTTGCTCTTTCTCTTCTTTCTGATTTAGATACTCCAGACAATGTAAGAGCTAATTCAACATTTGCTAATACACTTTGATGTGTAATTAAATTATAATTTTGGAATACAAAACCTACAGAATGATTTCTATATGTATCCCAATCTCTATCTTTAAATTCTTTTGTAGACTTATTCTTTATACTTAAATCTCCTGATGTGTATCTATCAAGCCCTCCTATTATATTAAGCATAGTGGTTTTACCGCATCCACTATGCCCTAAAATTGATACAAATTCATTTTGTCTAAATTCTACACTTATCCCTTTTAATGCTTGCACTTCATTATCTCCAGATAAATAATTTTTTGTAATATTTGTTAATTTTAACATTTATTTTACCACACTTTCTTTTTTAATATGTTCATATTATTTAATAAGTATATACATTTTAACATAAGTATTCTAAAAAGTAAATAAAATATTAAAGTTATTTTTATTAGTTTAATTAAAAAG
>CANQWH010000040.1 GCA_947627495.1 uncultured Clostridia bacterium
TTAACAGTAGAAGGAGTAATGAAATATTTTGCAGAAAAATTAGGGTATGGAGAAGAAAAAGAATTTTGGGGAATAGTAGGATTATTACATGATTTAGATTTTGAACAATACCCAAATGAACATTGTATTAAAAGCCAAGAAATAATGAGGGAAAGAGGAATAGATGAAAGAATAATTCATGCAACAGCAAGTCATGGATATAAATTAACAGTTGATATAAAGCCAGAACATGAAATGGAAAAAATCTTATATGCAACAGATGAATTAACAGGTTTAATAGGAGCAGTAGCAATAATGAGACCATCTAAAAGTGTTCAAGATTTGGAATTGAAATCTGTAAAGAAAAAATATAAAAATGAAAAATTTGCAGCAGGTTGTTCAAGAAAAGTAATAGAAGATGGAGCAGAAATGCTAGGCTGGGACTTAGATAAACTAATAGAAGAAACAATATTAGCAATGAGAGTAGATGAAGCAGATATAAATGAATATATGAGTAGGTTATAAATTAAAATGGAGGAGAAGTATATTTGTTAATGTAAATCATATTTTTCCTCCATTTCTGCTACGGCAATATCCATTGGAATGCCCTTGCCTTCTTTAATTTCGTTAAGTGCATCATCAAGTTTTTGGCAAAGTTCTTTTTTAAAATCTTCAAAAGTAGCATAATGCTTATCAAAATGTTCAGAAATAAGTCTTTCAATTTTTTCATCATCAGACTCTCTATTTGCATTAGTAATACTTTTAAAAGCCTCATCACTTAGTATTACTAAATCATTAGCACCATTTCTGGTAATATAAACTGGTTCTTTTGTTTCGTGGCAAATTCTTGAAATTTCATTATAATTATTTCTTAAATCTGCACAAGGTCTAATTAATGCCATACGATACCTCCTTAAATTAATATGCATAAATTATATCAAAATTATGATACATAAGCAAGGGATATTAAAAATTTTTATAAAAGTCAATACAAAAATTACCAAAAAAGAGAAAATAAATTTTACCAATTCCAACAAATTTAGTTGAGCAATTTCTAAAATATGTTTTTTTATTTCAATTTTACTTTAATAATCTTAAATCTCCATTGTTCCACACTGTTCACATAAAATAAAAAAATACATATAATAGATTAAAAGCAGAAATATTTTATGTCTCATAAAAATTGTACTAATTATAACAAAAGTAAAGTCTAATTCATAAAGAAATTGTAGAATTTTTTATGAATTATAAAACCAATGTAAGCATAGGAGGTGCTGAAAATGAAAAATAATAAAAACATTATTATAGGTGCATTGGTAATTGTTATATTGCTGATGGCAGTAGGTTATTCAGCATTTGCTACCCAATTAACATTAAATGGAACTGCTGAAATTGTAGGGGAATGGGATGTAAAAGTAGCTAATGTTGAAGTACAAAGCTTTAGTGATGGTTGTGATCCAGGAACTCCTGAGTTTACTAATACGAGTATAACAGTTGATGCAAAATTAGTAAAACCAGGAGATAAAATAACTTATGAAATAACAATTGAAAATGCTGGTACAATTAATGCTACTTTGGGTAATGTAATTTTTCAAGAGGACATGGATGGCTCACCAGCAATTAATTATGTAACAACAGATATTAGCCATATATTGAATGCAGGAGAGCAAACAACATTTACATTAACAGTAGAATATATTGCATCAACTACAGAAGTACCATCAGTAAAGACAAGAACAATTACAGGCATTATAGAATATGAACAAGAATAATAAAAAATCCACCCACATTCTTAAATCAAAGATTGTGGGTGTGTACTTGAGGAAAAGAACATAAGGTGAATTTATGAAATATATAAGAAACAAAGGATTATTAATAATTATATTTGCATATATATTTATAACAATAGCATTAATAAATAAAAACAATATAATATACACAAATGTGGTAAATCCCATGTTTTGGGGTTGTATATTGATATATATAAAATTATACATGAAAAAATGTTACATTAAATTTAATAAAAATAGAAGATATTTTATATATATGGTTGTAATTTCGTGTATACATGTTATCTTGTACTTCTATGTGGGTTTTATATTTGGCTTCCTAAAAAACCCATATAACCACAGTATATTAGCTGTAATAAAAAATACAATAATACAGATTATTCCAGTAATTGGCATAGAAATTACCAGATGTGTTATTGCTACTAGAAATAAAGATAACAAAGGAATTCTTATATTATTAACAATAATTCTAATATTAGTAGAGATTAGTTATAATACATTAGCTAATCTATCTTCAAATAAAAAAGAACTTTTTGAATATATTTGTTCTAATATATTACCATTTATAGCATATAGTATATTATATACCTATCTAACACTAAAAGGCTCATATTCGCTATCATTAACATTTAGATTGTTTAATAAATTTGTAATCTTGTTACTGCCAATTTTACCAGATATAAATTGGTTTATAACAGGCTCAACATGCATATTATCTGCGACTCTAATATATGTAATATTCAAATATAAATTCACAAAAGAAAAGCAAGATATAAGAAAAACAAAAGATAATCTAATTACAAAAATTAGCTATTTATTAACAATTTCAATATCTTTACTTTTAATTTTATTTATGTTAGGAGCATTTAAATATGAAGCAATAGCAATAGTTTCAAACAGTATGTCACCAACATTTAATAGAGGTGATGTAGTAATTTTCAAAAAAATGAACAATGAGGAATTAAAAGAAATTTCTAAAAATTCAATTATTATATATAGGATAGAAGAACAAAACATAGCCCATAGAATTATAGATATAAAACAAGAAAGAGGCATAGTAGAATATAGAACAAAAGGAGATAGAAATAATGTAGCAGATAAAAAATTTGTACAAATAAAACAAATAAAAGGATTATATGTATTTCATATTAAATATATAGGATTTCCATCAGTTTGGTTATATGAATTTTTAAATAGTTAAATAAAACAATAACTAAACTTAAGAACATTGAATAAAATAAAAAAGAAAAGGGGGAATCTATGAAAAGATTTAAAAGAATGTACAGAAACAAAATTAAAATACATTATAATACAAAGATTAACCGTGTTATAAATTCATCAGCAATTTTTTTAATTTTTATAGGTATATTTCTCATAAATAATGGATTAATCTTAAGAGAAAATATGGTGCCTATATATAGTTATACAGCAAAAAAGGCAAACTATTATGAAGTAATACTAAATCCAAATACATTTTATGAAAGTGAAATACTTCCGCCTAATAAGTATTATGCTTCAAAATCTATTAATAGATTTGCCATAAACTTTAGATATAATTTCAAAGGAAATAAAAAAGAAAATATAGAATATAATTATAATATAAGTGCGAAATTAATAGGAACAGTAAAAAACGAAGAAAATCAAGAAAAAGAAATATGGGCAAGAAAATTTATGCTTAGTGAAAATAGCAATAATAATCAAATAAATAATAACGAATTTGCAATTGATGAACAAATTAATATAGATTATGAATACTATAATAATCTCGTTCGTGCATATGAAGATACATATGGAATTGTGATTAACGCAGAATTACAAGTACGACTAGATGTCAACTACTATATTAATCTATCAAACTTGGGTGTAAATAATGAAAGAGTAGAAGATTATATAGAATTAGATATACCTATAACAAATACAGTAACTGAGGTAAAGGAAAATTATCAAGACAATACAAATAAAGAAATATTTATAAAGAACAATAATATCACACTTAATGAAGTTATATATTATATAATAGGAGCACTATTTATTATAGGAGGAATTACAGTAATAATAGTGCAGATAAGGCAAAATAGCGATAAAACTGCAGAAGAAATGTATGAAGAGAATATTAGAAATATTATAAAATATTATAGAGACTTAATTGTCACAGTAACAAATGAACCAAATATAAACAATATGCAAATAATGCACATAGATAAGCTAGAAGATTTAATAGACTTAGCTGAGCAAAATAGTAAAAATATTATTCTATACGAAATACAAGAAAATAAGAAAAGTAATTTATATGTAATCATAGATAATTATGCTTATATTTATGTAGTTACAGAAAATAATTTAAAATAAAAAAATGTATTGCATAACCCATATAAGTTATGTTAGAATGTAACAAGTGAGGGATATGCTTATGAAGAAAGTAGTAATAATAGGTGCAGGACCTGCAGGATTAACCGCAGGATATGAGTTAATAAAAGAAAAAGGTAATAAAGAATATGAAGTAGTTATTTTAGAAGAAGAAAACCAAGTTGGAGGAATTTCTAAAACAATAAAATATAATGGTAATAGAATGGATATTGGAGGACATAGATTTTTTTCAAAAGATGAAACTGTAATGAACTTTTGGAAGGAACTAATGCCACTCCAAGGATATCCATCATTTGATGATGAAAAATTAGGTAGAGAAAAAGAATTAGAAAAAAACGGACCAAATCCAAATAAAGAAGATAGGGTAATGCTTGTAAGAGATAGAATATCTAGAATTTACTATTTAAATAAATTCTTTGATTATCCTATATCTTTAAAATGGGAAACATTGAAAAACATGGGATTTATAAGAACTGTAAAAGTAGGAATGAGTTACTCAAAATCAATTTTTGTTAAGAAAAAAGAAGACTCATTAGAGAATTTTTATATAAATCACTTTGGGAAAAAGCTATATAGTATGTTTTTTGAAAAATATACAGAAAAAGTGTGGGGAAGACATCCAAGCAAAATATCTGCAGACTGGGGAGCACAAAGAGTAAAGACAATTTCAATAGGAATAATATTAAAAAATATGTTTAGTAAAGTTTTTAAGACTCAAAGAGAAGTAGAAACATCATTAATAGAAAAATTTTGGTATCCTAAATATGGACCTGGAGAGCTTTGGGAAATTTTAGCAAATCAAATAGAGCAAGAAGGAGGAAAAATTCTAAAGCAACATTCAGTTAAGAAAATAAATGTAAAAAATAACAAAATCGAATCAGTAGAATGTATGGTAAATGGAAAGCAAGAGACAATTTATGGAGATATATTTATATCATCAATGCCGCTAAAAGATTTAGTAGAGGACATGGAGGGAGAAAAAATACCAAAAGAAATAGAAACAATTGCAAAAGGATTACCATATAGAGATTTTATGACAGTAGGTTTACTGCTTAAAAAATTAAATTTAAAAAACAAAACAGAGATAAAAACATTAGGAAATATAGTCCCAGATTGTTGGATTTATGTTCAACAACCAGAAGTAAAGCTAGGGAGAATACAAATCTTTAATAATTGGTCACCATATATGGTACAAAATCCAGAAGAAAATGTATGGATAGGATTAGAGTATTTTTGTAATGAGGGTGATGAATACTGGAACATGAGTGATGAAAAATTCGTAAAATTTGCGATAAAAGAACTTGTGAGCATGGGAATTATTGAAGAAAAGGATGTTCTAGATTCACATAGAGAAAAAATAAAAAAAGCTTACCCTGCATATTTTGATACTTATGAAAATATAGACAAGCTTATAGATTACCTAAACGGTTATGAAAATCTATACTGTATAGGAAGAAACGGACAACATAGGTATAATAACATGGATCACTCTATGCTAACAGCTATAGAAGCAGTAAAAAACATAAAACAAGGAATAAAAACTAAGGATAATATATGGAGCATAAATACAGAAGAAGAATATCATGAGACAAAGGAGAAAGTTAATGAAAAAGTGGATTAAGGAAAACATAAGTAATATTTGTTTAATTTCTGTATATTCAATTATTACACTTGTTATATTATTATTCCATGAACCATGGAGAGATGAAGCACAGTCATGGCTAATAGCAAGAGATTTAAATATAACAGAATTAATAGCACAAATGAAATATGAAGGACATTTCTTAATATGGTATTTTATAATAATGCCATTTGCAAAATTAGGTTTTCCATATATAACTAACAATATTATTAGTTGGTTAATTACAGTAATATCAGCATGGTTGATACTAAAAAAAGCACCATTTAAAAAGTGGAAAAAAGTTTTGTTTATATTTACAGCTCCAATGATATATTTCTTCCCAGCAATAGCAAGGTGTTACTGCTTAATTCCATTAGCAATAACATTAATGGCAATATTTTATAAAGATAGAAAAACAAAACCAATAAGATATATTTTAAGCATCGCATTATTAGCAAATACGCATGTTATTATGTTAGGAATGGTAGGAATTTTATTGCTAGAATTTTACATAGAACAATTCAAGGCGAGAAAAACGAATACAAAGGAAGAAAACAAAAGAATAATACAAAGTTTTGTATTAATTGTTATATTATTATTACTATCTGCAATGCCATTAATGGGATGTTTAACAACTAACAAAGATGTAGGAATTGAAAGTACGATACTTAATAGAATATTCGACATTACAATAATGCAACCTAATATAATGATACAACATATTTTCCCTATATTGACCAATAATTCCCATAATATGAGAACTATTTTTATCTTAATTGGAATAATAATAATACTTGAAATAATAAATCATAAAATAGACTTTTTAGAAATGCTTCTAATAATACTATGGCAATATATAATTTATGCATTTATATATAGTACGTCATATCAAAGAGCACAAACAGCTCTATTTGTAGTATTCTTTTTCATGTGGGTTAGAAAATATAAAACATATAAAAAAGCAAAGATTACTGATGATAAAATAGAAAACACAATTCTTATAATACTTACAATTTTAAGTATTATAGAAAGTATAATGTTTGTTAGATATGAGATACTTTTTAATTTTTCTACATCCTATCAAGTGGCGTATTTTATCAATTCAAAACTTGAAAAAGGAAGCATAATGATAACAGGAGATCAACCTGAATTTTGCAGTGCAATTGTTCCATATACAAAAGATATAAAATTCTATTTAATCCAAGGGGATAGATATTTTACATTTGCAACATGGGATGATGCTACTTATGAACAATTAGATGAAAACTTCCTAGAAAAATTAAAACAAAAATTTGGAACTAGTGAAAATTTATATTATATTTTTTCAAGAAAGAAAGTAAATGAATTAAATGATGAAAAGATAGTAGAAAAACTAGTGAAAGATAATAAATTACAAAAATTATTCGAAACAGAAGAATGTTTCTATTCAGCAGAAGAATATATAGTTTATAAAATAAATTTTGATTAATAAATTATTCACATAAAAATTAAAAAACAATTGACAAAATTCGACAAAACTATTAAAATAATATTAAATATAGAAAATTATAACAAAATTAACATAAAAAAGTTGCAAGAAACATAAAAAAATGCTATAATAAAGTTGATATTTAAGTTTATAATGGAGGTGCAATAGAAATGAAGAAAAAAATAATTAAAATTTTAACAACATTGATATTAATCATTTTTATTTGCACAAATATTTTATATGTAAATGCATTCGATTTTCAAGGTTATGATCCAAGGAAAAGTGGGTCAAGTTCATCAGCCTTTTTTGGGAAAGCAGGAGTAGTAATTGGGTGGATAAGTACATTAGGTATAGTAATTGCTGTAATAGCTTTAACAGTAATGGGATTGAAATTTATGCTTAATGGTGTAGAAGAAAAAGCAGAATATAAAAAAAGCATGATACCATATATAATAGGTTGCTTTATGTTAATGGCAGCATCAATAGTAGTAAAACTAATAGCAAATGTTGCAGAAATATAAGAGGTGATAATAATGCTGAAAAAAGTTATAATTATAATTTTAGTATTAACAGCAGCAGTTATGTATATGAATAATAGTGTATATGCAATTGATGAGGTAATATCACAAGGGGATAATTTTTTAAGTACAGCAAATAGTAATCCCATTGATAATGGAGCATTGGAGGAAACTTCAGATTACATATTTAATATTTTATTCACAATAGCAATTGTATTAGCAGTTGCTATAGGGATGGTAATAGGTATACAATTTATAATGGGAAGTGTTGATGAAAAAGCAAAAATAAAAGAAACATTAATACCTTATGTAGTGGGTGTATTTGTAGTATTTGCTTCACTTACTATATGGAAGATAGCAATAACTATAGGAGAAACGGTTTCACCAACACCAAGTGTACCATCTTCACCATCTTCAGAAGTAGGAAGTTGTCCATATTGTGGACAGGAATTACTTCCTAGTCAAATGGAAAGCCTAAGAGAGGGAAGTGGTTCAGTAGTATGCAGAAATCCCGCATGTAGAAAAACTATTGACCGATATGTATTATAATAAAGTTATTAACTTTTTCTTAAATAAAATTAAGAAAGTTCAAAATAAAAATATTTATAAAAGAAAGGAGAAAAAATATGACAAAAACAATGAAAATTATTTCTATACTAATGATTGCAGTTATGTTAGTAATGGTAGCTACTCCAGTTTTTGCAACTAATGATGCAAGTACATTAATTGATTCTATAACTATAAAAGACCCAACAAAAACTGATGGCATGCTAACAATATTAGGAAAAGTATTAGGAATACTTCGTTGGATTGCAATTATTGGTGGTACAGTTATTATAGCAATTTTAGGTATTAAATATATGATGGGAAGCTTAGAAGAAAAGGCAGAATACAAGAAATCTTTAATACCATTAGTAGTAGGTATAGTTGTTGTAATGGGAGCTACATCAATTGCAAAATTACTATTTGATGTATTCACAACAACAACATAGAAATAACGATATACATATAAAAAAACTGGTCTTTGGATCAGTTTTTTTTGTCTTCAAATATTACAAAAATATTACAAAAATATTAAGTTTTTATTACATTAATATAAAATGTTACAATTTAAGACAATATGTGTTATTATATAAATAGGAAAATTACAAAGGGGGAATAACTTTGGCAACACATGATATACCAAGAAATGTAAAAGGCGAACGGAAGAATATTAGTAATTTTTACAACCAAATCATTAATATATACATCTATTGGAGGAGCATTTGGACTTATATTTTATTTTATATTTGGAAGTTTATTAGGACTTACCTGGCTTGGAATAGGCTTAGCACTTTTTTTTGCAGCAATAGGTTTTGTTATTGCAACCTTTAAAATTCCAGAAACGAATGGATTTGAATTAGCAAGAAAATTGGGCGGGGAATCAATAGATAAAGCATTTTTAAGATGGTTAAAGTTTAGAAAAAAAGGCAATCTTATTTATACATACTTAGGTACAGAAAAAGATACAGCACAAAAATAAAACTTGTTTGAAATCTTATTACATAAAGAAAAAATAGATAATTTAGTGATGTGTTTATAACGTATATAAGAAAATTAGCAATTTAATAACATAATTATCATAAAAGGAGAGAAAAATAATGGATGAATTAATGGGCGGGTTAACAGTATTATTAGTGTTTTTAATATTCTTTATAATATTTTTGGTTTTTATTTATTGGAATATGAACCGTAAGGCAAAGAAAGAGGAAGAAGAAGAATTGGGAACGACTAGTGCTTCAACCAAAATTGCGAAACAATATACAGTAAAATCCATAGAAAATTTTATGCAATTTGATAAAATTGAAGATAATATGATAGTACAAGATAAAGGTGCTAGATATTTAATGGTAATAGAATGTGAAGGAATAAATTACGATTTGATGTCTCAAGTTGAAAAAACAGCAGTTGAAGCTGGATTTGTTCAGTTCTTAAACACATTAAGATATCCAATTCAATTATATACACAAACAAGAACAGTAAACATAGGAGAAAGCATTCAAAATTACAAAAACAGATTAGCAACAATAAAAAAAGAATTAGATGGCAAACAACAAGAATATAATAGAATGTTAAAAGCTGAGACATACAATGAAAAACAAGTAGAAATGGTAAGAAGAGAATTAATAAGAATAAAGAACTTATATGAATATGGACAAGATGTTGTAAATGATATACAAAAAACTAGCCAAAATAAAAATGTATTAAGAAAACATTATTACATAGTTATTCCATACTATGCAGCTGAAATAGGAACAGATTTATTAGATGAAGAAGAAAAGAAAAGCATGATTTTCTCTGAATTGTATACAAGAGCACAAAGTTTAATTAGAGTTTTATTCTCTTGTGAAATGAAATGTAGAATTTTAAATTCAAATGAATTAGTAGAATTATTATACATAGCATATAACAGAGATGAATCAGAAACATATAGTGTAGAAAGAGCAATACAAGCAGGTTATAATGAATTATATTCAACTGCACCAGATGTTTTAGATAAGAGAATGAAAGCAATAGATGAGAAGATAGAAAAAGATGCAATAGACTTAGCAAAAGAAACAATAGATGAAGTAAGATTAGAAAAAGAAAGAAAAATAAGCAAAAAAGAACAACAATTCAATGAACTAGTTAGACAAATGGCAGAAGCATTACTAAAGGAAAACGAAAAATATGTAGGCAAAGATGTTACAGAAAAAGCAATAGAAAAGATAAAAAACACTGAAGAGGGGGAAAATAGTAATGAGCAAGAAACAAAAAAGAGAACAAGAAGAGTTTCAAATGCAAAATAGTTTAAGAAATAATGAACCAGAATACAATATCTTAAGAAAGAAAACTATAAAAGAATTAATTGCACCTTCAGGAATAGATGCATCTAACATAGATCACCTAGAGATAATTTCAAATACAACTAGATATGCAAGAAGCTTCTTTGTATCAAGTCTTCCACGTATGTGTACATTTCCAGAGCTTTTTAGAGATATGTATTTGTTTGGAGATATAAACACATCAATATACATAAATCCAGTGCCAGAAGCAAGGTCACAAAATGAATTAAATAAAGTAATAAATCAGTTAGAAACAGAGAGAATTGTGGCAGCAGATAGAGGAAATATAAACCGTGAAAGTATATTAGCCCAAAAAAGAATGGAAGCAGAAGGCTTAAGAGATGAAATAGCTTCTGGTTTTAATAAATTATTTGAAGCATCAATAGTAGCAACACTTTTTGCATACAACTTGCAAAACTTAGAAGCATATTCTAAATTACTTGCAACAGAATTATCAAAAACATTAGTAGGTATAAAATCTGCATGGGCAATGCAAGATGAAGCATTTCAATCAAACATACCACTTATGAAAGATGCCATTAAAAGAACACATACATTTGACCGTAATTCAATGGCAACAGTATTCCCATTTACAACATCGGAAGTAGGACATTTAAGTGGAATACCACTAGGAATGAACAAACAAACTGGTGTACCGGTATTATTTGATAACTTCCATCCAAGCTTAGCAAATTACAATATGGTAGTATTTGCTAAATCTGGTGCAGGTAAGTCTGTTACAATGAAAACATTAATATCACGTTCAGCAGTTTTAATGGGAATTGAAAGTTTAGCACTAGATGCAGAAGGTGAATATAAAATAGTTGCTGAAAGTTTAGGTGGTATAAATGTTGTTGTAAGTCCAACATCAGAAACTATAATAAATTTATTTGATATAGAAGAAGAAAAAGTAAAAGATGAAATAACAGGAAGAGAAAGAACAGTATTAAATGTAGAAAATAAAATAGAAGACGTAACTCAAGCATTAATTACAATGGCAAGAGGAAGCACAAGAAGTGATGAAGTAAATGAGCTTACAAAACAGATAATAGCAGAAGCAGTTGCAGAAGAATATACAAGATGTGGGATTACAGCAGATCCAAATAGCTTATATACAAATTCAACAGGTGGAGGTATAAGGCTTGGAGGTTTATCAAGAGAAAAGAAAGAAATGCCAACAATAGGTTCATGGTACAAAACATTATTAAAAAAAGCAGAAGAAAATACAGATGAAAACTATACATTCCATTATAGTTATTTAAAGAAAGTTATGAAACAATATGTAAGAGAGCTAAATGGGCAAATGGCATATTTTGATGGACAATCAACATTTGACTTATTGGAGGATGTGCCATTTATAAACCTAGATATATCTCAATTGGAAGAAAGATTTGCAAGACCACTTGCACAGCAAATATTACTTTCATGGATATGGGAAAAATTCGTAAAGAAAAATAGTGAAGATAGAAATAAAGCAACCAAAAAAAGAGTTTTAGTTGATGAGGCATGGATGTTATTACCATTCCCAGAAGCTGTAGACTTTTTAAATAAAATGGCAAGACGTGCAAGAAAAAGAAATGTTTCACTTGCAATAGTATCACAGAGATTCCAAGACTTCTATGAGAAACCAGAAGCACAAGCAGTATTAACATCTTCAGATACAAAGCTATTTTTAGCACAAGATAAATCAGAAATACAATACTTAAAAGAAGTATTTAAATTAAGCGAAGGAGAAGCAAACTTCTTAATAACATGCACAATAGGAGAAGGATTATTTAAAGTTGGTGCAGATACAGCAATATTACAAATAACACCAACAAGAAAAGAATTTGAATTTATGGAGACAAATTTAAACAAATTAGCAGAAAGAAATCAATAAATTTACATAAAAACCTTTAAAATACTAGAAAAATATGGTATAATAAAATAGAATGTAAACCTTTACGGAAAGGGGACAAACTTTTAAATGAAATTTTTAATAAATAATACAATAATAAAGAAAATATTAATAGTACTAATAACAATAATAATGGTAAGCAATTTTATTATGCCAAATTATGTACATGCAGCAAGTCCAGGAGAAAAATTAGTATCAGGATTTTT
>CANQWH010000041.1 GCA_947627495.1 uncultured Clostridia bacterium
TTTATAACAGCAGATTATATGGCATATATGGTAAAATTTGATACAGTACATGGAAGATTTAATGGGGAAGTTAGAGCCGAGGATAATAAATTAATAGTAAATGGTAAGTCAATTAATGTATATAATGAAATGGATCCACATAATATTCCTTGGGGAAGAGAAGGAGTAGAATTTGTACTTGAATGTTCTGGTGTATTTACAACATTAGAAAAAGCACAAGCTCATATAGATGCAGGAGCTAAAAAAGTTATAATAAGTGCACCTTCAAAAGATGCTCCAATGTTTGTTATGGGAGTTAATAATGATAAATATGATCCAAGTATGACAATTGTTTCAAATGCTTCTTGTACAACAAACTGTTTAGCACCTTTAGCAAAAGTTATACATGATAACTTTGGAATTAAAGAAGGTTTAATGACAACAGTTCATAGTACAACAGCAACACAAAAAACAGTTGATGGAGCTTCTAAGAAAGACTGGAGAGGTGGTAGAGCAGCTGCTGCAAATATTATACCATCATCAACAGGAGCAGCAAAAGCAGTTGGAAAAGTTATACCAGAATTAAATGGAAAATTAACAGGTATGGCATTTAGAGTACCAACAATTGATGTATCAGTTGTAGATTTAACATGTACATTAGAAAAACCAGCAACATATGAAGAAATATGTAATGCAGTTAAGAAAGCATCTGAGAATGAATTCAAAGGAATAATTGAATATGTAGATGAAGATGTTGTATCATCAGACTTTATACATGACAATCATACATCAATATTTGATAGCAAAGCAGGAATTCAATTAACAGATACATTTGTTAAATTAGTTGCATGGTATGATAATGAATGGGGATATTCAAATAAATTAGTAGATTTAGCTATTTATATTTCTAAGAAATAATATAATTATAGATATGCTTTAAATCCATGATAAGATGTATATTTAATTATTCATGGGAAAAGCTATTAACTGTAGTGCGGGAGTAAATAAACTCCTGCATGAAGTTTACATATATAGGAGGAATTTATGAATAAAAAAACAATAAAAGACATTGATGTTAAAGGGAAAAAAGTTCTTGTGAGATGTGATTTTAATGTTCCTATTGATAGTGAAACAGGTAAAATTACAGATAATAGAAGAATTAGAGGAGCAATTCCAACAATTGAGTATTTATTAGATAATGATGCAAAAGTTATATTATGTTCACATTTAGGAAGACCAAAGGGAGAAGTGAACCCTAAATACTCTTTAAAACCAGTTGCAGAGGAACTTTCTAGATTATTAGAAAGACCAGTAACTCTTGCAAAAGATGTAATTGGAGAAGATGCTCAAAAATTAACTTCTAACATGAAAAATCAAGATATAGTTTTATTAGAAAATGTTAGATTCCATAAAGAAGAAGAAAAAAATGATCCAGAATTTGCTAAAAAACTTGCTTCATTTGCTGAAATTTATGTAAATGATGCATTTGGTACAGCACACCGTGCACATGGTTCAACAGCAGGTGTAGCAGACTATTTACCAGCAGTATCTGGATTTTTAATTGAAAAAGAATTAGAATTTTTAGGTTCAGCATTAGAAAATCCTGAAAGACCATTTGTGGCAATATTAGGAGGAGCAAAAGTATCAGATAAAATAGGAGTTATTGAAAACCTATTAGAAAAAGTAGATACATTAATTATAGGTGGTGGAATGGCTTATACATTCTATAAAGCAGAAGGACACCAAGTAGGAACATCAATTTGTGAAGAGGATAAATTAGACTTGGCAAATGAACTTTTAGAAAAAGCAAAACAAAAAGGTGTAAAACTACTATTACCAGTAGATAACCATGTTTCTTCAGAATATTCAAATGATGGAGAAGATAAATTTGTAGATAAAGAAGAAATACCAGATGGATTTATGGGACTAGATATAGGACCAAGAACAATTGAAATTTTCAAAGAGGCTATAAAAGATGCAAAAACAGTATTATGGAATGGACCACTTGGAGTATCAGAATTTTCTAAATTTGCAGATGGAACAAAAGAAATAGCAAATGCTCTTGCAGAGAGTAATGCTATAACAATAATAGGTGGTGGAGATTCAGCAGCAGCTATAGAAAAAATGGGATTAGCAGACAAAATGACGCATATTTCAACAGGAGGAGGAGCTTCACTTGAATTTTTAGAAGGTAAAGTATTACCAGGTATAGCATGCTTAAATGATAAAGAATAATATATAGGAGGGCAATATGAATAATAATAAAAATACAATAATTATTATATTAATAGTAATAGTGGCAATACTAATAATAGCTTTAGCAGGGGCAATAGTATATATTGTTATTAATCAAGATAATAATAGTACAAATAATAGAACTATTGTGAATGCTTATAATCAAAATATTTCAAATAACGACAATGATAATATTAGTGAGCAAACAGAAAAAGAGTTAGCAGTACAAGTATTTAATGCAAAATTTACACAATATGAGATGGAAGATGCAAGTGCAAGAAAAGTTCGTAACCTTTTTGATGCAATTGATGAAAATAATAGCACAGACTCTGAACATATTGTTGAACTAAATGAAGAAGGAATAACTGATGTTGATGATTTAAACAGCTCAACAACATATAATGTTGAGATATCATCATATGATGACGATGGTTATATTAATGAAATAATTATTACAGAATCTTCTGATGAATCAGGAAATGATGATGAAGGAAATTCAAATCAAATTTTGGAGAGTATGGAATTTAATTCAAAATTCACATCTTATTTAGGATCAATATCTGGAGAACAATTAAAAGAATTGCTAAAAATTATTCAAACAAATAATACTACAAATACAGAACATATAGTAAATTTAACGTCAAATAATATGCAAGATTTAAAAGGAATTATTGCAACAAACATGTATTTAATTACTGCAACATATGATGTTGATAACTATATTAATAATATTAATATTGATCAGCTATAAAAAAGGAGTGTAGTGTATGAGAAAGAAAGTAATAGCAGGTAATTGGAAGATGAATAAATTACCAAATGAAACAATATCATTTTTTGAAGAATTTGCACCATTAGTTAAAGATACAAAAAATGAAGTAGTTATATGTGCTCCATATACAGATTTATTTTATGCAATTCTATCTGCACAAAATACAAATATAAAAATAGGTGCACAAAATATGCACTGGGAAGAAAATGGTGCATATACAGGTGAAGTATCACCACAAATGTTAAAATCAATTGGAGTTGAATATGTTGTACTAGGACACTCTGAAAGAAGACAATATTTTGCAGAAACAGATGAAACAGTTAATAAAAAAGTTAAAGCAGCTCATAATGTTGGATTAAAACCAATAGTATGTGTAGGCGAGAGCTTAGAACAAAGAGAATCTGGAAAGGCAAAAGAGGTTGTCACAAATCAAGTTAAATTAGGATTAAAGGACTTGACAAATGACCAAATTACAAGTACAATAGTAGCGTATGAGCCAATTTGGGCAATAGGTACAGGAAAAACTGCAACAAAAGAAGATGCAAATGAAACCATCAAATGGATTAGAGAAGAATTAGTAAATATGTATGGTAAAGAAAATGCTGATAAAGTAATAATTCAATATGGTGGAAGTGTAAAATCTGGAAATGCAAAAGAACTATTCGAAATGTCTGATATAGATGGAGGATTAGTTGGTGGAGCAAGTCTTAAACCAGATGAATTTGCTAAAATAGTAAATGCAGTTTAACTAAAAAGGGAAGTTATAGTTTAAAAATAAATTTTTAAACTAATTTGTACCTTAGAAAAGGAATGATAAAAAATATGGATAAAAAATTAACCATGCTAATGATATTAGACGGATTTGGAATTAATAATAATAAAGAAGGAAATGCAATAGCATTAGCAAATACACCAGTGATAGATAAATTATTTAAACAAAATCCAAATACAATAATAAAAACAAGTGGCTTAGATGTAGGATTGCCAGATGGACAAATGGGAAATTCAGAAGTAGGGCATACAAATATTGGAGCAGGTAGAATAGTTTATCAAGAACTAACGAGAATAACAAAAACAATAGAAGATGGAGACTTTTTCAGTATACCAGAATTAATAGAAGCAATAGAAAATTGTAAAAAACATAATTCAAAATTACATATAATGGGATTATTATCAAATGGAGGAGTACATAGTCATATTCGCCATTTATATGCATTATTGGAACTAGCAAAAAGAAGAGATTTTGAAGATGTATATGTTCATTGTTTCTTAGATGGTAGAGATACTCCACCAGCATCAGGAGAAAATTTTATTACAGAACTGGAACAAAAAATGGCAGAAAAAGGTGTTGGAAAAATTGCTAGTATAACAGGAAGATTTTATGCAATGGATAGAGATAAAAGATGGGAAAGAGTACAAAAAGCTTATGATGCATTAGTAAATGGCATAGGAGAAAAAGCAACATCTGCAACAAAAGCAATAGAAGATTCATATCAAAAGGAAATATTTGATGAATTTGTATTGCCTACACTAATATGTAATGGAGATGAACCAATTGCAACAATTTCTGAAAACGATTCAGTTATATTCTTTAATTACAGACCAGATAGAGCAAGAGAAATAACAAGAAGTCTTGTAGATAAAGAATTTACTGGATTTGAAAGAAAATATTTCCCATTGTACTATGTATGTTTTACAAACTATGATGAAACAATTGAAAATGTTCATATTGTATTTAAGAAAGATGAAATAAAAAATACTTTTGGAGAAATTGTTTCAAAAAGAGGTTTAACACAATTAAGAATAGCAGAAACAGAAAAGTATGCACATGTTACCTTCTTCTTTAATGGAGGAGAAGAAAAGCAATATAACGGCGAAGATAGAATTCTTGTGCCTTCACCAAAAGTAGAAACATACGACATGCAACCAGAAATGAGTGCAATAGAAGTAACAGATAAAGTTGTAGAAGCAATAGAAAGTCAAAAATATGATTGTATAATATTAAATTATGCAAATCCAGATATGGTAGGACATACAGGAAACCTAGAAGCAGCAATAAAAGCAATAGAAACAATAGATACATGTGTAGGAAGAGTTGTTGAAAGCATAGAAAAAGTTCAAGGTGTAGTGTTAATAACAGCTGATCATGGAAACTCTGAACAGATGATAGATTATACAACAGGTGAACCACATACAGCACATACAACAAATGTTGTACCATTAATTTTGGTTGGAAAACAAGCAACATTAAAACCTGGTAGATTAGCAGATTTAGCACCAACAATGTTAGATATTATGGGAATAGAACAGCCAAAAGAAATGACAGGAACATCATTAATAGAAAAATAGATGTTAAATTAAAATATATATAAATTTTAAATATATATTGAAACAAATATAAATTTGTTTTTAAGATTGAAGGAGGAAAAACTTTATGAAAGAATATTTACCAATTGAAGAAGTAAAAGCTCTAGAAATATTAGACTCTAGAGGAAACCCAACAGTACAAGTTGAGGTTGTAACAGCAGATGGCTCAAATGGAGTAGCTATGGTACCATCAGGAGCATCAACAGGAAGTTTTGAAGCAGTTGAATTAAGAGATGGAGACAAATCAAGATACTTAGGAAAAGGAGTAACAAAAGCAGTACAAAATGTAAACGAAATAATTGCTCCAGCATTAGAAGATATGAACGTATTTGACCAAGTAGAAATAGACAAAAAATTAATAGAATTAGATGGAACAGAAAATAAAGGAAAATTAGGAGCAAATGCAACACTTGGTGTATCACTTGCAGTTGCAAGAGCAGCAGCAAATGCACTTGGAATGAGCTTATATAAATATATTGGTGGAGTTAATGCAAAAACATTACCAATTCCAATGATGAACATATTAAATGGTGGAAAACATGCAGATAACACAGTAAACATTCAAGAATTTATGATTATGCCAATAGGAGCAAAATCATTTAGTGAATGTATGAGAATGGCAGCAGAAATATACCACACACTTAAAAAAGTTCTAAAATCAAAAGGACTAGCAACAGGTGTAGGAGATGAAGGTGGATTTGCACCAAACCTATCAAGTGATGAAGAAGCTTTAAAATTAATAGTAGAAGCTATTGAAGAAGCAGGATTCAAACCAGGTAAAGATGTTGTTTTAGCATTAGACGTAGCAAGTACAGAAATGTATGATGAAGCTAAGAAAATAGGAAAAGAAGGAAGTTATTATTTCTGGAAAACAAAAGAATTAAAATCAGTTGATGAAATGATTGCATTCTTAGTTGACTTAGCAAATAAATACCCAATAGTATCAATAGAAGATGGACTTGCAGAAGAAGATTGGGAAGGATGGAAAAAATTAACAGATACATTAGGAAGCAAGCTACAATTAGTAGGTGATGACCTATTTGTAACAAATATTAAGAGATTACAAAAAGGATTAGATAATAAAACAGCAAATAGTATATTAATTAAATTAAATCAAATAGGAACATTAACAGAAACATTAGATGCTATTGAATTAGCAAAGAAAAATGGATATACAGCAGTTGTATCACATCGTTCAGGAGAAACAGAAGATACAACATTAGCAGATGTAGCAGTTGCAACAAATGCAGGACAAATAAAAACAGGTGCACCATGTAGAACAGATAGAGTTGCAAAATATAATAGATTATTAAACATTGAAGCAGAATTAGGAAATGTTGCAATATATCCAAACAAATTAAAATAATAAAATGAATAAAATTCTCTAAAAAGTACCCACCATGGTCTAAAATGGTGGGTGGAGAACTTATTTATAGAAAATTTAAATATTGGGGTATCGCCAAGTGGTAAGGCATCGGACTCTGACTCCGACATTTCCTAGGTTCGAATCCTAGTACCCCAGCCAAATTACAACTAGTCAATTTGACTAGTTGATTTGTTTTTCAAAAAACATCCATTTTTTACTATCATACATAAACTGATTGTAATCATCATAATCTCCAAAAATTATAAATAGAATAAATGAATTTTTACTTTGCTAGAGCTGTTAATATAATATGAATAGTAATTAAACTACGTGAAGATATAAATATTATTAATATCCTATTTTTTAAATGATTTTATTACTAAAAAATAATATAAAACACTTGCATTTATGAGTATTTTGTAGTACAATAGAGAAGGTAAAAATTACCTTATACTTAGCTTAAAAGAAAAATCCCGCTTTAAGTTCAGTTTAAGGCAAATAAAATGAAAAGGAGGATTACACTATGACAAAGGAAGCAAAACAAGAAATCATTAAAAACTTTGGAAGAGATGAAAAAGATACAGGATCTTCAGAAGTACAAATAGCTCTTTTAACACAAAGAATTAATGAATTAACAGAACATTTAAAAGTACACAAAAAAGATAATCATTCAAGACGTGGACTTTTACAAATGGTAGGTAAAAGAAGAAACCTATTAAACTATTTATCTAAGAATGATTTACCAAAATATAGAGAAATAGTTGAAAAATTAAATTTAAGAAAATAATAACAATTAAAGGCGGATACTTATCCGCCTTGTTGTGCTATCTAAGGTAGTCAAAATTATGTAAAGTAGCTTGCAAAATGTATTCTAATCAAAAGAGGCTTTATATGAATGTAATAAAAGTAGAAGAATATATTTTAGAGGTTACCTGCATAATAAGATTATCTTAAAAAAGAAGGAGGAAAATTTATGTTTAAAACATACTCAATGGAATTAGCAGGAAGAACACTTACAATAGAAACAGGAAAGTTAGCAGAACTTGCAAATGCTAATGTATTAGTAAGATATGGTGATACAGTTGTAATGGTAAATGTTGTTGCATCTAAAGAACCAAGGGATGGAATTGACTTTTTCCCTTTATCAGTAGATTATGAAGAAAAAATGTATTCAGTTGGTAAAATACCAGGAGGTTTCACAAGAAGAGAAGGAAAAGCAGCAGATAAAGCAATATTGGTGTCTAGAGCAATAGATAGACCAATAAGACCACTTTTCCCAAAGGATTTTAGAAATGATGTTGTAGTTACAGCAACAGTATTATCAGTAGAAATAGACAATTCACCAGAAGTTTGTGCAATGATTGGAACATCAGCAGCACTTGCAATATCAGATATACCATTTGGAGGACCAACAGCAGCTGTAAAAGTAGGTTATATAGATGGACAATTTGTTATAAATCCAACACTTGAACAAAGAAAGAAATCAGAATTAGACTTATTAGTTGCTGGAACAATGGACAAGATTGCAATGATAGAAGCAGGAGCTAAAGAATTACCAGATGATAAAATGTTAGAGGCGATAAAACAAGGTCATGTTGAAATTAAAAAAGTTTGTGAATTTATTTCAAAAATTAAAGAAGAAATAGGAAAACCAAAATTTGAATATAAATCTTTTGAAGTAGATCATGATATATATGAAGAAATAGAAACAAACTTCTATGATAGAATGTATAAAGATGTACAAGCTCAAGACAAAGAAACACGTGATAAAAATATGGAAGTATTAGCTGAGGATGTTAAAGCATATTTTGTAGAAAAATACGGAGAAGAAAGAGCAGAAGAAATAAAAACAGATATAGCAGATAGTTTATATAAATTAGAAAAGAAATCTGTAAGAGCAATGATATTAAATGAACATAAAAGACCAGATGGAAGACAAATTGATGAAATAAGACCACTTTCATGTGAAGTAGGATTCTTACCAAGAGTTCATGGTAGTGCAATATTTACAAGAGGTCAAACACAAGTAATGACAATTGCAACATTAGGTATGACTACAGATGAGCAATTATTAGATGGCTTAGATGAAGAAGAAACAAAAAGATATATACATCAATATAATTTCCCAGGATATAGCGTAGGAGAAGCAAAACCAGTAAGAGGTCCAGGAAGAAGAGAAATAGGACATGGTGCACTAGCAGAAAGAGCATTAGCACCAGTAATTCCAAGTCAAGAAGAATTTCCATATACAATAAGAGTAGTATCAGAGGTATTAAGTTCAAATGGTTCAACATCACAAGCAAGTATATGTGGAAGTACATTAGCTTTAATGGATGCAGGTGTTCCAATTAAAAATCCAGTAGCAGGTATATCTACGGGGTTGGTAACAGATAGTGAAAATCCAGATAATTATATAATGCTTACAGATATTCAAGGATTAGAAGATTTCTTTGGAGATATGGACTTTAAAGTTGGTGGAACAAAAAACGGAATAACAGCTATTCAAGTTGATATAAAAGTTGATGGTTTATCATATAAAATAATAGAAGATGCTTTTGCAAGAACAAGAAAAGCAAGACAATATATATTAGATGAAGTTATGCTAAAACAAATAGCAAAGCCAAGAGAAGAAGTTTCTAAATATGCACCAAAAATACTAACAATGCAAATAAATCCAGAAAAAATAAAAGATGTTATCGGTACAGGTGGAAAAGTAATTAACAAAATAATAGAAGAAACAGGTGTAAAAATAGATATTTCTGAAGAAGGAAAAGTAGTAGTTTATTCAATAGACAAAGCAAGTGCTGAAAAAGCAATAGACAAAATAGAAAAAATAGTAAGAGAGATTGAAGTTGGAGAATACTATGATGGAATAGTTACTAAATTAATGCCATTTGGAGCATTTGTAGATATTGGCGGAGGAAAAGAAGGATTACTTCATATTTCAAAAATTTCAAAGGAAAGAGTAGAAAAAATAGAAGATGTTTTAGCAATAGGAGATAGAGTAATAGTAAAAGTACTTGATATTGATAAACAAGGGAAAATAAGCTTAAAGAAAATAGGTGAACAATCTGAATAGATATTATTATGTACTAAAATTATATAATAGGTTATAATATTTATATTATATACAAAACATGTAAATATAAAAAAATGAGAGGACAGATTATATAAACTGTTCCTCTAAGAGTGAAGATACAAAATTTACTTCACAAATTTCGAAGGAGGAAAATACTATGAACATAACAATTTTAGGAAAAGACGTATCAGCAACAGAGGCAATAAAAGATTACGTAAACAAAAAAATGGACAGATTAGAAAAATATTTTGGAGAAAACTTTGATGTATCATTAACATTAAGAACAGAAAGAAATGAGCAAATTGCGGAAATGACAGTAAAAACAAGTTCAGATACATATAGAGCAGTAACAGCTCACAATGATTTATATGCATCAATAGATAAAGATTTAGACATTCTAGAAGGTCAAGTAAGAAAAATGAAAACAAAAAAGGAAAGAAACAACAAAGAAGATTCAATAAAGAACCTACAAGTTGAAACACATGTTAATGAGACGGAAGGAGAAATAATAAAAACAGTATATTATGATTTAAAACCAATGACACCAGAAGATGCTGTATTAAAGTTACAAGAAAAACCAGCAGACAGATTTATAACATTTATAAATTCAGAAACAAATAAAGTAAATGTTTTATTCAAATTAAAAGACAATAAAAATTTTGGTATTGTAGAACCAGATGTTTAAAAATCAAGCAAAAATGAATAGTAAATAAGTTAATTATTTGCTATTCATTTTATTGTGAAAAAAACAAGGTTCCTGGGATCCACCCAAAATCTTTGATTGTGATGGTGGGTAGGTTTTATATTGCTTAAATGGAAAAATATTTTAGGAGGGGTAGAAATGTATTGGAATGAAAAAATTGTTCAAAAATTAGAATGGAATGGAGAAATTAGCAATTTAGAAGAAAAGCAAGCAATTGCAGAAAAAATTTCAAAAATAGCAAAAGATGGAGATGTAATAGGAGTAGGTTCAGGGTCAACATCATTTTTAGCAGTACAAGCCATTGCAAAAAGAGTAAAAGAGGAAAATTTAAAAATAAGAGTCATACCAACATCAAGAGAATTAGGAATGGTATGCAACTATTTAGGTTTACCAGTAGAAACATTAGTAACAGCAAAGCCAGACTGGTGCTTTGATGGAGCAGATGAGGTAACTCCACAAAAATGGTTAGTAAAAGGTAGAGGAGCAGCAATGTTTAGAGAAAAATTACTAATAGCAAATTCTAAAAAAAGTTACATTCTAGTAGATAAAAGCAAATTTGTAAGTAAACCATGTGAAAAATTTCCAATACCTATTGAAGTATTTCCAGATGCTTTATATGCAGTAAAAGAAAAATTATTTGAATTAGGAGCAACAAGTGCAGAACTACGTTTAGCAAAGAAAAAAGATGGACCAGTAATAACAGAAAATGGAAATTTAATTGTAGATGCAAAATTTGAAAATGTAGATGAAACATTTGAAACAAAACTAAAAAATATTGTAGGTGTAATAGAAACAGGACTATTTATAGGATACGATGTAGAAGTAATAAGTTAATTTTAAGCCTATAAAGCCTATAAAGTCCGCCAAACGCAGGAGTTCTATATTTTTTCTAAATTGAACCCACGAGGGCGATTGCCTTCGATGCTTTTCGGGGGTCTTCAATTTTTAAAAAATATAGAACTCCTGCGTTTGGCTAGTTTTGAGTGTAAAATACTGTAATAATATGTTAATTTTAATACAACTTTTTTAGGTCATCTGGAATTTCAGCTGTAAATTTCAGATGATTTTTTGTAATTGGATGCAAAAATGAAACTTCATATGCATGTAAAGCTTGTCTTTCAATTAAGTGAGAAGCCTTTCCATAAAGTGTATCTCCTAATAATGGATGACCCACATATGCCATATGAACTCGAATTTGATGAGTTCTTCCTGTTTCTAATATACACTTTACAATAGAATAGTTATTTAAAGTTTTTATAACTTCATAATGAGTAATAGCTTTATCACCATTTGAAGAAACGCATCTTTCTATAATACTATTTTCTTTTCGTGCAATTGGGACATTTATAGTTCCAGATGTATTTTCAAAAACTCCATCACAAATAGCAATATACTCTTTTAAAAATTCTTTAGTTTGCATTTGTCTTACTAAACATTCTTGAATATACTCATTTTTAGCAAAAATTACTAGACCAGAAGTATTTTTATCAATTCTATTAACAGGTCTAATTTTCTTTTTTAATCCTATTTTATCAAAATAAAATCTAACTCCATTAGATAGACTATCTTCGTAATGTTCCATAGAAGGGTGAACAGGCATTCCAGCAGGCTTATTTATTATAAGAAGTGCATCATCTTCATAGATAATTTCTAAATCCATTTTTATAGGAACAATATTAGAATTACCCTCTATAAAATCAATAATAACAGAAACATAATCTCCAGAATGTAAAGGCATATCAATAAAAGCTTTAGTATTATTTACAAAAAGCTTCTGTTCATGTTTTAATTTTATAAGTAATCTATCTGAAATTTGAAAGTGATTTTTTAATAAATCTTTTAAATTAATAAAATTATCATTT